>JBOHJT010000001.1:0-49284 GCA_050728715.1 Methylocella sp.
AGAGCGCGTATTCGCCGAAAACGAGCGCCAGACAGTGCGCCGCTGCGTCGATACGCGCTCAACGGGGCTCACGTCGTAGCGCGCTCTGGCGCAAGATATCGTGCAATTGAGCGCGTGGTAGCGGAGGCCCGCTACAGCCATTCCCCCCCAATCGAGATCGCCGAGTTTCCCCTTCGATTTCAGAGCGCCTATACAAGAGCGGACCCGCGACTGGAGGCATGACATGGCCCTCTCGATCCGACCGATGCAATGGGCGAACCTGCCTGAGCTGCACCAGACACCGACGCTCGACGACAGCGATCTGGACTGCCTTGAGGAAATCCGGGACGCTTTGGCCCGTCACGGGAAATTGGCCCGCTTCGCCGTGCATTTGGCGCACCGTCATTTCGAGTTCGCGCCGGGCGAAATCCTGATCGAGCGGCCCGACCCGGACGGGCGAACCCAACATGTTACAGTCGGCAGACTGGATGACGAGCCGGAGGCCCGCCCCACAACCTGGTTGTTCGAAGAGGGTCCGGAAATGCGCCTGTCAGACGCGGTCTACTGCGTTTGCGTTTCGGACCCCAACAGGACGGAGGCCTGCATCCGTCATGGCAAGAGCAGGTCCCCGAGCGCCAAGCACCAGCGGGATGAGGCTGCGAAGGGGCAGCGAATCTCTGAGGAAAAGGCCCGCTACGAACAGGGCGGCCCGATTGCAGGCCATAATGAGCCCGGGCGGGAAAGGTGACCCTATTGCGAAGCGCATTACATACGCCCGCGTGGCCGATCTCAATTGAAAGAAAGGGCGTTTCAACACGCGGCATCTAAATATTTCCTTAATATAGTATATTTTATACTAAGGTATGGATGAATCGAATCCAGCATCGTCTTTCAAACAGGCCGCAGAGCCTGATGAAAAGCTTGCTATTGATCCTGCTATACTGGCATGGTTCAAGGCGCGAGGCTCAGGCTGGCAGAACGAGATTAACGGCGTCCTCAGCTTTTATATCGATACCATCGAGCATCCGGCCTCGGAACCGGAGCCGCCGGAACAAAATGGTCTATCGTAAACCCCGCTATCATCATGGCGTGCCGGTCTTTGACCGTCGGGCCATACTCGGCTGCGCCTCCCCGAGCCTGTAGTCTCGGCCGTTCCGGTCACTGTCCCTCACGCGAAGAAAATCAGACAGCCTTACGGCTGGCTTCGATTCAGAAACGCAAGCGTAAAAAACGCAAACCGGGTTGTCGCGCCCCCTGTCGCCGCGTCCGGTCTTCGACGCGATCATTTCAGGCTGAATTTGTTACATGCTCGCACAGGTGTAATTTTGCTTGTATTTTTGTTTCTAAAATGCGCCTAATCGTGAGCTTAACCTTTGATATGTGGCGCAAAATATTGTTCATTCAATCATGAAAGTTCAATCCGGCAATTTCGGCTTTCTTGCAGTGCACGACGTTCAGCTCGTGCGGCTGGGTGCGCTCGCGGAACGATATTTCCATGACGACCCAAATACATGCCTCATCAAGCTTCGCCAGTTTGGCGAATTGCTTGCCCAGCTCGTTGCGGCGACGACGGGTCTTTATGAAAAGCGCGATGAGTCCCAGGCCGATTTGCTTCGCCGCTTGCGCTTTGAACGGGTCCTGCCGCCAGAAGTCGCCGACCTGTTCCACAGCCTGCGAATATTCGGCAACAACGCCACCCACGCGGCAGGAGGGACGCTCAACGAAGCCCTCAGCGCTCTCAAATATGCAAGGCAGGCGGGCGTCTGGTTTCACCGGACTTTCGGCAAAGACCCCTCGTTTAACGCCGGCCCGTTTCAACCGCCATCTGCACCAAAGGACGCCACGGCGCCGATCCGCGCCGAACTGGAGCGGCTGAGGGCGGATTTGCTCGCGACCAAATCGGCGGCGGAGCAGGCTAGACTTGCGGCCGAGGAAAACGCCCGCGCCAGGCAAACCGCCGAGCAAAGCGCCCGGCAGGAAGCCGAGGAGCGCGCGACATGGGAACAGCTCGCCCAGGAGGCCGAACAGGAAAAACAGGCTCTGCGCGAGCGCCTCGACGCCGTGCAGCGCCTCGCCGAGGCCACGCCCGTCAATTTTCAGCAGGTCATCGAGCAGGGCGAAACCGCTGCTCAGAAGATCGACCTCGACGAGGCCGCGACGCGGCAGATCGTCGATCAGCAGCTCAGAGATCGCGGTTGGGAGGCCGATACCCAGGAGATCAGGTATGCGGGCGGCGCTCGCCCCGCCAAAGGCCGCGCCATGGCTATCGCCGAATGGCCGACCGACAGCGGACCGGCGGACTACGCTTTGTTCGTCGGGCTGACCTGCGTCGGCGTCGCCGAGGCGAAACGCAAACGCAAGAACGTCTCGGCTGCGATCGATCAGGCCGAGCGCTATTCGCGGGGCTTTTCCTTCACGGCCGGAGAGCCCGCCGGCGGCCCCTGGGGCGCCTTTCGGGTTCCCTTTCTCTTCTCTGCCAACGGCCGCTCCTATCTCAAACAAATCGAAACCGAGAGCGGCATCTGGTTTCGCGACGCGCGCAACGACACCAATCAACGCCGTTCATTGGTCGACTGGCCGACGCCCGACGGGTTGAAGGAACAGCTCGATATCGATCACGAGGCCGCGCAAGCCGCTTTGAAAGCCACACCGTTCGATTTTGGCTTTCCGCTGCGTCCCTACCAGCAACGCGCCATCCAGGAAGTCGAAAAGGGCCTCCAAGCCGATCGCCGCCAGATGTTACTCGCGATGGCGACCGGCACCGGCAAGACCAAGCTCGCGATCGCGATGCTCTATCGCTTGCTCGCCGCCAAGCGCTTCCGCCGCATTTGTTTTGTGGTCGACCGCAGCGCACTCGGGCAACAGGCCGAGGCGGAATTTCGATCGACCAAGGTTGTGAGCGTCAAGAACTTCGCTGACATCTTCGGCCTGAAAGGTTTGACTGATGTGGCGCCTGAATCTGAAACCAAGGTGCACATTTGCACCATTCAGGGGCTCGTCAAACGCGTCTTGTTCACCGAAGACAATTCCGAGGCACCGCCGGTCGATCAATACGACCTTCTGGTGGTCGACGAGTGCCACCGCGGCTATTTGCTCGACCGCGAGATGTCCGACACGGAGCTAGAATTCCGCTCCCAGGACGATTACGTCTCCAAATATCGCCGCGTCCTAGAATATTTCGATGCGGTCAAGATCGGCCTCACCGCCACGCCCGCCCTGCATACGGTGCAAATTTTTGGTGAGCCAATCTACACCTATTCCTATCGCGAGGCCGTGATCGACGGCTACCTGATCGATCACGAGCCGCCGATCCGAATCGAAACCGAGCTGACCCGCGGCGGCATCACCTTTCAGAGAGACGAGCAGCTCGAAATCTTCAATACCCGTACAGGCCAGATCGACCTCGTGCACGCGCCCGACGAAATCCGGTTTGAAGTGGAATCCTTCAACCGGCGCGTCGTCACCCAGGAATTCAATCGCGTGGTCGCGGAGGTGCTGGCCAGGCACATCGACCCGAGCCTCCCCGGCAAGACGCTGGTCTTTGCCGCGACCGACGCCCATGCCGACATCCTGGTCAACGAGATCAAGAAGGCCATGCAGGCCCGCTATGGCGAGATCGAAGACGCGGCCGTCCGCAAGGTGACCGGCAGCGTCGATCGCGTGAGCGCCTTGATCCGCTCCTATCGCAATGACGCTTTGCCGAAGATCGCCGTCACTGTGGACTTGCTCACGACCGGCATCGACGTGCCGAGCATCACCAACCTGGTCTTCGTTCGCCGGGTCAACAGCCGCATCCTTTATGACCAAATGCTTGGACGCGCGACGCGGCGTTGCGACGAGATCGGCAAGGAGACTTTCCGTATCTTCGACGCGGTCGACGTCTATCCGCACCTCGAAAACCTCACCGATATGAAGCCGGTCGTTGTGAACCCGCTGCTGTCTTTCGAGCAATTGCTTCAGGAACTGACGAGCGTCACCGATGACGGTCACCGCACTGCTATCCGCGACCAGCTCGCCGTCAAATGGGGCCGCAAAGTCCGCCGTCTTGCGGACGAGGCGCGCCGCAGATATGGGGCCGCCGCCGGCGAAGAGCCCGAGGCCACTTTAGACCGCATTCGGAACGGTGCACCGGCGGACCTGGCCAATTGGTTCAAGGACAGGCCGACCCTTGGGCCGATCCTCGACTGGAGCGCCGAAGGCAATGGCGTGGCTATGCCCATTTCCCATCACCCCGACCAATTGGTTGAAGTGACTCGCGGTTATGGGGCAGCCAATCGTCCAGAGGATTTTTTGGACAATTTCACGACTTTCGTGCGCAACAACGTCAACAAAATCGCCGCGCTCGGCGTCGTGGTGCAGCGCCCGCGCGAGCTGACGCGGGCGCAATTGCGCGAGCTACGGCTCGAACTTGACCGGCAGGGTTTCACGGACACCGCTTTGCGAACCGCCTGGCAGCAATCGAAGAACGAGGACATTGCCGCCTCGGTCATCGGCTTCATTCGCCAGGCCGCCATCGGCGATCCTTTGGAGCCCTTTGAAGACCGCGTCCGCAATGCCATTCGCAAGATCGAAAGCCGTGGAACATGGACCCAGCCGCAACGCGCCTGGTTGCGGCGCATTGGCGAGCAGCTCATGCAAGAACTGGTCGTTGATCGTGACGCTCTCGACCAGGAACCATTCCGCTCCGAAGGCGGCTTCACACGATTGAACAAGGTGTTCGATGGCAAGCTTGAAAGTCTGCTCGCCGATATCAACGAAGAAACCTGGAGGCGCGCCGGCTAATGGCTGAACTAAAAACAACCCGCGACATCGTCGCTAAACTCTGGAATCTCTGTCACATCCTTCGCGATGACGGCGTGACCTACAACGAGTACGTCACCGAACTGACCTTCCTGCTTTTCCTCAAGATGATGGAGGAAACCGGCCGCGAGGACGTGCTTCCGAATGGCTATCGATGGACCGAACTGACCAGCCGCACAGGACTGGAACAGCTCGATTATTACAAGCGCCTGCTTCTCGATCTTGGCACCAAGGGCAAGGCGACAGTCGCCGCGATCTTCGTGGACGCGCAGACCAGGCTCCGCAAGCCCACTAATCTCAAGGCGCTGACGGATGCGATCGACAAACTCGACTGGTTTTCGGCGCGTGAAGAAGGGCTCGGCAATCTCTACGAAGGGCTTCTGGAAAAGAATGCCGCCGAGAAAAAATCCGGGGCCGGCCAGTATTTTACGCCTCGACCGCTCATCGATTGCATCGTGCGGCTCATGCAGCCGCGGTCCGGTGAAATCATCCAAGACCCCGCCGCCGGCACCGGCGGATTCCTTGTCGCTGCGGACCACTACATCAAGGAACGGACGGACGACCTCTTCAAACTGCCCAAAGAGCAAATCCATTTTCAGAAGCACAATGCCTTTGTCGGCCTGGAGCTGGTGCCGGACGCACATCGGCTCTGTCTGATGAATTTGATGCTTCATGGCATCGAGGAAGGCGTCGAATCCGGCGACACCTTGTCGCCGGATGGAGCCAGCCTTCCGAAAGCCGACCTCATCCTCACCAATCCCCCATTCGGCACCAAGAAGGGCGGCGGCCGGCCAAACCGGGCGGATTTTTCGATCACCGCAGACACGTCCAACAAACAGCTCGCTTTCGTCGAACATGTCGTGCGGGCGCTAAAGCCAGGAGGAAGGGCCGCCGTCGTGGTGCCCGATAACGTCCTGTTCGAGGACAACACCGGCCGCCGGCTGCGCACATGGATGATGGAGCTTTGCGACCTCCACACCATCCTGCGATTACCGATAGGAATTTTCTACGCGCAGGGCGTGAAGACCAACGTGGTGTTTCTGTCGCGCGGCAAAACCGACAAGGCGAACACGAAAGCAGTCTGGGTCTACGATTTACGCAACCAGATGGAGGCCTTCGGTAAGACCCGGCCGCTGACCGTGAAGGACTTCGCGGAATTCGAGAAGGCGTTTGGAGCCGATCCGCTCGCCAAGGCGAAGCGTAAGGACCAAGGGGAAGAGGGGCGATTCCGGTGCTTTACACGGGATGAGATCAAAGCCCGCAATGACAATCTCGACATCGGTTGGTTGCGTGACACCGAGGCGGAGGCCGAGGAACACCTGGTCGACCCCGAGGACATCGCCGCCGCTATTATGGGGCACCTCAAAGCCGCGCTGGAAGAAATCGAGATAGTCAGCGATGAGCTCACGGAAGAAGAAGAGGTCGAGGCAGCCGACAAGCTGGAGGAAGTGGCGTGAGTTTCAGCGCTAACCTATCCGAACTGGTCGCATCATCCGATGATCCGTTGCTCGCAGCAGCAAAAGATTGGGACCGTATCGATTTGAAGAAGGTTGCCACTATCCTCAATGGATATCCTTGGCGCTCCGATTCCTTCAATGACCGCGTCGGTGCGCCCGTAATTCGAATTAGGGATGTAACTTCCGGGCAGACGAAGACTTTTTACGATGGCCTTATAGCGTCTGGCTATTGGATCGAAAACGGCGATTTAATAGTTGGTATGGATGGCGACTTTAATTGCCGCATCTGGAACGGAGGACGTGCACTGCTAAATCAACGCGTGTGCAAGATCACGCCTGATGAGCGACAAATGGTGAAGTCATTTCTTTGTTATATGTTGCCTGGCTATTTAAAGGCTATCAACGACGCTACGCATTCCATTACCGTCAAGCACCTATCTTCGAAAACGCTCGGTGATATCCCATTGCCAAGCCCTCCCCTCTCAGAGCAACACCGCATTGTTACGAAGCTCGACAGCCTAACCGGCCGCACGGCGCGTGCGCGGGATGAGTTAGGGAGACTTCCGAGGCTCATACAGAAATATCGCGCGGCGATCCTCTTGGCAGCGTTCAACGGCCAGCTGACGAGGGATTGGAGGTCTCACAATTTGCCTAAGGATGCCCAGAGCTATCTTGTTGAAAGACAAAGGCTGCACGATCAACGGAAGGTCTTGGGAAACCTCGGTCGGGACGAAAAGTCCGCGATGATATGTCCTGACGAGGACTTGTTGCTCGAAATCCGTCTCCAGGAGGCCTCAACCCCATTGCCGAGCACATGGTCCTGGGCTGCTTTAGGACAGGTTTTTGGAGTTTACATCGGCGCTACCCCGAGCCGCAAAGAGGCACGCTTCTGGGGTGGCAACGTCAATTGGGTCAGCAGTGGAGAGGTGGCCTTCTGTCGGATCAAAGATACCGCAGAAACCATCACTCACGAGGGCCTGGCTAACTCATCGACTCGAATACACCCGCCAGGGACCGTACTTCTTGGAATGATTGGAGAGGGAAAAACTCGCGGTCAAGCGGCTGTCCTCGATGTGCCCGCATGTAACAACCAAAATTGCGCAGCAATCAGAGTCGGAGAGGCAGCATACACCCCAGAGTATTTATACTGGTATCTATATTTCTCGTATGAAGAAACAAGAAATGCGGGAGCCGGAAACAATCAACCTGCACTGAACAAGGACCGAGTGCAGAAAATACTATTCCCACTTGCGCCCCCGGCTGAAGCTGGGGTTATAGCTGCGAGGATTGGAGAAGCTTTCGCCTGGCTCGACCGCCTCGCCGCCGAGCACGCCAACGCATCACGGCTTTTGCCGAAACTCGACCAAGCCATTTTGGCCAAAGCCTTCCGTGGAGAATTGGTACCGCAAGACCCCAACGATAAGCCCGTGGAACTCAGGGGCCAGGCCGATGGCGAAGGCTCTCGTGATCGCCCAATACGCCAAAGCGGTCGCGGCTCTTCTGTAAGCTGATAACCGTTCGAGGCACAAGAGGAAGCAACAACGTGGTCAATTTCAAAAATCGCCTTGCTGGTAAAAAAGCGGAAAAACCGACTGATCCGGTAAAGCTGTATGAAACGCTCGATCGCGCCAGCGACAAGGGACCGCTTCGCCCGGCCCAGCAAGCGGTGCTTGCTGAATGGTTTGATAGCCACCAAACCTCTAAAGACGTTATCGTCAAGCTACACACAGGTCAGGGTAAGACCCTAATCGGTCTCCTGATGTTGCAGGCGCGTTTAAACGCTGGAAAGGGTCCTGCACTCTATTTGTGCCCTGATAATTTCCTGATCGCCCAGACTTGTGAACAAGCAAAGCAATTCGGGATCGCGACATGTACCACCGATCCAGAAATTCCCGATGAATTTCTCAGCGGTGACAAGATCCTTGTTGCGTCGGTACAAAAGCTATTCAACGGGAAAACAAAATTTGGTCTCAATCGACAGTCCATTGCAATCGAAACCTTGCTCATGGACGATGCCCACGCGTGCGCCGACACTATTCGGGAGCAATGCCGTATCCGCATTCCTTGTGACGAGCCCGCCTATAGCGCGCTCAGGACGCTGTTCGCAGCGGACTTGGAAATGCAGGGGATCGGGACATACGCTGATATCTGTAATGGTGTTCGCGATGCTTTGTTGCCCGTCCCTTACTGGGCGTGGATGTCCCGAGAAACTGAGATCGCCACCATCTTATCGACCCACTCGGCGCGCGACTCGATCAAGTACGCGTGGCCCGTGCTGAAAGACATGCTCGGACACTGTCAATGTATCATATCCGGTGCGGCAATTGAGATTGAACCCTATATCGCACCGCTCTCCGCGTTCGGTAGCTATTGGAAGGCAGAGCATCGAATCTTTATGTCCGCCACCGTTACGGACGATGCATTTTTGGTGAAAGGCCTGCAACTCACTCCCAAAACAATCACAACGCCTTTGAGCTACGCCAAGGAAACCTGGTCTGGCGAAAAAATGGTACTGCTGCCATCCTTGATCCATGAGGAACTTGACCGAGAAAGAATTGTCAAAGGCTTTGCAGTTCCAAACCCCAAGAGACGCTTTGGGGTGGTTGCTCTCATTCCGAGCTTCAACCGCACGAAGGATTGGGAAGCATACGGCGCGATTGTCGCCAAGAAAGAGACGGTATCTGACATCATCGACGGGCTGAAACGCGGAGAATGCGAAAAGCCCGTCTTACTAGTGAATCGCTACGATGGCATCGATCTTCCTGATGACTCTTGCAGAATTCTCGTCTTTGATTCCAAGCCATACTCAGAGAGCTTAACAGACCTGTATCAAGAGTTTTGCCGGCCTGACAGCGAGGCGACCTTGATGCGCACAATTCGCACAGTCGAGCAAGGTATGGGACGAAGTGTACGAGGTGAGAAGGACTATTGCGTCGTGGTTGTAATCGGTAGCGATCTTGTCAGGCTTGTCCGCGATAGGGCGTCGCGCAAATATCTGTCCTCGCAGATGGCAGCGCAAATTGAGCTCGGGTTGGAAATTGCCGATATGACCCGGCAAGAGATTGAAGACGGCACACCCCCTGTTGATGCGTTCTCTGGTTTGATTCGGCAGAGTCTAAATCGCGATGCCGACTGGAAGGCGTTCTACGTTGAACAGATGGGTAAGGTTAGACCAAGTGGCGCGAATGAACAGATTTTGCGTTTGTATGCCACGGAGCTCTTGGCTGAAGAAACCTACGCTGCGGGCGATTATGCGAGCGCGAGTAACGAGCTACAGAAGCTATTGGACAGCGGCTCGGTGAGCAATGACGATAAGGGCTGGTACCTACAAGAGATGGCTCGTTATAATTACCTTTCAAACCGTACCGAATCACAGCGGCTGCAAGTGGCAGCCCATAAGAGCAACCACCTCTTGCTGAAGCCGCCGACGGGTGTCACCGTCGCGAAGCTGACCGTGCTCAGCCAGGGCCGCGTCGACCGGATTGCAAAGTGGGTCGCCAGTCTCGAAAACTATTCGAACCTTGATGTCAACGTATCTGACATACTCGGTCGACTTGTGTTTGGTACGAAGGCAGACAAATTCGAGCATGCGCTTGACGAACTCAGTCGGGCACTCGGCTTTGCGGGGGAGCGACCCGATAAGGAGTGGAAAGAGGGACCAGATAATTTGTGGGCACTCGACGCCACGCAATATCTGCTCTGGGAATGCAAGAGCCAGGTCGATATCAACCGGGCCGAGATCAATAAGCGTGAGGCTGACCAAATGAATCGGTCAGGTGCTTGGTTCGACAAGCATTATCAGGGGATGAATGTAAAGCGTATCATGGTACATCCCTCCAATACGGTGCAAAGCGCCGCCGCCTTCACCTATGAGGTTGAGGCCATGCGGGAGGATGAGCTCAAGAAGCTTGTGAAATCGGTGCGAGAGTTCTTCAAGTCCTTCGAGGCGTTGAATTTCAAAGATTTGTCGCCAGCCCTCATCCAGAAGATGGTCGATGTACACAACCTAGCTGTGCCGAATTTGCTCACCGACTACTCGAAAAAGCTTCGAAACCTCAAGTGACGATGGTCATGAGAATCCCGAGGGACAGACGCCTCTAGGCATCTATAACTATAAAGTTGTCTGAATTGAAACGAAGCCGCCGTTTTTTTTAGCCTTTGGTCAAAATTTGACGGCCCTACCTGAAAGGGAAGCACGCTTCCCGGAGACAGGGCGAAAACCGAAGCCCGCATCACCGCCCGCGCGGCGGCAAATTGCGGATTCTGTATTCTAGAGCTTGCTTGCTGACGCGGAGCTTCTTCGCCAGATCGTCAAGCGGGCTTTCGTCATCGATATCAAACGGCCTTCCCGCGAGGATTTGGTCGATCAAGGCTAGCGGCATGAGCAACTCGGCCGCGAATCGGTTGGCTTCGATCTCCATCTTTTCGGTACCGATCGCGGAATTCGCGTCGCGCATCAATATAGGAAATTGCTTATCGACGTGCACCGCTGAGGAAATAACGTCGCGGTGCAGTTCGAGATGACCGATTTCATGGGCAATAGTAAAGCGCTGCCGGTTCGGGTGATGCAGGGCGTTGACGCCAATAATAGGCGTGCCTCCCTTAATGAAGATCATCCCGGACAGCTCTTCATCAAGCGGCGAATAGCGAAGCTGCGCACCAAGGGTCTTCGCGATCCGGTCAACCGGTACCGGCAAGGTGCGGATGTTGAGCTTCGCAAGAAGCTCACGTGCACGAGTCGCCGGATCAACGCTTCGTTTGCTTGTCATTTTTAACTTTCTTTTCTTGGCTGATTTCAGGCCGCACCCCCGCAACTAGCCTAGCGATCTGCTCTTTCTGTTGAGGCTTCAAGTCCTTCGGCAGGGGCAACGCTTCCCAGTCACTTGTCTCGGGCAGGTCTTTGACGGGGGGGAGCAAATCCGTGGGCGCAAGATCCAGTATAGCCGCAAGCGCGTAGAGATGGTGCACAAGGATTTTTTGTCGCCCGATCTCAATATTCGCTACCGAGGCCCTCGACAGCCCTAGGCGTGCAGCCAATTTGGCTTGCGTCAACTTTAGCTTTTTGCGGCGTTTTCGGATCAGGGTGCCGATTTGCGGATACATCAAATCGTGATTCATAGATTGTTTATGGGCCTCCCACTTCGATTTGTCAATATCATAAACATTGTTTGTAATACAAACATTTAAATTGTTTGTCAGTGTTGCATTTTAAGGCGGGTCCTGCTAGATATAGTTATGCGCAGGCCCGCTAACTCAATGGAGCGAGAGACAATGAGCGATCACCCCCATGAACACGATCACGACGGCAAACACGCTTTCTTCTTCGGAGACCACCGGCTGCATGCACCCCACGAGCGGATGAAGGTGCTGGAACTGAAGGAGTTCATCGCCAAGCAGGTCGAAGGCTTTAACCGCGAGCACACGCTGGTGTTCGAAGAGCATGGCGACCGGCCCGACAAGCCGCTGCGTGACGACGACGAGGTGCACATCCATGAGTTCCCGCACTTCTATGACCAGCCCCCGGCGAACTTTGGATGCTGAATAATGATTTCGCCAGTGCTTGCGGCCCATTACGAACGATTCAAGGTGCGTTACCCGAACGCAAACTTGACCAACCTTCAAAACGGGGCGGCATTGATCTCAGTGCCGTCGTGCCGGCTACCTTCAGGGTGGTCAGCGCAAGAGGTAACGCTCAGGTTCATCGCCCCGAATGGCTACTCGGTGGCCGCGCCCGATTGCTTTTGGGTAGAGCCCAATCTGGCCATCAATGGCCGCGATTTGCCAAAGAACAGCGCAATCAACAACCAAATTCCGGAAGCAGGAATCTTGGCGCACTGGTTTTCGTGGCATGTGGTGCAAGGTCACTGGTTGCCTAATCAGCATGATCTTCTCACCTGGATGAGTATGTGTCTCATGCGTTTGCAGACTCCAGAATGATCAAGCTCGTATTTCCCAAAAGCGAATTGTCTGATCTCGCGCGGCAATTCCGCGCAGAACGACTCGAAAGTTTCGCCCTGATTCTTGCCCGCCCGGTGCAAACCTCCGCTAAGGATTGGCGCCTGCTTGTCCAGTCAATTCATGTACCGGCACCTGCTGAGTACGAGCAGCGCTCTGAGGTCAGTGTCCGGCCAAGCGCCGCCTTTCGTTTGGCCCTAGAAAAGCGCGCCAGCCGCGCGGGTCTGTCACTCATTTATTGCCATAGTCATCCCCTTGAGTCTGGCATACCTTTGTTTTCCAGAATAGACGACGAAACGGAAATGCCGCTCGCGACCTATTCGCGCGACCGCATAGGCAAAATGCCGCATATCGCACTCCTAGTGGGAGCAGAGGGATTTCGAGCACGTGAATTGGGCTGTGGAGGTGCGGTTGATCTCTACGAGATAGGGCGGCGTGTGATCCTCCACTTTCCCGCAAATACAACGCCCCTTGCCAATGAGTATGATCGGCAAGTCCAGGCGTTCGGCGAAGAGGGCCAGCGCGCCATTCAAGCTCTGCGCGTGGCAATCGTTGGTTTGGGCGGCACCGGGTCGGTGGTGGCTCAGCAATTGGCTTATCTCGGCGTGCGTCGTTTTCTACTTATCGACCCCCAAGAGTTGGAAGATACGAACTTGAATAGAGTCGTGGGCGCAAAAAGCTCGGATGTCGGTCGGCCGAAGGTTAAAATCGCGCGTCGGATGATCAAGCAGCTGGTACCCGACGCGCAGGTGACGGCGAAGCAAGGTAACGTGCTCGACAAGGCCGTTGGAAGACTCGTTACGGATGTCGATTTTATTTTTTGCTGCACCGATTCCCACGGCAGTCGTTATTTTGTAAACCAACTCGTCTACCAATACCTTATTCCCTGTATCGATATGGGCGTCGTCATCAATGTTCAGGATAGGCGCGTCACGCATTTCGGAGGCCGGGTGCAAATGCTCGCACCGGGAATAGGTTGCCTCGCGTGCACGGACGGAATTCTTTCTCCCGACGAAATTCGTTATGATCTGAGCAACGAAGGACAGCGCGGGGCTGATCCCTATTTTCTCGGCCGTGTTAATATCAAACAACCATCGGTAATATCGCTGAACTCCTCAGCAGCCTCTGCAGCGGTAACAATGTTCCTGGCTGCAGTTGCGGGGATTCCCAGCAATTCGCGTTCGCAAGTTCTTCGGGGAATTCCCGGCATCGTCCGTACTCTGGAAGACATTCCTCGTGAGGGTTGCGTTAATTGCGCCGCGGAATTTTACTATGGCAAGGGTACCCTTTACGATCTGCCTGTCCGCGTCGAGTGAAACCACAATGAAGGCTTTAAGCTATAAAATCTTGACGACCGTAGCCCGCTATGCCGAAGCAGCTGCCAGCATCGGCAATCCGGGAGATTGCGCAATTGTGGAGCGCGGTGGCGTTCATCGACAGCTTGTTATGCGGTGCCCAGATGGCTGCGGCGAAATACTTTCCGTGAATCTTGATGGACGCAGTGGTCCCGCCTGGCGCTTATACAAAAAGCGTGGCGTCTGGTCCCTATTCCCTTCTATCGACAGACCGTCTGGATGCCTCAGTCACTTCATTTTGTGGCATGGCCGTGTGCTCTGGTGTAGTGCCCTCGACGGGGATGAAGGCGGAGATCAGCTGATTGAGATCAACTCAGAACAGATTCTGGCGATACTTTGCGACGGTCGCTCGGCAAGTTTCGTTCAGATCGCGGACAAATTGGATGAATTGCCGTGGGATGTTCTGACGGTGTGCCGAAGCCTCGCGCGGCGCGGCATCCTCGAAGAAGGAACTGGCAAGCAGCGCGGAATTTTTTCTGTTAAGTGCCGATTTGAGGCATGAACCAGCTCGTCCCTGTCACCAACGAGAGTCGGTGCCCCCCAATCGATCGCATAAAGAATCACTTCCAATGCACACGCCACCTGACGCCCGAACTACTAGGCGGCCATCCCCTTTCTCCGCATCCATCCTGAGTCGTTCCTCAGGCAATCGGTCGCGCAGACGGCCTCTCATATGGGGACTGTGACCGGTCCCGCCTCCGGATCAACGCGGCTCGCTTCCGCACTGCGCTTGTGCAGCTCCGCCCCGCAGGGCGGCGCGCTGACGCGCGGCGTTTGATCCCTCGTCCAATGGTCCCGGTCCCTTTTGCCCCACGAGGCCGCAATAGCGCGGCTCGCAAGCAAAGGAGAACGACCATGACTGATACGAAAACACTCAACCGAGCCGACCTGATGCAATTCACCGGAAGCGAGCACTGGTATCGTCACGCGATGGTGCGCGACATTCTTTACACCGAGGGCGTGAAGGATGTCGCGGAGACAGCCGGCGCCTACTGGCTGATCGATGAAATCGCCTTCGCGCAGCGCTTCGACAAGCTTCTTGCGGCTGAGGAGTTTCAGTGCTGGAAGCTGAAGGTGAATGCCGACCACACCGCCACGCTCACTTGCGAGGACGGCGACGGCGGGGCTGTGTTTGTCAAGGCCATCGAATACACCGATTTTCCGCTTGAGGGGATCAGCTTTTATTTCACGAATAGCGTCATCTTGCTCCCGAGTGAGAATTAACCCGGTACAGGGAACAGGCCGCCGTCTGGCGGCGGCCTTTCTCCTTGTCGTCCACCTCTCGGGGGCCAGCCCCCGCCGGTTGCGATCCCGCCCGCCCGACATCCCCGGTTGACGCTGTCGGCGTACAACAAACGTGCGCGGGCAGCGTCGCGATGGAGGAGGGGTTACGGGTCAGTGAAGCGGGACGATAAACCCCATCGGATCATCGTCCAGCATCTCGACGTAGCCGTTTGTGTGGACCAGCACCGAAACGCCGAACAGCTGGCCTTCATAGGCCATGTAGCCGCGGAAGGCGAAGGCATCGCCTTCAACATTCGCGCCCTCGCAGACAAGGCGCATGTCCTCCGGCTTCTGTTGATTCTGCCTGTCTTTGTTGACTAGCCCGAAGCTGTTCAGAGACTCGATTATGGCGAAGGGTTCTCCCTCGTCGTTCCGCAGGAATGCGGTGAAATACCGGAGATAATCGCCGGCATTGTCCTGCGTTATGACGAGCTTCGCAGCTTTGTTTGCCGCGTGAATATCGGACCCGCTGCCGTTGAGCGGATAATAGTCCCGCGCGGAGAGTTCACCAGGTCCGGCCGCGACCATGAACATAGAGCCCGCGCCGTCGTTGATTTTGACCAACTCGCCATTGTGATAAAACGGCGTCCGCAAAGTAGAGGCTTCGAGGATGGTGGATTGCGGCGGCAATTCAATCCGGCTTCGCAGACGTTGCAACTCGTCACCTTCAATTTCAGTCCAGTACATATTCAATACCCCTGTGCGATTTCCTTCCAGATTATTTCTGCATCGCTGGCGGGGCTTCAAGGCGTGTCGTTGGTCACAAGCTGGTCAAACTGATAGCGGTAAGGGGGCGCCCTGTGGTGCGCCGGAGACATTCACAGAGTTCGTCGGAGCGATGGCAGATCCTCGGAGCAAGTTTTCGGGCGTGCCGGTCTTGACCGTCGGGCCATACTCGGCGGACGCCTCCCCGAGCCTGTCGTCTCGGCCGTGCGGTAACTGTCCCTCACGCGAAGAAATGAAACGCATGGCGCAGCCTGTAGCGCGTGGGATGACGGAGACCGCAGTGATCATCACACCCTGTCGGGGTGATCCGGCGGCGGGTTCAGGCTCGTTGCGCTGAACGGTGCATGGTCTGTCTGGCGGAGCGGCGTGTTGGTTGCGGGCTGGTTTCCCGCCAGGCGATCGTAAGACTCGGAATGGACCTGTCGCAACAGCGTCAGGGCGCCCGGCTCGGCGGGCGTTTGATCGAGGGCATGGAACGCCTCGCGCAGCAGCGTTGCGGCGATCAGGGGCCAGTCCGCTGCCTTGCCGTCCTCGCGGTCGAACAGCTTCAGCATGAATTTACGCAAGAATGGTGCGCCGGATGCGGCGTCTGCGGGCTTTTTCGGAGGTCGTCTTGCTGATGTGCGACGGCGATAGACCATTATACCATAAGCCGGTTGCTTCCGAAAAATACCGGGCTTCAATGACACTGCATCGCATCTGTTTAAACGGCATCTTGTGGATGTGTCGGGCCGGTACAGGGCCGGATCGACCGCGCAGGAAGGTTCCGTTTTGCGCGGTTTGTTTATTCGGCTGGCGCGGCGACACCGGCACGGCGCTCGTACCAGCCCTTGCTCCTGTTCACGATCCGCACGACTGACAGCATGACCGGCACTTCGATCAGGACGCCCACGACCGTTGCGAGAGCGGCCCCGGAGTGAAAGCCGAACAGGCTGATTGCCGCCGCCACGGCGAGTTCGAAGAAGCTGCTGGCCCCGATCAGCGCCGACGGCCCGGCCACGCAATGCTGCTCACCCGCCCAGCGGTTCAGGACGCAGGCACGGCCGGAGTTGAAATAGACCTGTATCATGATCGGCACGGCCAGCATGGCGATTACGAGCGGCTAGGATTTGCTCACCCTGAAAGCCGAACAGCAGCACGAGCGTTGCCAGCAGGGCGATCAGCGACCCAGGGCCGAGCGCCGCCAGCGTCTTCGGCAGGGCGGACGGCCCGCCTGCCAGCAAGTGCCGCCGCCAGAGCTGCGCGACCGCGACCGGCACGACGATGTACACCCAAGGGACCGTGATCGCCGAGAGGCCGAGCAGCAAGCCGACAAGCGGCGCGAACGCAAACACCATGATCGTGTCGTTCAGCGCCACTTGCGACAGTGTGAAATACGGTTCCCCCTTCGTCAGGTTCGACCACACGAACACCATGGCCGTGCAGGGAGCCGCCGCCAGCAGGACCAGCCGGACAATGTACGAATTGATCTGGTCGGCGGGCAGATACGGCTTGAACACATAGCCGATAAAGAACCATCCGAGCGCCGCCATCGAGAACGGCTTGACGGCCCCAATTGATAAGCAAGGTGATACCGATCCCCCGCCAGTGTTCCTTGACTTTGCCGAACAGGGAGAAAGGATGACAACTCTGGGACACTGCAGCCGAAGTGGATGTTCGGCTTGAGCGCCGACGCAAAACGTGATGGCGTATGGCGGGAACGGGGGGGAAAATAAAATGACGGTTAAAGCAGCTCGCTTTGCGGCGGCCTTTTTGCTGTTAGTAATAGCGTTTATGCATCCGGCTCTAAGTCAACCGAGCTCTTCGTCGCGACAAAGCAAAGCGTCTCAATCATCAGGATTGAAGGCTACTATAGGCAAACTTAGTGTTTTCACCAATGCGGCCACCAAAGGACTCGCTATTCAGCTCGTCCTAGAAAACATCACAAGAAACAGGATATACCTGTTTATCACAGGTGATTCCAGAGCGTCATTAAGTGATGGCAATTCGTTAACATTACGGGAAGTTATCGGGCTGACCTATTGTCGTATATTATCTCCGCCAGAGCAAGCAACTAAGTTCTGCTTAGATAGCCATGGAATGGATTTAAACTATTACTCTTACATCGATGCTGGCGAGACGGCTGACCTCTCTCTTCGGTATTCATTGGATAACGTCTCTAGTGGATATACTCCCTCTGGCTCCCTGAGTTTTAGATTAATAATGGCCTCCCGCGTTGCTCATGCCCTGCCGAACTCCTTGGAGGCACAAGCTGATCCAAAAAGCATAACTTCGCCGCAAGTGGTTATATTGAATTTCCCACTAACGCCGCTCAATGTGAGTGTAGATTAAGCGCTTGGCGGTTATTGTCTAGATATCGTGCGACGCTATCCGTAACTTTAAGCAAAGCAGCATATTGCGACGTGTTCGAGTCATCGGTTGTAGCGGTTTCTGCAAAGGGTGTCGCAGTTCCGGGAAAGTCTTTTGTGACAGTAGGGATGGCGTCCTTTACCTGTCTGATAAGGATGTTGAGATTTACGGTGGTGGTCCAGCTTACTCGACCATCAGTGTCGTGGCGCGGCCCATCGATCTTTAGGTTTTTGATTTCGATATCGAAGCCCGCGTCTGTCCTATCGGAAGCCACGGAGAGTCCGAGGTTCTCCAAACTACGAGTCAGTGCACCGGCAAGATCATCGCCTAATGTAGAATTGATGGATGAATGGACGAATACGCCTGCCTTGTTCAAAGGCGGATGATGCAGGACATGGGTCTCTTCCCGGCCATTCCCTTTCTCAGTCTGGCCCTGCTGAGGATTGGGAGGATTTAAAAGGTGTTTCAAGTCAACAATACTTGAAGGTAATCCGATAAAACTTATAGTTAATGCAATGAACGTTGCAATAAATGTTAAGGCCGCAGCATGGTGTTTCTGGCACCATTTTCCAAACTCCTCCCAGTTTTCCATAATGTAGACCTTTACTATATTGTAGTAATAGTAAGCAAAATGTGCTAAAGTTGCATCTTACATTGATAACAAAATGGATGTGATTATGTCTTGTAGTATTATTTTTATTGGCGTGGGTGGACACCTCACAAAGAGTACAGCGTGGTCAGCCACTGGTGATGACAAAATCACAATGCTTGAGTACGAACCTGGATGCGATGTTAAAATTCCGGTCCCATTTGCCGTTTTTGATAGATACACAGACCATTGTTCAGCCTCTAGCGGGGTAACCGCCAATTTCTTACCTGAGAATATACCTAATATCTTGCGGGATTTTGGAC
Source organism: Methylocella sp. (assembly GCA_050728715.1). Lineage (GTDB taxonomy): Bacteria > Pseudomonadota > Alphaproteobacteria > Rhizobiales > Beijerinckiaceae > Methylocapsa. The sequence continues at coordinate 18,818 of JBOHJT010000001.1, forward strand.
AAAAGCCCGGAAACGCCTCTCAAGAAATACGACTGTCGGACCATCCGGCCTTTCGATAAATCAACCGCAAACATCGTCAATGGTGCTGCCCGACGGCGGTGCCGGGGGGCATGCTGGTCACGTTCCGGCGGCAGGCCATCACGGTTTTGACGCCGAGGTCGACTTCGTATTGGGAATTCGTGTTCGGACTTTTCGCATAGGCGTCCGCGAAATCGCGTGCATAGCATTCGCAGAGCGGCTTGAGGATGTCCGCAAACATGCTCGCATACAGCTCCATGCATCGTTCGTGCGAATACTTGGTGATGGATGGAATGTCTACGCAATCCGTCATGATGGCTTCCCAGATCTGCGTGTGCGTATGATCTGGGTGCTTGATCCGCTGGTTCACATAATGGGTCGATAGACAGGAGCAGTTGTGCATGACCGCATAAGACGACTTGCTCTGACAGTCGCGATAGAAATCTTGCGATTCGCTGGCGATCTTGGTCTGCAGTTCCGGCGACAGGCTGAGGAAAATGGGGTTTTTTGTAGGGTCGGCATCGTCGTCGGTCGGTTTCCGCTTCTGGTCCGAGAGGCCGGGAATGGAGTCGGCGGGATTCTGGGGTGCGAGTGACGGGGTGCTGGCCGGTGATGTCGATTGCGTCCAGGCCGGGCGGCCCGTAAAAGCCAGAGCGAGGACCAGCCATAGGGAGAACGAGCGAACGAATGGGCGCATCATGGTCACGATATGGCGGTCTGCAGCCAGACTGGCCGCGCTCCCCTCCACTCTAGCATAAGATTGGACAGACATGTCCGCGGCATTTTCAGCAGGCATATTTCTGTAATCCTCGCCTCAGGTCCATCCAATGTGCACCAATAGTGCTATCCACGCAGCTCTAAAAATCTGGAGTGATAAAGGCTATTACGACAATTCGCCTTTGACGATCCCGGCCATGAGCCGGAACGCCTCATCCACCGTCAGGAATTTTTCCGGCAATCCTACCGTGCGATTAGGGACGCAGGCTTTCACATCCCCGCACACCGGGCAGCGGGTTTGCTGAACGAGCGCCGGTTGTGCAAGGGGCCTGAATTGCGGGTGCCGCGCCGCGCAGTCGAGGCAGACACGGGCCGCGCAAGCGCTTGCACTGCGGGTCATGCGTGATCGTCCCCGGCGTACCCGTTGACCTGTCCGCCGAAGCCTTGGCGTAGGTGGAGCCTTTTCCGCGCTATCCATTGCATGAGGTGAGGCGGCAGAGGCTCGCCCTGCCACCCGTCCGCCAGGAGCTGGCTCCATCGCTCGAACAGCGCCCGCAGGCAGAAGCCCCTTTCACGGTCAGACAGATAGGGGAACGTCGCCACGACCGCCTCCGGCGTTAGCATCCCGAGCAGGGCGTTGAACATCTGAAAATCGTAACTCTGGATATAGGCCAGCACTTCCGGCACATATTTTTCGTCGGCATCGGGAAACAGAAAATCGCGTTCCGACACGCATTCAACCGGCACGTTGTTTTGCGCGTATGCAATGGTTCCCCGCCGCATCTCAAGATCCCCCTTGGCCCCTGCATGGTTTGTAGGGAATCGTAAGCGCACCGGACTCCGCGCGCCAGAGTCCCCGGATTCAAGCTTTCGTGAATCGCAACGCGGGAGCGAAGAGCGGCGTTGCCGGGCGTGTCCCTTCGGGCCGGGTGCTAGGCGCGGAGCGCCCCGAGCCGCAAAAAGAAGCGTCTCGGCCATAAGGTGACGCCCCCTCACGCGAAAGAAAACATTGGTCAGCCTCACGGCTGGCTTTGTCCGGTCTGAAAGCGGGGCTGCCGCCCCATGCCGTCAAGGCCAGGCCCTGCGGGCGATTATGCCGGTTTCCCCATCTTTCCCCCGGATCAAGGGTCCGGGGTGCAAGACGGCTGCGCCGCCCTTCGGGTGGGTGATCCCCCTCCGGCATAATCGGCCTTGACTGCATTCCCCCCGCTCATTGCCGCGTGGCTAGCAAGGTTGCATGCGCAACCTTTTAAACAATTAAGGAAGAAAGACCATGCAGACCTATCAATTTATCGCATTCCGTGACGAGCGTTATGCCGCCCACGGCGAAATACAGGCCGAAACCCCGGAGGACGCCAGGGCCAAAATCATGGACCGTTATTACGACGAGGGGCCGGGTCTGGAATTCAACGATTACGTTGACGGCGAAACACCCGATCATTTCATGCTGACGGATGAATCGGGGGAGGAATATCACCTTGAGGACGAGACACCGCCGGACGTGTTCAAAGCCCTGAAAGCCCTGATTCAGAAAGCGGACGACCTGATAGCGGCCATTTACGGCGTAACCGACCAGTTCGGGCACGAGGTTTCGGCCCTGACTGACGCAGCAAGCGCAGCGGAAAAGGCGATGATGGCCGCAGGCGGTGCAGCATGACCCCCATCAATCAGATTGTGCAGGGCGACTGTGTGCAGGTTTTAAAATCCCTGCCGGGCAATGCCGTCGATCTTGTCGTCACCGATCCGCCGTACCTTGTGAATTACCGCGACAGAAGCGGCCGCACGGTCAGGAATGACAGCGGAAACCCTGAATTTCTTGACGCATTTTCGGACCTGTACCGGGTTTTGAAATCGAATAGCTTTTGCGTCTGCTTTTATGGCTGGAACCGCGTCGATGAGTTTTTCGGCGCATGGCGGCAGGCGCGATTCCGGCCCGTCGGTCATATCGTCTGGCAGAAGGATTATTCCTCTAGTGCAAGCTTTCTCCAGTATCGGCACGAGCAGGCTTATTTGCTGGCGAAGGGCAATCCCGACCGCCCCGCGAAGCCGCTGGCGGACGTTCAGCCGTGGGAATATTCCGGCAACCGGGCGCACCCGACCGAAAAGGCCGTCGGCATTTTGAGCCCGGTTATCAGGGCCTTTTCAAAGCCGGGCGACATCGTGCTGGACCCGTTCGCAGGATCAGGCAGTACAGCCGTCGCCGCGGCGTTGTCAGGTCGTCGCTATATCGGGATTGAACTGGAGGAGCGGTATTGCCGCCATGCCCGGACGCGCCTTGCCGGTGCTGCACGCTATGCAGCCAGAAAGGCGGCCTAACATGGACAGGTCAATCAAAGAGACGGCCATTCTTGCCAACCTTTCCGCACTCCGTGCGACCCTTGCGGGCGCACTGGAGCGAGCAACGGACGCCGAAAACGCCATCAAAATCGGCGAGGTCAATCAGGCCATCGGCGCGGCGCACGGTATCGAATCGATCCTTCAGGACGCATTGGCGCTTTACGCCGCCGCTTTGGCCCTGCACCGCAGCGGGAGGGCCTGAGCATGACTCAGCTTGGATTTGCCGGTCTTCTGACGGAAGCCGATACCGCCAACGAGCAAAGGCAGTTCGCCAAGGCGACCGCGCACCTGCCCGGCACAATGGCGGAGGCCTTGCCCTTCTACCGGCGTATGATCGAACAGCATCACGCCGCCATGCTGGCCGCCGCAATCGACGAGGCCATGAACCTCAGGGAGCAAGCGCACCTTCTGGCCGGGAAGCTGAACGGCGGTAGTTGCGGAATCATCGCAAGTGATGACGCCCCCGGCTGCATCCTTGAGCGCGAAACGGCCGCTGCTGCGGGATCGTTCCCGCTGTGGGGACAGGCGGGCGATTTCACCGTGACTATTGGGACAATGCGCGTCAGGGTCGAAATGTTCGGCATGTTCGGAATCGGCGCCACATCCTGCCTGTTCCCCGGCTTCCACGCCCATGCCGTCGATCGGGACCGGCCCTTTTTGAGCGAAACCGGATTCCGTACTTTCCTTGGCGTGTCCGGCGACCTTGTGCCGGGACTGACGCCGGATGAGTTCGCCCGCGCCGTGATCGCCGCCTATGTGGAGCGGGAACTGAAAGGCCGCTTGAAGGCGATAGAACCGCGTCACAGGTGACGCCGATACAAACAGTGACAGACGGCCCGCGCGGGCCGTCTGGCGCGACTTCCCGATAACGGGCAATAATGAAGGCGTTGCCTCCTGACTTTTTTTTTTGCGCCCCAGGGCAAGCCCTGCCCCGCAACCCCGCCCGATTCCGGCCCTGGCAGGCCGGGCGCCGGGGGCAAATCCCGGCTCACTCCGCAGGTGCTTATTCGTCCCGTCATCCTTTTCGGCCCGATCGATCGGGCGTCAACCTGCATCGGTATCAAGCACATCGGCACAACAGGCCAGAACGCCATCAGGATAGTCCCGCAGGCGGAGCACGACAAAGGCTTGCGGCAAAAACACGAAGAACGCCCCATGTCGAGGAAATGGTGTTGCAAAAATCGGTCGAAACTGACAACCTCAGCCTTAACCTCAGGCTTAACCTTAGACTCAACAGGGTCGTCATCCGGTGGATGTCGGTTAAAAGGAGGATTGGGAACCATGGTAGTCGAGGAGCGATATTGCTTAAATCCTTATGAAACGAAACATCGCTGTTACGATCGTTCTGCTCGCTGGCCTTTTGCTGCTGGCGGTGCTCCTACAACAGAATCGCGCGTCGAAACCGGACATCGGCACACCACCAGGGGCAAGGCTGTCAGCGCAGACATTGCGGAAGCTGGTGGTGAATGAGGCGGCGCGGACTCTCCTTTACATCCCGCTCTACTACGCGCTTGATAGCGGTTACTTTCGCGACGCAGGACTCGACGTTCAAATCGTGACCGGCGGCACGGCGACCACCGCATTCGCAGCGATGGTCAGCGGCGAAGCGGAGTTTGCCGTAGCTGACCCGATGTATGTGCCAATCGCACAGGAGAAAGGCGGCGACGCGCGAGTTGTCGCGCAGGTCGTCGGTCGTATCGCCGTGTGGGGAGTTGTGAAAGACTCGGCACTCAACATCGAGGGCCCTGCAGATGTCCGGGGGAAGCGCATTGCGACACATCAAAAGCCGATGACGGCATACACATACACTGTAAAATGGTTGCGAGAGGCCGGACTCGACCCAGACAAAGATGTCACGCTCATCACGGGTGCGCCGGGTTCTGAGATTGCAGCTATCATGGCGGGGCAGGCGGATGTGATGTTTTCCTTGGAGCCGAACACCTCGCGTGTTGTGTTACAGGGAGGAAAAGTCATCTACTCGTTTCCGCTGGCACTGGGAGATCAAATCTTTACCGGCTTGATGACGAAGGAATCGTTCGAGAAGCAAAATCGCACGGTGGTGGAAAGTGTTGTTCGCGCGCTCCAGCGGGCGCTAAATGAGCTTCACGCAGACCCGGACAATGGCTTGCCAGCCGCAAAGAAGTTTTTCCCACAAATTGACGAGCCCGTTCTGAAAGCGGCTCTTCAAAGGATAACGAGCGAAGAAGTACTTCCGAAAAGCGTACTCGTATCGGAAGAATCGTGGAACAAGGCTATCAAAGTGCGGGTGGACGCGGGAGACTTGAAGCGAGCGTACTCCCGTCAGGAGAGTTGTGAAATCAAATTGATGGAGAAGACCGCAAAATAGTGAACCAAATTCAGGAGGGCATATCTATGTATGATCAGTCTAGAGTCATCCTCGCAGGGCCATCTTTGTTGTATGCGCCCCTTTACTTGGCAAAAATCGAGAAACTAAGTTACGCATACCGATGGATAAACTTTGACTATCCAACGCTGCGTGACGTAATCCGCCAAGAAGAGGGTCAGCATGACCCCGTTTACTATAAACTGCTTTCGACTGACCAAGACCACGATGTTGCGCTTGCTGTAGCCGACCCGTTCAGGCTGCGATACAAAAATGCAATCGGAACAGATCCATCAAGTGCTGTCGTGGTTGGTGGTTTAATCCAAAAAACGTGTCTCTGGCTTGTCTCTAACAAAAATTTTCACGATTTTGATCACATCAAAGATAGATTTAATCAAATAGTTGTTCATCGGAAAGAGATGACAAGCTATGCATTGATGCGCGCTTTACTGAAAGATCAGTCCGTTACTGATGCTGAAGCAGAAAAGCTTCTTTTTCGAAACGCCCGAGTGGGAGAAGAACATCTTTGGGCGTCGCGGTGGCGTCCACGGCGCAATGTACAGGGACAAGATCTGCCGTTTGCTTACCTCACAGGAGATCGAAATCATGCCATTGAACGATACTCCCGGAGGGGATTTACGAAGGCCTTTTTCGAGCATCCGAACGATGAATACAAACAGGTCCTTTTTACCGGACTTGTTACTTCACAGCACTACTGGACTAACAAAAAAGAGTTTGTTGAGGAACTTGTGGATGGTATTAAGCGAGCCATCGAAATAATCTATAATGATGAGAAATGGGCTGCAGAATGTCTATTCCGTGATGAAGAACTACGCAAGCTTTTACCTGGAGAGCAAACCGAGCTGCGGATTAAGGACTATCTCTGTGCTCTCACGAGAATTGAAGCTTACGTGAGACATCCCAACTTGAAAATAGCGCAGCACACTTTCGACAATGGTTTTGCCATTCACGAAAAGGCGCAAGCAACCAATGAGTCTTACGGAATCCTTGCGAAGTCCAAGCTTGCGCCCGCATTCACCGAAGTCCTTGTAGTGAGTCCAACTTCGCAGGCACCGCGCACATCAATTTATTATGTTGAACTTTCAGCGTCGGGAGACCAACCTAGTTCCCAGTTGTTGACTTGGGCAGGAGTCACATTTGCCTTGCTGGTTTCGCTGTTTTCATTGGCGCGAGTCGCAGCGACCGGCAATTCGTCATCTATCGTAAACAACATAGTTATTAAGTCGCTTGCGGAATGGCTGGCCGCTTACAGATTAATTGGCTGCAACGCTTATAGGCCTTTGGATTGGGGCGTGGACGGGTGGATAGCCATTGCAATGAGTATGATCGCATTGGCGCTTATGCTTGGGGCATTAAGTGAACTTCTTGAAGGCAAATCGGAAAAACCCGTGCGAAATTCCGTCGTTTTGATTGCAGGCATAGCAGCGATGATGACCTTGACTTTCACTTTGTCGGACTGGAACACAACCGTTGGGGCCCTTAGCAATTGGGCAGTTTTTTATTTCGCTGTCTACAAGTTCGCACGCCGTTTTTGGGTTTCTCGTTTGTCTTGGCCTAAGCGAATTAAGATGCAATGGGTATCAACATTATTATTTATCAATCGGGTATGCCACGCCGCGACAGAACGGTTCGAAAAGCAAAATCGCTCTGAACCATTACGCATTGGACTACTATGGAAACTCCTGCCAAGATCCTAGTTAAAGAGGTCGAGTTTGCTTACGAATTGCCGGCAAAGAATGGGCGTCTTTCAGTCTTGAAGTCGGTGACATTTGGATGTGAACCTACGAAGATCGTTGCTGTCGTTGGTCCAAGCGGATGCGGCAAAAGCACCCTGCTGAATATTATAGCGGGACTTCTCCGGCCGACAGGCGGCCAAATTGAATTCCCGGATTCACTAGGTGGAAATCCTCGGAGAACTGCTTATGTATTTCAAAGCCCGCGTCTTGTTCCATGGCTTTCAGTGCGTCATAATGCGCTGCTTGGAGCAGAACTTGGTGGGATACTTACCAGCCAGTTGGAGCGTCGTTGCAATGAGCACCTTTCGGCGTACGGATTGACAGGCTTTGAAAACTCTCTGCCACATACCTTAAGCGGTGGAATGCAGCAGCGAGTCGCTTTGCTGCGGGCATTGTTATCGAATGCCAAGGTTTTGCTGCTGGACGAGCCATACGCCAATTCCGACTTCGTTCTACGGCGACAGTTGCAGATGGAATTATCCGAGGCCGTCACTCGAGACAAGCTGGTGGCAATTCTCGTGACCCATGATTTGACCGAGGCCGCAAGAACGGCGGACGAGGTTGTGGTATTGAGCGAGCGCCCGGCAGAAGTCGTGGATACGTTCCACATTCCCATCCCTCGCGCCGCTCGCCTCAAAGGAGAAGCTGATGCCATCCGCGACTTGGCCGAATACCTGTCGCGCCTTGAACGGGCGGTTTCCGATTCTCAGAGAGCACAGAAGGGATTCGCGTCGTGAAAAACCTTGCTCTCATCAATCTCTTGCGACTGTTACCCGCACTCGCTCTTCTAACCGTCTGGCAGCTTGCGGCGAATCAGTGGCCGAATCTCGACTTCACAACGGGATCGCCTGTCGGAATTGCACGCGAACTTCGAGTTCTCATCGGCACGGAAACCCTGTTCAGAGATTTTGGCATAACGCTAGGCGAAGCCGTCCTCGGCTTTCTGACTGGAACGGTGGCCGGGACAGCTTTGGGCCTTTTTCTGTGGAGCATGAGAACCGCCTACGACGTGCTTCGTCCATATCTGCTTGCCCTTGGCGCGCTTCCAATCGTGGCGCTCGGACCGATGATGATTTTCTGGTTTGGCACAGGAATGCTTTCCAAAGTTGTTCTTGGATTTCTTGCGACCGTAGTAATTGCCATCACGCAGTCCTACACTGGCGCGCATGAGGCGGATTCGGATCTCCTTAAAATGGTTCAAGCTTTTGGCGGATCATGCCGACAGGCTTTCTGGAAAATTGTTGTTCCCTCCGCCGCACTATGGGTTGTTGCCGGAATCCGCATCAATGTGAGCATGGCTTTGCTTGCGGCATTCGTCGGCGAATTCATCGCATCGCGGATGGGGCTGGGATATCTCATCATAACAGCAGAAGGACTTTACAACGTGAACCAAATCTGGTGTGGCATCGGCGGCATTCTTCTGATAGCATTTCTGCTGCATTTCTCTACCTTTCCGCTTGAACAGTGGGCGAGCAAACTCAAGCCAACACGCAATTAGGAGAGACAGCAATGGCATGTCGAATTGCAGACAACAAACCGCTTGCAAAACTCTCGCGAGAGCTCGATATCGCGCCGCGTTGCCACGGGAAACGGCGCGAGTGCATCCAAGGATTTGAGACCCACGGCGATGAATTCGTGATGGGGGCTGCCGGCGCGGCCATTGGCTACTGTCAGGCTCTTTTCGCCAATGCAGGGGATCCGCGCCGCCACACGGCGAAAGTCCAACGTCTCTTGCGTGAAATCGAAGCGCCATGGTGCGAAAGCCATGAGCTGCAATGGGGCTACCGCCTCGACGCCACCGCCACTGATTTCGTGTCCAACGCGTGTGCACCGCTGCTCGGAAGCGGACGAGTGCCGATTCTCATCACGGCATTAGACCCGGCTCGCCAAGCGGACGAATTAAGGGCGATTCTGACGGCATCGCCATCTATTCCAGACTCAGACAGCATCTTAGTGCGTGTCGTCTTGAATAGCGGTGGCTCTGTCGTGGCTATCGTGAAGATTCTTCGGGAACTTCTCACCGATGCGCGAACCCAGGGGCGCATGCCGAAATGGTGGCCACTCCTTCAGGGGACAATTGCGCGCGGAGATTGGGCAATGCTCAAGAAATTGTTGGGATCCGATTGGGACTATGTGAACGTCGCCGTAAATCCGTTCGTCACGGACGATGTGTTCACGGAGGTCGAGAGCCAGATCACAGTCGCCCAGATTCCGGTCGCAAAGGTTGATGGAATCCATTCGGATGGTCGCATTCAGCTTCATCCGAGCGTCAGAATTCTAGGCGCTGCAGAAGACGCGGCGTATTCACTCGCTGATTTCGCTCAAAGACTGGCGGGCCTTCCAACTGCCCCGACTCTAATTGTGCTTGGACCGAGTCAGTCGGATTGGTCAGACGAGGAGAATCAGCAACGAATCGTTTCATTGCTTCCGCTCGTTCGTCGAGCTTGTGATGACCTGTGGGAGAGTTTGACCCCGCAGCGCCGAGACGAGGTTTGGAGGCTAGTCGCTTGACCGAAGGCAACCGGAGGTTTGGACATTGTTTCGAATCCGCCTGAAAGCAATTAAACCTCGCCATAGGTGACCCCGATACAGATATAGCCATTCGGTTCTCCGGTGCCGTCGATGGCGATGGAATGAAGGTGTAGCCGCCTGCTTTTTTTGTGCGCCCCAAACAAACCCTGCCCCGCGACCCCGCCCTGGTTCCGGCCCTGGCAGGCCGGGCACCGGGGAAAAATCCCGGCTCACTTCCGAAGAGCTCGTTCGTCCCGTCATCCTCTTCGGCCCGGCCGATCGGGCGCCAGCCTATGTGGATGCATGCGCATCGGCAGGACAGGCCCGCAGACGTCATCACGATAGTCCCGCAGGCATCGAGCGCGGTTCCTTGAATTTTTCCCATTCAGGCGTTCAGAGCAGTCCTCAGATTCCGGCGGCGATTGCCCCGCAGGCTCTTCTCCCGTTTCCCTGCCCTGCCATTGCGCTCCATCAGTCGGGCTTTGATCCCGCACGCCAGCCTCATGTGACAACCTGGCGGAACGCGGCCCTATGGCCGCAAGCACTTCTTTGGCTCCCCCTGAAGGTCTCCCCCAAACAAGTGCTTGCAGCCGGGCCTGTGCGTCCCGCTCACGGAACGTCACGGCTGGCATGGGGTCAGCCCGAAACTTAAAGGAGCAAGACAATGGCATACGGTAAAAACAACACGAAGAAGGTCCAGCAACGCGAAACCACGCCGCCGGTGCTGATCGCCTGGCACGTCCTCGAACGCGGGGAAAAGAAGTTCTGGAACCGCGTCGGCGCAGCGTGGGAGCATGAGGACGGCGACGGCCTGACCCTGCAGCTCGACCTGATCCCGGTCGCAGACGGCCGCATCGTTCTCAGGAAGCCGAAAGAAGACGAAGCGGCTTGAGGCCCCACGGAGAGGAGCCGGGTTTCCCCCGGCTCCTCTCCCTTGTTTTCCACCTCTTGGGGGCCAGCCCCCGCCGGCTGCGATCCCGCCCGCCCGGCATCCCCCGCAATTGGCGCCCTACGGGCATCTTTCAAAGAAAGGGCCTGGCAAGGGAACCGCGTATTGTGTAACTTGACAAGACACACTTGTCCTGCTAAGCTTCCCTATGAAGATCAGGAACGTGATCCATAAGGGGCTGCGGCGCTTCATCGAGGACGACGTTAGTTCAGGCCTGCCGCCCGCCGTTGGGCCGAAGGTCCGCAAGATCGTCTCCTTCCTGCAGGACATGGATCAGGAAAGCGAGCTGCGCACCGTGCCAACCTGGAACGCCCATCAGATGACCGGCGACCGGAGAGGAACCTGGAGCCTGTCCGTCACCAAGAACTGGCGCATCACGTTCCAGATCGCGCAGGCGGAAATCGAAATTATCGACCTCAATTATGAGGACTACCACTAGGAGGTGGAGCCCATGACCCAGGCACAAGGCATTCGCATGAAGAACCCGGTCCATCCCGGCGGGTTCGTAAAGACCGAGATCATCGAGCCGTTGGGGCTGTCGGTGACCGATGCCGCAAGGGCGCTCGGCATAACGAGGGCAGCTCTCTCAACCTTTCTAAACGAACGTGCGTCACTCTCGCCCGACATGGCAATCCGAATCGAAAAAGCGTTTGGCGTCTCGATGGAGACGCTCATGCGGATGCAGAACAGCTTCGACATCGCCCAGGCCCACAGGCGGGAAGGTGAGATCAAGGTCAAGCGCTACGCCCCCAAGGTGGCCCCCTCAGACCCACAGCCCAAACTCTTTTAGCGGCATGAGGATCATCTCGGCCAGACGGGCGGAAAAGCATGAGCAAGACAGATACTATCATCAGAATGCAGCGCGCACTTGCGTCAGCCACCCATGACCCCCGGCGGTGATGGATGGCCATTGATGGAAATACGCTTCGGGAACTCGCGATAAAGGTATCGCAGTATTTTCTAGACTTCTTAGAGTCCGATTTTAAGCGGCAGCAGGCACCTCGTAGGCACATCGTCTTGCAAACCGAGACGGGCTTTCGCTCCGGAATGAAGGTTGCAACCTATCTCGGCCTTCAGAACATGCCTGCAGGCTGGACTCTACAGGATCACTTCAAGTCCCTTGCGGCGGATCACGTTCAGCAGAACGAGCGCCGCGCCTGTCGGCCGTTTCGCGCCGCGTTCCAGCTGTGAGACATAGCCGACCGTCACATTGAGATGGCGGGCGAACACGGCCTGGCTTAGATGCGCCTTCTCCCTCAAGGCGCGAATTTCTTCGCCTGTTATTGACTCGGCTTTCGACACCTCGTTTTCTCCGAGATGCCGCATGGTGATTTTCGTGTAGGCCGCTTCATCGAGGAGCTCGCCACGCCGCATGTCCCTGGCCGTTTCCAGCAAGGATTTCGTGAGTCGGCCAGGTTTCTTTTTTTCTCTGGTCATTTTTTCCGCAAACAGCCCTCATAACAATATAAACTATAGCACTATGAACTATAGTTTGCAACGGCGATGTTTTCTGGACAATCGACTTGAGCCGATGGAACGCGGGCAGCGCCCCGTCTCATGCGCTGGCGGGCCGCGTCAGTGATATAACTTTAGCGGCGCTTCCCGTGGCGACCACTGGAATAGCGGCCGCGCGACCGCGAAAAGCTTCACGGCCCGGCAACCCACCGTATCCGGCACAAGCTCGGGATGAAATTCACGCCATCCCTGCACGCCGATGTATGTACAACGTGTGTAATACGCACAGTGCCTGACATCGTAGCCCTGGCATTCATACTCGTACAACAAATACGGCGTCCCGATCAGCGACGCCGCCATGGCGATTGCAAGGACTGCAACCGCTCCTCCGATCTTCATGGCTTTTCCTTTTTATCCGGTCCCGCCGCACGCGCATCAAGTGCGGTTGAGATGCTGTTTTATCCTGAGCCACATTCTGACAGTCAGGATCGCGGCTGCCAGCGCGACACCGAAATACGCGCTGACGATCTCGCCATCGTCCGTCCCCGGATGAGAGAGAATACGGTCCAAATGGCCCAGCCCAAGAAGTGCAATCCAAACGTCTGCGTGCCATTTTAGGCGCGGCTTTTGTTCCGTCTGCCGGAGTGCGGACTTGTCCTCCTTGAAAATTCTGCCGGTCATTTTCGCAGACCAGGCAGCAGCTTCTGGCCTTGCTCTATGGCAAGCCGGGCGGACGTCCCGCCCTCCCGCGCAGCATCAAGGGCTTCGAGCGGCACTGTCTGCGATCGCGCGCCGCAGCTGTCGCGGCAGGTGAAAGAACGCCCGGAACTGCGGGCGCCGCAGACCATCGCTTTGCATTTGCCGCAGCGAATCCAGTGCGAGTCGTCCCCGCACCAGGCGCAGGACACGGACGAGAAATCCACCTCCTCGGCTCGAACCCGAAGCGCTTCTGCCGGACGCAAAAGTCCCTGCAGCCGCTCCATCGTCGTCGTCTGATGCAGTTCAGCCTTGTCGATGCTCTCGCACTGGAAACGCTGCGCCGGGGAAAACCGGGCGAATGTCACGCGAAACGCGCGGTCATGCCTCGCACAGGCGAAATCCGCCACGAAACGCTCTGGGGTGCCCGTCGTCTCCCGCAGCCTGGCAAGCTGCTGTTCCCGAATCATCGACAGTTCAGATTTATGGCTCATTTCTTCCATCCTTTTCGCTTGAAGATTACGGCGCGCGCGGCTGTGACCTGCTGCGCCAGATATTCGGTCCCGCCCGTGTCGGGATGGACGCCCTGCATGACCCGCCGGAACCGCGCGTCCATCTCCTGCCGGGTAAAGGAGTCAGCGAGACCGAACAGACTCAACGCATCGGCATAATCGTCACGCTCGATTGTCCGCTGCCCCATCATTTGCCGGCGAAATTCATCCCACGGCATCTTCGTGCGGAATTCGGTCCGCCAGATTTTTCGCTGTGTACGCCACTCGGTGCCGATGGCGACCCATTTCTCAGATTGGTCGAACGCAACTTCAAAGGGCCATGCTGCCGCGATCCCGACCGCTTCGCCTGCAATGACTGCGGTCCTCGTCAGCAGACTGACGACGCGCACGAACAGCACTACGCAGGCCCGCAGGGCAATGAGCAGAAGCACCGCCAATACCGACCCGGCGGCAACGACCAATAGCGAGGATGTCATTGGGAACCTTCGTTCTCGAAAGGATCGGGCATGTAGCGTCCGCGCGGAAACAGCTTGTCGTAAGGCGTCCGGCGCAACAGAAACGCCTCGCCTGTTTCCGTGAACACAGCCATGTTTCCACTGGCCCGGCTTGTCGCCTTGGCAAGCTCCTGCGCATCCCGCAGGTTGGCGGTTCCCGCCAGTTCCCAGTCATACCCTTCAGCGCCGCGCATTTTGCGCCAGAGAACCCGCTTGCCGAGGCGTTCAGACAGGTATCTGGCCGTGGTCTGATCGTTCATGGCGAAGGCCTGCCACATGCCGGCATTGCCCATGAAGGTTTCCCAGTTTTGCGGATACAGTTCCTGAATCTGCCCGAGGTTTTGAATCATCGGCCACAGCTTGACGCCGTAGCCCGCCATCAGGCCCGCCGCTTTCGACAGCTGCTGCAGACGGCCGAGGGCGTAGAATTCATCGAGCAGGAACAGCGTCGCGTGCTTGCCCTTGCGCCCTTCGGCGGTCGCGTGCAGGGCAAGGTTGACGAACAGCCGCAGGAATCGGCCGTGTATGTCCAGATATTGCGGCGGCAGCACCAGATAGATTGTCGTCGCGCCGTTGTTCAGGTCCTGCAGGCTGAAGTCCGACGCTGCGAGGGTCCGCCGCATGCCAACGCTGTCCAGCCATTTCGTATGCGAGATGGCCGTGGCGATGACATCGCCCCTGGCGTTCTTGCCGGCTTGCAAGACGAGCGACGCGGCCGCCTGAGCCAGCCCGCCCATTTCATCCATGCCGCGCACCGGCGGATCGGCCTGCGCATCGCTCTCGAGCGGAGGGCCGTCCGGATGGGTCAGCAGGTCCCGCACCGTGCCGAGATGCCTGTCCTCATTCGGAATGTCCGGGCTCATCACGACGTAATCGATCAGGCCGCTGAGCATGACTCTGGCCGACGTGTCGAAGAAATTGTCCTTCGCTTTTGTATCCGGCACGACCAGGGCGTCCGCGATCAGCTCGACGCGCTCCACATAATCGTCAGCGCTCGCATCGAGACCGGCCAGTGGATTGAAACGCGCCTTGCAGTCCTGCAGCCGGGGGTCGCGGATTTCACCCAGCGGATCGAGGATGCGCACCGTCTGGCCGAGCGGATGCGTCAGGCCTTCTCCCCCCTTGCCGCGCGCCAGCGCCGTAACAAGAGCATTCTGGCCTTTCGGATCGATGACCAGGGCCGAGCCCCGCCAGGTGATGAGATTGGGAATGATGACCGACCGGCCCTTTCCCGCGCGGCTGGTTGCTATGGTGCAGACATGACGGTCATCGCTGAAACCCACAATCCATTTCGGATCGTACAGCGACGCGCCGAGCAGCACCTGTCCCGGACGCCACGGATTTGCCCATTCGTCCAGCAGGCCGGAGAAACTGGCCGTGCCGCCAAGTCCGACATGCCGTCCCGCCAAAAACCAGCGCAGCGGACGGGTCGCGCGGCCGAGGAATATCTTGAACGGCCGCAGCCCGCCCTGCGCGAACAGGGCGGCCATGCCGGCCGTCAGCGGGCTCCCGCCGATCACCGCCTGCAGAGCCATGCCGATCGACGCCGCCAGCACGATGAACGCCGCCCAATGCGCGGCCCAGCCGATGATCCGCCGCCCCGGCGCCGATTGCCACATGCCGGCGGTGCGCTGGTTTGTCATCGCGCCTTGCAGCCCGGCGGCCGCGACCAGCCCGCAGAGCATCAGCCCGCCGAGGATCACCGGGCCATTGGAATAGAGCTGGCGGGCATAAGCGGCGGGCGCATGCTGATACAGGAATAGCGAGAACGGGTCCGATAAACTGTACCAGGCGAACCCGCACGCGATCGCGAGAATCAAGCCCATGATCCTCACTCCGTCGTTTCTGTGATGATGGCGTCCTCGCCGTCAGCCGCCGTGCCGTCCTGCGTCAGCGGCGGTGTATGCATCGCGCCATGTTTCGGGCAGTGGGGCGGCCCGCAATCGCTGATCCACCGGGCGGCAACGCGCACCGTATAGCCGCACCCGGGCCCAAGGCACTCGGCCTTGAGCATCCGCGTTGTCTGCTTTTTCGGCCGATCCGCGACATCAAGGCCCGCAATCGTCACACGATCGAAGTTCAGCCGTGCGTGCGGAAACGGCCCCAGGGAAGTAGCAAGCTCGTTTAAACGTTCCTTGAGGACCGCGCCGGGCATGGCGTGCCGCATCTGCCCTTCAAGCCCGATCCTGAGCGCCGCTTCCCTGAACTCCTTGCCGTGCTTCGCATCCGGCTGCAGCGCGGCATGCACCAGTTCATGCGCGAGGATTCCAAGGACCTCGGCGGGATCGGCGAAATCAGCCCGGATGATGATTTCATGGTGACCGTCGTCGGAAGCGCCGGCATGCCAGCACTCTCCGGCCACCTTTCCTTTTTTGCCGTGCGATGTGAACGCAATGGCGAACCTGATTTTTTCTGGAAGAAGAAGACCAAGCTTGGCGAAATAGGGCCGCAATTCATTCGTGGCCGCGCGCAGATAACTTTCGCGGCTGTTGTGGTCGTTGACAATACGGGGCTTTTGCATGCGCAAGCTTTCTCTGACGTTCTGCTGTCGGAGATGGGATGCGCCTGCCCGTTTGACATGGGACACGAATTGGTCATCGTGAGGGGACACGGCCAAACCGGAGAAATCCCGGTCAGGGGAGGAATGCACGAAATGCACACCGCTGAACGCGAAGAGGCATTCAATACGAAGACGCGCGACCGCATCCGCCGGAAAATTCTGCACTACAAGAAAGAACACAAACTCGGCATTGGCAGGTTGGCGAAGAGAATCACGCTAGCCCATGACCGCCAACCGAAAATACCGGTCAAAACCCTGCAACGGTTCCTGGCCGGAAAAATACGCACCAGAGACGTGTCTGTGGGCTTCTTCGAAAAATTTGCTGACGGACTGCCCGATCCTGATCCGGTCGTTGAAGTTGGAAATAGCATGGCCGCCTTTTATGGGCAGAACGTCCGCCGTGATTTTAGCGGCGCGTTTTACGCCACAACGCAGGGCGAGGATTCAGAGGTGACGGTTTCTCAGGAGCCAGGATTTTGGCGCGTTAAGGAGGTCACAAGGAACGGCGGGCATTCTGTCTTTGACGGGGTAGCGGTTTGTTCAAGCGAAGGTGCATTTTTCGTCTTAAAAGACAGGCTTGCTGGCCTGCCACGCACCTACATCGTATGGCCTCAAGAGAATGACGAATTGCATGGTTGCGGCACCGCGGTACGTTTCGTGAGTTTCGATCCTGGCACAGCTATGGGCCCCTACATCCGCTCATTCGAGATCAAATTGAGAAAATAGACATGCCATTCATCTCCGAAGAAGAGTTTCTGAATCGGTTTCTCGACGCTCGCGATAGGGAGGACCCTGAATTGAAGCGAGCATGGAAAAATCTGCTTCTCGACGCAGCCTACAAGGGCCGGACTGATTTTGTGCGTAAGTTGCTTGAACGTAGGTCAGACATTGATGCTGCAGACGAGGAAACTGGAATGACAGCCCTCCACATCGCCGTCGGACGCGACCATCTTGAATTGACCCGGTTTCTTGTGGAGCGTGGCGCATCGTTCGTGCCCGACAAACAGGGCCGGATGCCGACGACAGTTGCCGCTGAATGCGAAGTGAGCGAAGAACTCTGCGATTTCATCGCGGACGCGGAGGCCCGGGCAGAGGGCGTTTAAACGGTCCCGACCCCCGGCGCGGTGCTGTCTTGCCTACATCCGAATGCACAGGCGAACCCGACTTGTGCCGGTTCATATCCCCTCAGAATCATCAATTCAGGTTGCTGATACCTCTTGTTGGTTCAGCATTTTCGCAATTATAGGCTCAACCATCCGTGTATATATTTGCTGGCGTTGAGACAACCGACATAAGCGTTTTGCTCTTGCGACATTGCCGAATAATCAGTATTTGAAATTATTTTTATCTTAATCTATTATACTTGAAAGTCCCATAAATATCTGTTGAAATCGTTAGTTGTGTGGCTATATACTAAGTATAGGGGATAGCGAGCAATGTTTTTGTAATACAAAAACGCTCGTCAGGGGGGCACCCCCTGAAACCCCGCTGGCAGGCGGCCATGGTCCATGACTCGACGAACACCACCCTTCCGCAGAGGCGGCAGGCCTCGCAAAACCGACACCGAAAAGCGCAAGCTGCTCATTTCGGCCCGTGTGCGTCAGGACGAGCTGGCGACCATCGAGGGCCGCGCTGCAGAACACAACATCCCGCTGTCCGACTTCCTCCGGGAGCAGGCCCTGTCAGGCACAATCCTCGTTCGCCGGTCCCGCACGTTAAGCGCGATCGATCGGCACGACCTCGCCCGGATCGGCTCGAACCTCAACCAGATCGCCCGCGCATGCAACACGACCGGCGACACATTCCGCGCGCGCAACATCGAGGCAACCCTGGACGAGTTGCGCAGCCTGCTCAGACGTATGGACACGCCAGGGCAGGCCTCCGATGAACTGGGCGAAGGGTAGAGCCACCAAAGGCCGGGGATCGTCATTCAAGGGCGCGCTTGTGTATGTCCTGCACGACAAAGGCGCCCAAACATCCGAGCGCGTCGGTTTCGTGGAGTTGCACAATCTGGCGACCGACGACCCGCACCGGGCCTGGTCTGAAATGAAAGCGCTGTGCGATGCGGCCGATGAGTTGAAGCAGCGTTCCGGCGTCAAGGCGACGGGGCGCAAGCTGACCAGGCCGGTCTATGCCTTCACCCTCAACTGGCATGAGGCCGACAATCCCGACCCGGCCCATATGCGCGAGACCGCCACCGACGCCTTGCGCGCCCTCGGCATGGAGAATCATCAGGCGGTCATCGTCGAACATACCGACCGGCCTCACAGGCATGTTCACGTCATCGTCAATCTGGTCGATCCAGAGACCGGGCAGGCCGTTTCCCTGTCGAACGACGCCCACAAACTCGACCGGTGGGCCGACGACTATGAGGTGACCCAAGGCGTTATTCGCAGCCCCGACCGACGGGCAAAGTTTCATGCGCTCGACAACGGTATCAAGCCGCCGAAGCGACCGGCCCAGGCGAAGTCGCGAGAGGAATGGCAGGCCACCCGAGCGCTCAATGGGGAAAAAGCAAAACAGCGCGCCGCCGAAATCAAAGCCGCCTATGCCGCCCACGTCGAGAAACTGAAGGCAGCGCAGAACAGCGCTTTTAAAGCGCGCAACGCCGAGTCCGAGAAACTGTGGATCAGCTATACAGCCGACCGCAAGGCCGTGAACGACCGCTATCAGCCTTTCATCAATGCCATCTGGAAAAGCAAACGGAAGCGCTCGCCGCATCCCTATACCGAGCAGGCGCTTCACGACCTTCAGGAAAGCGCCGAGTGGAAGCAACTCGGGCGCACGCAGTTCGCCCAGCACCGCCTCTTCAACGCTCGCGAACGCTCCCTCCTTGGCGCGATCGGCAACGCCGTGCGTCTTCGCTATGCGGCCATGAGAGAGCGGGGCGGCCTTACCAATCTGTTCAAGCTGATGATCAGCCCGGCCGCACGCCGGAAGCAGTTCCAGCAGCAGCAGGAGACCCAGAAGCAGGCCCTGCGACAACGACAGGCGCAGAGCCGCAACGAAAGAGCGGCGACCCTGAAGGCGGCGCGCCGGGTTGAACTGGCGAAACTCTCACAGGAGTTCCTGAAGGACCGGGAAACCATGAAAACCCGTCACGCTTCCGAGGTCGCCACACAGAAGACGGTTTGGCGGCAGCTCGCCGCTGAACGCGAGAAGGTCTGGTCGGACTATCGCGAGGAATTCGCGTTTAAAGAAGCCGAGCAGGAGAACGCCGGTCAGCAGCAATCTCATCGCGACGAGTTCCGGGAAGCCGCCTCCGGCGCCACCCGGGCCGCAGCCAAACCGGAACACGAGAGGAGGGCCGATCAGAATCAGGGAAATGGAGCCGACCGTACACCGACCACCGAAAAATCAACCCGGCGGGACTGGCGCGCCAGACGATCGGCGGCGGAACGCGAAGCCGATGGAACTTACAAAGAACGAGACAGAGGCAATGATGACGGTGGCCGTAGCCGCCAGCGCGATCGGCACGAGCCGGATTGAACGGCAGCGTGCCCGTAGACCCATGCAGCCCCGCGACAACATCTTCGATGGGGTAATGCCTGGCGAGTGCCCTTATCTATGAGATGAGACAGGGATTGCGCGTTTTACATTCGGCCGCACTTTCACGTTTACGTCGACGCGCTGATCCAAACGGCCCAGGACCGTCATCAGGCGGTCAACCGTGAACCGCCCGATGTTCGCGTTCCGAATCCGGGAGAAATCGGCGGCGGCAATGCCCGTCAGTTCCGCAGCCTTGCGGACCGTCAGGCGCTTGCGGTCTAAAGCTTTAATAATCTGCGCCGCCAGGATGGCGCGCAGTTGCTCAAGATCGGGGTTTGGCATGTCGAAGTCACGGAAGACATTGCCGCTCCCACGTACCAGTTCAAAATCGTCGCTCATCGTAGAGCCTCCTTTAGTAGTTTGATCCGTTCGCTGATCAGGTTAATTTCAGCTTTTGGCGTGCTGATCCCGCTTTTCGATTCCTTCTGGAACGCATGCACAATCCAGATGTCGTCTCCCATTTGCAGCGCGTACACGACGCGGAAGGCGTCCCCTCGATGCTTCAACGCCAGCTCCAGCACGCCGGACCCAAAGCCGGTCAGCGGCTTCGCAATGTCAGGGTGTCCGCCCTCGGCAACGACGGTCAGGGCGCGGGCCAAATCCTGCCGCACCGTCATCCCTTATATGTTGTCATATCTGACAACAGAAAGTCAACAAGATTCGGATAAATGTATGGTGATCAGAAATTGAACAATTATGGATAGTGAAGTATAATGGAGTATTGGAAACATGGTGTAAAGCAACGTGACGGAAGCAGATTGGGAGGACGTTGAGAGGCAAGAACGCCGCGATGGCCGGCTACCGGAAGGCAGCCCAACGCGCAAGCGCAGCGTTGCCGGTCAACGACCTCACTATCTCGACCTTGAAGAGGCCCGTCAGCTTCTTGCCGAGATGAATATTCACCTGACCCCACGCCAGATAAAGCGCTCGTCAGACATGGACGCGAAAGGAAAGCGCAAGCTGCCCTGGTTCATCGATCCCATCGAGGGACGGCTCAAAATCGAGAGGAACGCGCTACTAAGCGCTTATTTCAATAGACAGGTCGAAGCGGAGCGCAATTGTGATCTCTAGTGGATGAAATCCGACGCTCGTTACCCGCGACGACAAATTACCGCCCGCTTCAACTTAGCCCACCGGCTTTGCTCTTCTCGTCTATGTCGTCGAGTTGCCGGCTTCGTTCGCGGCGCCATAGTTCGTTGATCACCTCATTGGCGGCAAGGGTGCCGATCAAGGCGAGATAGGCGAGCGCCATCAGCCACTCCTTGCTGTAAAGGTACCCGAGAACGGCCAACCCGAAGGCCACTCCGCATCCCGCTACCCGTCCACCCTCCTTCAACCTGTGAGGCAAGGCGAACAGATACCAGCGAGCGACTGATCTCCTTTCTGCTATTGCCCAGCGGTCTTTGTCATCGGAGCGAGGCGCGTATTTGGGGTCGGAAAAGACTTCGGAAATCCCCTTTCCGATCAGGCGTCTCGTGTTGAAGTCGATACAGGCGATGGCAAACATGATGATAGAGGTAAGAATGATGTTGTCGACGACGTAGGCGATAAACAAGTAGAGCCCCAGAAAGGCAGCGACGGAGAGCGCGATACCCGCGCGAGTCCGCGGGCCTCCCCACTGATCGGGGACACGCCCTTGAGGAAATAATTTTCGACCGATTTTCATCTCGTCCCTTACGCTTTTCCGGCTCAGCCAGTAGACGACGCCCAGGAGCACCGCCAACAAGCACGGCAGCACAAGGTGCAAACCGGCTTCGGTCAGGGTGTGATCACTGCTGCTCCGATACGCCCGGACCTTATTCCAAACGATAGCGACGACAGCTATTCCTCCAACGCGAATATAAATGTCGTCCAACAGCTGCAGGAAGCCTTCTATTTTTCTCGGGTCTTCCTTTGCTGTGGACCACGTATAGGCATTGATAAGGCGGGACAAAATGCGGCGTTTCACATTCAGCTCCAGAATCAACTTCACTATGCCGTTGCTGCCGAATCCTGCTCCAGCAAGCTGTACCGCAGGCGCAAGGTTGCTCACGACGAGCCCCAGCGCGAGAATTCCCGCAATCGTCCAACCAGGGACGCTTTGCAGGGGGCGGCCGGGATACCAATCCAACGTAACAGCAGCATTAATTAGGCCAAGCGCCATGTGCGTCCCGAACAGGACGTGGATGAAAAGCAATACGCTGACTGTTCCGATTTGTCTCCTCGAAAGCGCTGGGGTGAAAAAAAAGAACTGCACGAATACCGACAGCGCGGCAGCCATGTAGAGGACGTGTACCACACCAGCCGCCGTCAGCATGTGGTTCTTGACATGTGCCTCGGGCATATCCGAGAAGGTGTATGTCCAACTCAGGAGGCCCGCAGCGCCAAAACCAATTGCTAAGGACAACAACATTGACCACGGGCGCCACCGCTCAAGATACCGGCCAATCAGATAGGATATAAGGGGAGAGACCAAACCGAGATCACCCCACATTCCAAAATGCCACACAAAAGGAAGTCCGCGACCGATGCCGGCGGCCTGCATCTGCGAGACGGTCAGGATGTTATCTCGGTAGGCTAGCAAGGCTTGGAGGCCAACGAGACTCTCCATCAAAAGGAACGCGCACACCATAGGCAGCAAGGAAGGAGAGCTGTGGTCTGGAGGATCTCGTGCTGCCGCTTCGCTCGCGTCACAGTTTCCACCCGCCTGCGCCTCACGCAAGTCTTCTCGCGATCCACGAGGGCCAACCCTCATACTATGGAATTTACTATGGAATTCGCAGGGCCATCGCCGCTTCACGTCTCATGATTCTCCGGAGCGATTGTTACGTCAATGCATCACGTCACGGTCTTCGGGATTCGCCCCATGTGCGGTATACTCAAGTCCGCTTCTGGCGCACTGAGCCTGCACCCTTTGGTGCCCTATCGGTCGAGTACCAAGCGTTTTGTTTTAGACTAGCACAGTCGAGCATCCGGCCTCGGAGCCGCCCGGCCATCACGGGAGCACGAAGACCTGAAAAGTGTCTGTTTGCACCAGCGGGAGGAAGCACAAAGCAATATTAGAACGCAGTAATGATTGCAGATAACCTTGCTTAGCGCGGTAGGTCTAACGTATTGTCCGCGTATGGCAGATATAAGAAAAAGAAAAGGCCCAAAAGGTGTAAAGTATCAAGTTCGATACCCGACAAGCGAAACCAAGTCCGGCTATACATACGCGTCCTTTGACACGTTGAAAGAAGCCCGCGCCTTCTCTGAAAACCTCGGAAGTCTGCCCAAGCGCCCCTCGGCTGGCGTCATAACTATCCCGGAGGCTGTCACGCGCTGGCTTGATATTTGCGAAAAAATCGGCCGCGATGGCCGCGAGAAAGTCGAGCCGGAGACGTTCAAGGAGTATCGCCGTCGCGGACGCGTGATTGAGGAATACGCATGGTCGAAGAATCTGCCGGAACTTGAACCGGCCGACGTCGTGCACTTCCGCAACTGGCTTTTACAAACAAAAAGCCGCGATTTGGCGCGGCGCACGCTTTCGTCGTTTCATTCGATCATAATAGAGATGAAGCATCAGGGTTTCATCAAGGACGACCCGGTCGCGCGCATCACCATTAAAGCCAGCGGGCGTTATGAAGATGAGGAGTCCGAGATCGAGATTCTGTCCGATAACGAGGTCAGGGCCATATATGCCGCCGCCGATATCATGGGCAACAAAAACGACTACATGGAGAAATGCTGGCGGCGCTATCGGCCGATGATCTATCTCGCCGGGTTCTCGGGCATGCGTCCCTCGGAAATTCGTGGGCTTGCGTGGCCGCAGATCGCTGAGACCGCAGTACACGTTAAACAGCGTGCAGATAAAACCGGCATTATCGGTCCCGTAAAATCGAAGGCCGGCAAGCGAACAATCTATCTGCCGCGCATCGTCACCGACATGGTGTTCGAGTGGCGGGAGTATTGTCCGGCCTCTCCGTACGATTTAATATTCCCAACTGATTCCGGCAGGCCGCAGGCTCTGAATAATTTCCGGGCGGGCGCCTGGCTGCCCTTGATGGAAGAGGCTGGGTTGATCAGGACGGAGACAATCGACGGCAAGCGCGTCCGGCGACCGATGTACTCCCCCTATGCCTTACGACACTACTACGCGAGCAAGCTGATCGAGAAGGGCAAGGATTTGAAATTCATTCAGAATGCGATGGGGCATTCGAAGATCGAGATCACGCTGAACATTTATGGGCATCTGCTCAAGGGGCGCGACGAGGCGCACAAGGGGACGGCGGAAGAGCTGGCAGCGGAGATTCTTGGGAAGCGTAATCCCGCGTCAGCGGAGATACGAGCTTGACGACCGGGAGGCAGTGCGCCGACAAAAAATGGCCCATACGCAGCTAAAAGCAAACGAGGCTGCCTTGAGTTCTTGTGGCGTGTATGTGGCGAGTGCGATCTAACCATTTGTATATTCACGACTTTAAACAGCCTTCCAAGCTGGCTATGGGGGTTCGATTCCCCTCACCCGCTCCACTTGAAAAATCAATGGGTTAGAGTCTATTGTTTTTCAGAATAGTGCCAAAAATAGCGATTTTCGCCACAAAATACCGGTCCTCTGTAACCCGCAGAAATCCCCAATTGTCTGTCCTGGACCGTCTCGGCCTGTGGCGAGTTTGTGGCGAATTCAAACCGCCTCAACATGACTGCGCACTCCGGCCGGCTGCCTCCCATATCAACGATTTTTTCAGCGGTCGTGGGATCGAATGCGGAGATTAGGAGGCGTAATCTCCGCATTCCAGGCGGAGATTAGCCTTGCCAATGCGGTGAATAACCACCATAATCTCCGCAAAGGGTGCGGAGATTATGCCAAGATATATTCATGAACTGCGGGATTGGCCCAAATTCGACTGGCGCCAAGACGCCCTAGCCAAGCTACTGGCCGCCGTGCGGCACCGGCAAGGGCGGCTTATTGGCCGGATGCAGGCGCTTGGATTCCCTCTGCGGGAGGAGGCCGTCCTTAAGACTCTCACCGAGGACGTGCTCAAGTCTAGCGAAATCGAAGGCGAAATCCTCGACAAGGACCAGGTCCGGTCGTCAATCGCCCGACGCCTCGGAATGGAGGTGGGCGCTCTGCCACCTGCTGATCGCAACGTTGAGGGCGTTGTCGAGATGATGCTCGACGCGACGCAAAACTTCAAAACCGCATTGACCGCCGAGCGATTGTTCGGCTGGCACGCGGCGCTCTTCCCGACGGGACGCAGCGGCTTGAGCAAAATTATTGTCGGCGCATGGCGTGATGAAAAGTCAGGGCCGATGCAAGTTGTCTCCGGCGCTTATGGTCGCGAGAAGGTTCACTATGAAGCGCCCGCCGCCGGGCGGCTCGACACGGAAATGAAATCTTTCCTCGACTGGTTCAACGCCGGGGACAACACCGATCCAGTAATCAAGGCTGCGCTCGCGCATCTTTGGTTTGTCACCATTCACCCTTTCGATGACGGCAACGGTCGTATCGCGCGCGCCATCGCCGATATGTCTCTCGCCCGGTCCGAAGACAGTCCGCAACGCTTTTACAGCATGTCCGCGCAAATCCGTCTGGAGCGGAACGCCTATTACGACATGCTTGAGGCAACGCAGAAAGGCGATCTGGACATTACGCCCTGGCTTGAGTGGTTTCTCGGCTGCCTTGACCGCGCGTTCGACGGCGCGGAGAAAACATTGGCGGCAGTCTTTCAGAAGGCCGAGTTCTGGAAGAAACATGCGGCTGCGCCCCTTAACGAACGCCAGCGCGACATTCTCAATCGCCTGCTGGATGGATTCGATGGCAAGCTTACGTCATCGAAATGGGCCAGGATTGAAAAGTGTTCGCCTGATACGGCGCTGCGCGACATCCATGATCTGGTTGCTCGAAATATCCTTAAAAAGGATGCCGGAGGCGGGAGAAGCACCAGCTATTCGCTTGCAGACAAATGAAAGCGCATCGCGTAGAAGCCACCATCGCCGACGACGCTGAGGGTGACGAGAACCTTATAAGGTTCTGGCGGATCATGTGCTTACCTGACCGGCGAGCGGAGCCGCCCTGATGCGGCCCCGCGTAAGAGTTACGGTGTCGGCCGTTTCGAGCGGCTCGCATCAAGCGCCTGTCTCAGACTTTCAAGGGCCATCAGCACTTCCTTGCGCTGCGCTTCGTAGAAGCCAATCGCGCGGACGGCTTGCTCAATAGCGTCTGCAGTTCGGCTTCGGTTCTGTATCTGGTCCGGTTCGTCATTGTCGTTCCTTTCGTCCATGTTGTTGTTCACGGGCTTGGAACAGCGGCGGGCCAAACCGCACCCCTTGAGGGCCGCAACTTGCGTGAAGGAGCTTCACGCAAATCACCGGCAGAACGACACAGGACTGGAAGAAAACGAGACCGTTTGGAAACCGCCACGCGAGCGAGGAAAGCGGCGAATCGGAATGGCTATCGCAAGGACCTTGGCGGCTCGTCTGACTAAGATGCGCTTCGATCTGCGAGACCGTCCTGCTGCGACGGCAGATAGGCTGAGCTCTGCACACGCGCGGATCGTTCTACTTTTGCCTTCCTGCAGGTATATCCGTCGGATACACTGCGCTCATGACTAAGGATTCGGGGATTCGCATCAGGGTGCAGCGCGATCCGCAAGAAATATTCATTGACGTCTGCCGGGTGCGGGATAGGTCGGCAGCGCAGGTTCTTCGGGACTTCATGCGCAACTATGTGAACCGCCACGAAAGCGCGCAGGCTGGGCACTTGCCGAGTAGATGCGCGTCCACGAGTAATGGGTGCAAGGGGTCGCAGGTTCGAATCCTGTCACTCCGACCATTTCTAAATCAAAGACTTAGCTGAATATTATAGAAACAAATCGGCGAATTCGACGAAACTTGCCACAAAAAACCGGTCCGCTGAAACCCGCAGAAATCCTCGATTATCCGTCTTGGTCCGCTTCGGCCTGTGGCGAGCTTGTGGCGAATTTCTATTGTCGTCCGAGTATCACTCGTCGCTCATTCAGCGTCGCGGGGCCATGTGGCCCCGCAAAGGGCGTGGCTCCGCGTTTCACCCATCGCCGAGTAATTTGGTCTTTTGATTTCCAGCATTTTTTTATGTATGAAAATCCGCGTATTGCGCGGATTTTTAATAATGATTCCTTGCCGCCTCATGAATCATGTCGAACTTTCCGCCTTTAAAGCGGACAAGCGATCCGTGGGTTAGGCTTACCGAAATGAACGAGCGCTTCGGGCTGAATAGCAAGGCTAACTAGGTGTGGACTCATTAACGCGCAGCCATAGCCCGAGGTAAATTGGCTGCAAGCTTGTCGTAGCGCGGAGCGACGCGCCGACATTGCTTGAGCTTGATGTTCGCCCAAGTGCCGTGCCGGCAAGCTCCCTGAGATAGCAAGGTAGTGACGATGCGCTTGTCGTGTGCTTCGCCGGTCGTCAGTGCAAGCCGCACAGGCAATCCCTTCGTATCGACGACCGCGCCACGCGGCTTATTCGGAGCAGCCGCCTGGTGGCCACCCCTTCATAGTCAGAATGTTCATATCTCATGATTCAAAGCTCCGGTTGGAGAGCTTTAAATCACGTCCACTCCAGCGCCATCAATACCGAACCGACATTTACGAGATTACCCGCTAAGCGGACATATCGCAGACATGACGGAATCGACGAGATTGACCCGAAGCTGCCATAGCAGCGTTACGGCGGGCAGTTCGTGCTTGGCCTTCGATGGCGGCCATTTTCATTTTCACACAGCTGACTGCTGGCTATGCTTCAACTCGCTTTTGATCACAACGGCAGCGGCACGCTCAAATTGCTCCCAAGCGCCTGGGATAATTGGCATCTTTAGCTTGCCGAAGCAATCACGCTCCGGCTCTAATTAGGGGTTGGGCTTATGTCAGCGGGGCGGGATCTGATGCCACCGGCCCCTTGGCTTTGTCCAGCAATCGACTTCGCGTGAGTGTGATGTGTTCGTTGTTACAAGCTTGATCGCTTGGCCAAGCGTCCGATAATGCTCGAAAGGCAAAGGGAAGGCACTTCAAGGGGAAAGCAATTGAACTTAATCTTCTTGCGTCAACAGGCTCGCGGACGGATCAGGCACCGCGGATCAAGAGCTACCACTGAATCTTGGTGACGGAAGGGGTCAGGCGGCAGCGGCTTGAGCTTTCGGCTTGACGACCTCAATTCCGTCGGTGAACCTTACACCGAGAATTATTTTCGGCAACTGGTTGTGGCCATCGAGGCGACGCCAGTTTTTCTCGGCGGCCTCGGCCAGCTTGAAGATCATGGCGAGCGCGGTCTTGTTCGAGAGACATCCTTTGGAGCGCACTGTTCGGTGGCGGACCGTCGCGAATGAGCTTTCGATGGGGTTGGTCGTTCGCAGATGCTTCCAGTGCTCAGCCGGGAAGTCGTAGAAGGCAAGCAACGCGTCGCGATCCTTGATCAGGCACTCGACAGCCTTGTCGTATTTGACGCCCCAGGTTTCGATGAAGGCGTCGAACGCGGCGAGTGCATACTTCTTGGTCTCGGCCATCCAGATCTCCTGGAGCGCCTTCTTGGCCTTCGATTGCTGGCTCTTGGGCAGCTTGTTCAAGACATTGGCGGTCTTGTGCACCCAACAGCGTTGGCCGCGCGTCCTCGGCCACACCTCCTCGACCGCCTGCTAGAAGCCGAGGGCGCCGTCGGCGACCGCGAGCTCGGGTCCCATCGCAAGCCCCCGCCGTTTGAGGTCGAGGAGGAGCTCTTTCCACGATTGCGCGCTCTCGCGCACGCCGTCGATGAGCCCGACAAGTTCCTTTTTGCCTTCGGGCGTGGCGCCGATGATCACCAGCAGGCACTGCGCGGCCTCCTCGAGCCGGGCTTGCACATGGATGCCGTCGACCCAGAAGTAAACGTAGCGTTTGGCCGAGAGATCGCGCTTGCTCCAACGCGTATGCTCGTCCGACCGGGCCTCCTTGAGCCGCCCGATGGTCGAGGCAGAGAGCCCGCCGGCATCCTTGCCGAGCAGTGCGATCAGCGCCTCCTCGAAATCACCGGTGGAGATGCCCTTCAGGTAGAGAATCGGGATCAGCACCTCTAGGCTCTTCGATCGGCGCGCATAGGGAGGCACCGCCTTCGCCGACGCGGTCACGCACGCGCGGGCACCGCACCGCGACTGCACCGATGCCGGTCACGATCTCGCGCTCGGGCAGATGCCCGTGGCGCACCAGTCGCCGGCGGCCATCATCGGTCAACTTGTCGGTATGGGTGCTGACCCAAGCCGCAACCTCGGCTTCGACGGCCTGCCCCGATAGCGTTCTCGCGCCGTTGCGTAAAACCTCGGTCAGCGGATCGGAAAATGTTCCTGGCTGGGTTAGTTCGAAAACGTTAGTCTCGGTCACGGCGTATCACTCCTTCGGTGGAGAAGTGGAGGCGTTGAACACCCCCACGATACGCCGCCTTACCCTTTCATGCCGTCACCAGCTTTCGGCCTTAGCTCGCGGATCAATGGCCGGTGTCGCTTGCGATCGAGCATGCGCGGCGCTCGATTCAGAGGCGGAAAGCTGCGCTGTCTCAAAAGCATGGTGGGAGGGACAGAGAACTCTCAGTACCGGCCAAAGAGACCATCTTGCCCCCCGGCTGATATTCCCCTCTCGGCCCTCATTTCGCCGCTGGAGGGTCGGGCAGAGGCGTGGTGAACCGGCCGCTCGCGTCCTTCTGGCAGATCGGCGCTTCGTGGGAGAGATCGAGGCCATAGTCCTTGCCGAGGCCGGAGAGGTCATGGTCCGGCAGCCAGGCGCAGGCGATATCGAAAATGCTGCCTTGTGGGATGTCCAATATATCCCACAGGCGGGCGGTCTCGTCATTTGATCCGGTCAGCACGCGCGCGCCATCGGGGCTGAAGGCGACGGAAAAGACAGAGTTCTCATGCCCCTTGAAGGCGCGGATTTCGTTGCCCGTCGCGGCGTCCCACAGGCGGGCGGTGTTGTCCGTTGATCCGGTCAGCACGTGCGCGCCATCAGGGCTGAAGGCGACGGACTCGACAGCGTTCTTATGCCCCTTGAAGGCGCGGATTTCCTTGCCCGTCGCGGCGTCCCACAGGCGGGCGGTCTTGTCCCTTGATCCGGTCAGCACGCGCGCGCCATCAGGGCTGAAGGCGACGGACTCGACAGTGTTCTCATGCCCCTTGAAGGCGCGGATTTCCTTGCCCGTCGCGGCGTCCCACAGGCGGGCGGTGGTGTCTAATGATCCGGTCAGCACGCGGGCGCCATCAGGGCTGAAGGCGACGGACTCGACAGTGTTCTCATGCCCCTTGAAGGCGCGGATTTCCGTGCCCGTCGCGGCGTCCCACAGGCGCGCGGTCTTGTCTCCTGATCCGGTCAGCACGCGCGCGCCATCGGGGCTGAAGGCGACGGAAAAGACAAAGTCCTCATGCCCCTTGAAGGCGCGGATTTCCTTGCCCGTCGCGGCGTCCCACAGGCGGACGGTGTTGTCCTGTGATCCGGTCAGCACGCGGGCGCCATCGGGGCTGAAGGCGACGGAAACGACAACGTTTTCATGCCCCTTGAAGGCGCGGATTTCCTTGCCCGTCGCGGCGTCCCACAGGCGGGCGGTGGTGTCTAATGATC
>JBOHJT010000002.1:0-48694 GCA_050728715.1 Methylocella sp.
GGCTTGCGGCCTGGCGGGCTTCGAGGGTTCCAAGCCCGGGCAGGTCAATCAGCAAAGCGAAGGCGGTGATTTTCGAGACGCCAGGAATGCTCGCCGGGATCGCGAAGCGGCCGGCGAGGCCCGGCTTCGATAATGGCCAGGATGGCTGCTTCGATAGCGGCGATCCGGCGTTCGATCCGTTCGAGGCGCCGTGCATTCTGGCGCTTCAACGGCGCGATCGTCAGGATGCTGGCGCGGTTCCTGGCCTTGGTGCGATCCCACACCAAGGCTTCGCGGGCAACATGAAGCTCCTTGAGCCCGGCGAGCGCATCGCCGCGGGTGCTTCCAGCTCGAGAAGCGGGGCGTGAAGCGAGGTAAGGCACGATCGGAGCGAAGGGCAATGATAGGCGATGACATCGTTACAGACGCAGACGAAATTATACGCGCGCTTACCCTTGATACTCTAACCAATTCAAAACTCTTGCGCGAGCGCGGCCTCACCGAGGAGCAAACCGCTGGCGTATGAGGTCCGCGCGCATATTCAAGTTTGGTTCGGGGCGTTTGCTTTGGATCGGAAGCGCCGGGGCGGGGCCCTGAAAGCGTGCTCTTAGGTGCCTAGTTTTGATCTAGTCTAAAACGTGAAGCCATCTCTTCATTGGAAATACTCTAATTCCAAAACATAAAGCTTGCTATCCTTAAAACTACATCTAGGAAAGGACGCTCAAGCCAAATCGATCTGATCTCGGGGCCTTGAACCTTTTTGATCGGAGGCGACGTTGAGTTACTTTCCACGGATCCGCTTCGGGCATTGCGTCACGATTGCTATGCTGCCTCTCTTTTTTCCCGCAGTCGCCTCGGCACAATACACGGGACCCGACACACCATCCGATTCGTTCAGGGAACTCGAATCCAAATATATTTTCGGCTTCACGGTGGGCTCGGACATAGGTGCTGAAGGCGAGCGCGAGTTCGAGTCCGAGACCAACATCGCGTTCCAGAAGCGAACCGGTTCATATGCTACGCTCGACCAGGAAGTCGAGCTGGAATATAACCCAATCGATAGCACGCAGATCGAGGTGGCCGCGCACGGCGTCTCCACGTGGATCGGCGGCGTCGCAGGATTGGATGACCGCCACGGCGCCAATTTTGGTGGCTTGGGGGCCACGTTCAGATATCTCGTGATTGGGCGCGGCCCCGGAGCGCCAGTCGGTCTCCAAATTGCGGTCGAGCCGCAATGGTCACGTGTCAATGACGCCGGGAAACTGACTGCAGCGTTTGGTGCCGAAACCTCCATCATCGCCGACACCGAACTTGTTCCAAATCGTCTCTTCGCGGCGTTCAACGCGACCTACACTCCGGAGACAGCAAGGGAATTCGGGACTCCGGATTGGCAGGGAGCGTCCACGCTTGGGCTGAAGACGTCTTCGACCTATCGGATCACGCCAAATGTGGCACTTGGCGGCGAGCTCGAATATTACCGCTCCTACGAAGGAGCCGGGTTCAATCGTTTCTCTGGAGATGCGCTCTTTGCCGGCCCAACATGGTTCGTCCAGTTCACCAACAAGCTCTTCCTCTCGGCCGCCTACTCTACGCAAATCGCCGGTCATGCGGCGGGCGATGCAAACTTCCTCGATCTGACCAATTTCACCCGGAGCAAGGCCCGATTGAAGCTTATCTGGGAATTCTAACGTCTAGCTGGGAGAGTTTCGATGCATACGCCACGCGCCATGGTTTGGTCCGCGACCGCGGCAATGCTTCTAACTTGTCTAGGCCAAGTGTCGGTTGACGCTCAAGAAGCCGTCACGGCGCGCACGGCCATCAAGGACCATCGTTTCCGGCCCGCCGAATTTAAAGTGCCGGCGAACACGCCGATAACCCTCGTGATCCGCAACCTCGATCCGACCCCGGACGAATTTGAAAGCAAGACGCTTCGGGTCGAGAAAATCGTGGTGGGCAATTCCGAGATCACGATCCGCCTGCGGCTGCTCGCGCCGGGCCGTTATCGTTTCTATGGCGACTTCAACGAGGCAACTGCCGAAGGCGCGATCATCGTGGAATAGGTGACAGCGCCTGTCCCGCATTTTCGGACGAAGGCGCGCCGCCGTCGACTCCACCTGCGTATAACCAGGCTCAAGAGCGCGGCACAAGGCCCGATAACCGCCTAAGGCGACATCATGTGTGGCTTACCGTCAAGCCCCGAGGCGACGGCCATGGAAATAACTCGTTTCATGCTTACGCTGCCACGCTTGAATGATGGCGCGGGGAGGATCATGAGCAAATCGCCTTGTCACACTTTTTACTATACGCCATACAACCGACCCCATGGGTTTCTCCTTGTCGAAACCCACTCGAATCGCTCCCGCGTTAACAAGTCGTTAGCAATTTAGGAACCTGCTCCGGGGCGGCCTTGTCAGCCATTGACGTTAACGTTATAACCTTCACAGGGTATCGACGGCATAGGGAACTGCCATGAGCGTTGCCCGCGAGCATCCGGTGGGAATTGCCGCCGCGCCGGCGTTTTCGTTGCTGCGTCTCTCCGCCCTCGCGCGATGCGGCGGCGCCATGGTTGTGATCGCGGGCTTATGGGCAATGATGTTTTGGGCGCTGGCTTGACCGGTCTTTGCGCGGATTTTTGGACCTTTGCCTGATGGACATTGCGATCCGTTTCAGCGATCTCACGCTTGGCTATGACCGCCATCCAGCGGTGCATCACCTCGAAGGCGAGGTCGAGAGCGGCGCGCTGCTCGCGGTTTGCGGCCCGAACGGCGCCGGCAAATCGACTTTGCTCAAGGGCATCGCGGGAACGCTTGCGCCGCTTGCCGGCTCGATCGCCCTGCCCCGCTTGGAATCCCGTGACATTGCCTATCTGCCCCAGGCGGCCGACCTCGACAAAAGCTTCCCGATCAATGTGTTCGATGTCGTCGCCATGGGGTTGTGGAATCGTTGCGGCCTGTTCGGCGGGATTTCCCGGAGCGAAACGGCGAAAATCCGCGCCGCGATCGCGGCGGTCGGGCTCGATGGTTTTGAAACGCGTCCAATCGGTACGCTTTCGGGCGGTCAATTGCAGCGGATGCTGTTCGCGCGGCTCCTCATGCAAAATGCCGCCCTTATTTTGCTCGACGAGCCGTTTACGGCGATCGACTCCAAGACCGTCGCCGATCTCCTTGCCCTCGTCGCACGCTGGCACAAGGACCATCGCACCGTGCTCGTTGTGTCGCACGATCTCGATCTCGTGCGGGAGTATTTCCCGCAAACCCTCTTGCTCGCGCGGGAAGAAATCGCCAAGGGAAAAACCGATGCCGTCCTCACCCCGGAAAATCTCTTACGAGCGCGCTCCATGATCGAGGCCTTCGACCGGGATGCCCACTCCTGCGCGCGAGCGGCATGATGGATTGACGGCGATTGGTTTTTCTCAACCTCGGAGCGCGTTCATACAGTTGCATGATCTCCTAATCGCGCCTTTCGCCGAATTCGCGTTCATGCGCCGCGCGCTCGCCGGTTCCATCGCGCTCGCCATCGCTGGGCCACCGCTCGGCGTGTTCTTGATTTTGCGCCGCTTGGCGCTGACCGGCGACGCGGTGGGCCATGCCATTTTGCCGGGTGCCGCGCTCGGCTATCTCGCCGCGGGCCTGTCGCTTGGGCCAATGACGGTCGGCGGCTTGGCGGCGGGGCTTATTGTCGCGGTCGGCTCGGGCGTCGTCGCGCGCACGACGATCCTGCGCGAGGATGCCTCGCTTGCGGCATTCTATTTGATCTCGCTTGCGCTCGGCGTCACCATCGTCTCCCTGCGCGGCTCGAATGTCGATCTTTTGCATGTGCTCTTCGGCAGCGTGCTGGCGCTTGACGACGCGACCCTGATCCTGCTCGCCGCGATCGCAAGCGTGACGCTCGCCGCGCTCGCCGCTCTCTACCGGCCCCTCGTGCTGGAGACGGTCGATGCCGGGTTTCTCGGCTCGGTCAGCCGCAGCGGCGGCGTGGTGCAAATCGCGTTTTTGGCGCTGGTCGTCTTGAACCTCGTCGGCGGATTTCAAGCGCTCGGCACGCTTCTCGCCGTCGGCATGATGGTGCTGCCGGCCGCGTCCGCGATGCTGGTTACCAGTGACATCACCCTCATGATCGCGGCCGCCGCGGCGCAGGGAATGCTCGCGGGCTATGCCGGGCTCGTCATTTCCTTCCACGCAGGCCTGCCCTCTGGACCTCTCATTATTTTGGTCGCGGGCATCCTCTATCTCTTGGCCCTTATATTTGGTCCGGCCGGCGGACTTCTGCGCCGCTTAAATCACGGACGGCATTTGGAGGCCTGACCCCATCGGCAATCGGAGACTTGTCATGGCGCGGTTACGTTATGTTATAACCTTTGTGGTTGCTAGCGCGAGCGCGACGAGCGCATGGCAGGCAAGAGCGCAAGCTCCGGAAAAGCTGCCGGTCGTCGCGACCTTTTCGATTCTCGCCGATTTCGCCCGCAACGTCGGCGGCGAGCGGATCGAGGTCACCGCACTCGTCGGCCCGAATGGGGACACCCATGTATATCAGCCAAAGCCTGCCGACGCGAAAGAGCTCGTCGCGGCGCGGCTCATTTTGGTGAATGGCCTCGGCTTGGAGGGATGGATCGACCGGCTCATAAAGGCGTCGGGCGCGAAGGCACCTGTCGTCGTCGCGACGAAGGGAATTAAGCCGCAGCAAATGCGCGAGGAAGGGCGCGTCGGATTAGACCCCCATGCATGGCAATCGATCTCCAATGCCAAGATCTATGTCGCCAACATCCTCGACGGACTGGTCGCCGCCGACCCCGAGGGAGAAACTGCCTATCGTGCCAATGCCGAGAACTATCTCGCCAAGCTCGACGCGCTCGATGCCGAGGTCAAACGGGAAATCGCCAAAATTCCGCCCGGGAGGCGGCAAATTATCACTACGCACGATGCGTTCGGCTATTTCGGCACGGCCTATGGTTTCCGCTTTATCGCGCCGGAAGGCGTTTCGACCGAGACGGAGGCAAGCGCCCGCGACGTCGCCAAAATCATCCGCCAGATCAAGGCCAGCAAAGTTCCAGCGGTGTTTCTCGAAAATGTGACCGACCCGAGACTCGTGCAAACCATCGCCCGTGAATCCGGCGCGAAAATCGGCGGCACGCTTTATTCCGATGCGCTTTCGCCGCCAATTGGGCCGGCTTCGACTTACATCGACATGATGCGCAACAATATCAAGGAACTCTCCGCCGCGCTGGCGCAATAAGGGCGGCCTTGACGCGCGCGTGCAACTCTAAGACAACCTTGCCAACAAAACCCATGGGTTACCGCATCTGCCGCGCTTTCCACCAGGCGGCGCGCCGCGACCGGACGACAAGCTGCTGGAGTTTCGCATGGCTGAAAAAATTCCCGTCACCGTGCTCACCGGCTATCTCGGCGCCGGCAAGACGACGCTTTTGAACCGCATCCTCTCCGAGGATCACGGCCAAAAATTCGCGGTCATCGTCAATGAATTTGGCGAGATCGGCATCGACAACGATCTTATCGTCGGCGCCGACGAGGAAGTGTTCGAAATGAACAACGGCTGCATCTGTTGCACCGTGCGAGGCGACCTCATCCGAATCATTGAGGGTCTGCTGAAGCGCAAGGGCAAGTTCGATGCGATCCTTGTCGAGACGACGGGCCTCGCCGATCCTGCTCCCGTGGCGCAGACCTTTTTTGTCGATGCCGATGTGCGCGATGCAGCTCAGCTCGATGCGGTCGTCACCGTCGCCGACGCCAAATGGCTCATTGAGCAGCTGATGGACGCGCCGGAGGCCAAGAACCAGATTGCCTTCGCCGACGTGATTATCCTCAACAAGACCGATCTCGTTGGCGCGGACGAGTTAAGTGAGATCGAGGCGCGTATCCGCGCGATCAACCCCTATGCGAACTTGCACAAGACCGTGAATTGCGCGGTGGCTCTCGACGCCGTGCTCGGCCGCACTGCCTTCGACTTGCGGCGCATCCTCGAAATCGAGCCGGAATTTCTCTTTGCCGAGGACGATCATGAGCACGGCGAACGTCACGGCCACCACGAGGCGCACGGCTTAAAACATTATCACGACGAAGACATTCAGGCCGTCGGCCTGTCGATCGAGGGCGATATCGATCCGGAAAAATTCATGCCCTGGCTGCAAGACTATGTGCAAAAGGAGGGCGCGTCGATCTTGCGCGCGAAAGGCATACTCGCGTTCAAGGACGAGCCCAAGCGCTTCGTCTTTCAGGGCGTGCACATGCTTCTCGACGGCGATCTGCAACGCGAATGGAAACCGCAAGAAAAGCGCATGAGCCGGCTCGTCTTCATCGGCCGCAATTTGAAAAAAGACGAGATTACCCGGGGCTTCTTGGACTGCGCGGCGTGACGCGTGCAGCTATGCCGCGACCTGCAAGCGCCAAAGAATAAGATCATGTCCGCCACCTCCCTCGCCGCCCATGTCACGCCGCTCGATGCCGGCGCACCCGTTGCCGCGGCGGGTTTTCTTGGACAAGTTCCATCGCTTGCGCTCGAAGACGGCAACGTGCTGCTCGCTACGCCCGGTGCCGAACAGCGCATCGCGGCGCATCCCGATGCGGCCATTCTTGTTGCCGTCGCGTCGGGGGACAGATTCCTCACCGGGGGCGATGATGGCCGCGTGGTGGCGGCCTCAAGAGATGGCGGCATTCAAGAGATCGCGGATGAAAAAGGCAAATGGATCGATGCGCTCGCCGCGCGCGGCGACGGGTCGATCGCCTGGTCGAGCGGCAAGAATGTGCGCTCGCGCGCTCCCGCCGGCGGCATAAAAACCTTTACCGCGCCGTCGAGCGTGTGCGGGCTCGCCTTCATGCCGAAAGGCTACCGGATCGCGATCGCCCATTACGATGGCGCGACCCTATGGTTTCCGAACGCCGCCGCGCCGCCGGATTTATTCAAATGGAAAGGCTCGCATCTTGCCATAACGGCGTCCCCGGACGGACGTTTTCTCGCGACATCGATGCAGGAAAACTCGCTACATGCCTGGCGCGTCGCTGACCAGAAGGACATGCGGATGAGCGGCTATCCGGCGAAAACGCGCTCGCTGTCCTGGTCCTTCGATGGCCATTGGCTGGCGACTTCCGGCGCCGATGCCGCGATTATTTGGCCGTTCAAGGATAAGGAGGGGCCGATCAACAAAGCCCCGCTTGAATGCGGCGCCAGTACCGCCCAAGTCACGTGCGTCGCGTTTCATCCGAAATCCCTCGTGGTGGCACAAGGCTATCAGGACGGGCATTTGCTGCTTTGCCGGATTCCAGATGGCGCCGAAATCTTGGTGCGCGCGGTGCCAGAGAGCGCGCAAGCAATTAGCGCGCTCGCCTGGGACCACGCGGGCGGCAGGCTCTTGTTCGGCGCGGCGGACGGCGCGGCGGGTCTCCTCGAAATGCCAGCTTGAGACAGTTTTCAAATCTGTCATGCTGCGGCATTAAAGCTTGGCATTTGCCAGGTTTCCTCTCGCCCAGCAGCCCCCGACATGAAGATCGCCGATGTACGCGCCCGCGCTTTCGCGATGCCGCTCAACAATCCCTCCTATCCGCCCGGGCCCTACCGTTTCTACGGCCGCGAGTATTTCGTGATCGAGTATCTCACCGATCCCAAAGCCTTGCGTGCGGTTGTGCCCGAGCCGCTCGAAATCCCAGATCCGATAGTCAAATTTGAATTCATCCGCCTGCCGGATACGACCGGCTTTGGCGATTTCACCGAATGCGGCCAGATGATCCCGGTTGCCTTCGAGGGCCAAAGCGGCGTTTTCGTTCATTCGATGTATCTCGACAACCCGTCCCCGATCGCGGGCGGGCGCGAGATCTGGGGATTTCCCCAGAAACTGGCGCGTCCAAGACTTTGCCACGAGAGCGAGGTGCTCGCCGGCACGCTGCATTTTGGCTCGGTGCTCAGTGCCGCCGGCAGCATGGGCTACAAGCACGAGGAGCTGGACCCCGGCCCGGTCTTGCGTGAACTCGGCGAACCAAATTTCCTCATCAAGATCATCCCGCATGTCGATGGCAGGCCACGCATTTGCGAGCTTGTGCGCTATCGCTGGCAAGATGTTAGGCTAAAGGGCGCCTGGAGCGGCCCGGCGGCGCTTCAATTATTTGCCCACGCGATGGGCAATGTCGCGAAACTTCCGGTCCTGAATGTGCGCTCCGGCACCAATTTCGTCGCCGATGTGACGCTCGGCATTGGCGAGGTCGTGCATGATTATTTGGCGTAAGGCGAGGGGGCGGTTCAAAGACTTTCCCTCACGCCGGAGCCCGGGCAATGAACGATATGCATCCGCCGCGGCAGGCTGCCACGATATTTTGGCAATGGCCCGGCACTCTGAAATACAGACGCCTGCAATAAATCTCCCGCTACTCGACACGGAGTGCTACGAACATCAGATAGCGACGTGCTGGCCGAGTTCGACGACGTCTTCACTCGGAAGTCTGAAGAAATCGCTGACGTGCACGGCGTTGCGTTCCATCGCGGCGAAAAGTGCCTCCTCCCATCTGGCCAGACCCTTCCCGTCCTCCTGGCGAACGATCGTTTCGTGGCCGACGTAATAGGTGACGTCGTCGAACGCGAGGGAGCAGCCTTGTTGGCGCGCCTGCTTCAACAGGTTAGGAATGTCTGGCCTCTCCATGAATCCATGGCGCGCCGTCGCGCGCCAGAAATTGGGGGCTACTTCAAGCAGCGCCAGGTGCTCGGTCTCCTTGATCCAGGGAACGGATTCCGTCACGACCCTGAGAGCGAACAGATGTTCGTGCAAGGCCCGGTTGTGCTTGACGTGCCAGACCATGAGCGGCGGCGTGGCGCCCAAGGTCCACGTGAGGAAAACCGCGGTTCCAGGAACACGCGGAATCTTGCGGGATTCGATCGAGCCCATGAACTCGCTGACCGTAATGAGCCGCTCGTTGAGACGCTGTGCGACCGCCGTCGACCCGCGATGCCAAATCAGCATGACGCCATAGACAGTGCTGGCCAAAAGCAACGGAACATACCCGCCGTCGGCGACCTTCACGAGATTCGCGAGGAAGAAGCTGGCATCGACGCAGAGGAAGGCGCCGGCAATCGCTCCACTCGCCAGAAGGCCCCAGCCCCAAACCTCCCGCATGGCGATGAACAGAAGTGCCGAGGTCATTAGCATGGTCGCCGAAACAGCGATGCCGTAGGCTGCGGCTAGATTGTCCGACTTGCGGAAGAACAGCGCCAGGCCGACCGTGACAACCATGAGCAGCCAGTTAATGACGCCGACATAGATCTGCCCGTAACCTTTCTCGGAGGTCTGTTTGATTGGCAGACGCGGCAGCCAGCCAAGCTGGATCGCCTGCCGCGTTATCGAGAACGCTCCGGTGATGATCGATTGGCTGGCGATGATCGTCGCAATCGTTGCCAGAACGACGAAGGGAATGAGCAATGGCTCGGGACACAGCCTGTAGAAGATATTGTCGGCGCTCGAAGCCCCTTCGAGGACGATCGCGCTCTGACCGGCATAATTCAGGATCAGGCTCGGGAAGACGATGCCCGACCAGGCGAGCCGGATCGGGCGGCGACCGAAATGTGCCATGTCGGCATAGAGCGCCTCGGCTCCGGTCACGCAAAGGAACACACCACCCAGAATAAGGAAGCTCGCGTAACCGTTCGAGAACAGATAGCGAAGCCCATAAAGGGGATTCAAGGCGGCAAACACCGCCGGATGCCGCGCGATCCCCAAGATGCCGAGCACCGCGATCGACAGAAACCACAGACCCATGATCGGGCCAAAGGCATTTCCGATACGCGATGTGCCCAGGGGCTGGATCGCGAAAAGTGCGACGAGTATCGCCACAGCGCCCGGCAGGACATAGATCTTCGACGCCGGCGCCGCGATATTGAGCCCTTCGAGAGCGGAGAGAACCGAGATGGCGGGAGTGATCGTGCCATCGCCGTAGATTAGCGCGGCGCCAAACAGTCCGACGGCGACGATTGCAGGCCTTTGTCGTTTCTTGACGCCGAGCAGCGCCATGAGGGCGAGAATGCCCCCTTCGCCGTCATTGTCGATGCTCATCGCGAAGGTCACGTATTTTACGGACGTGATGATGATCAGCGTCCAGATGATCAGCGACAGGACGCCAAGGACGACGTCGGGCGTCGGCGTGCCGCCGGTCAGGTCGAGAACGGTCTTGAGCGTATAAAGCGGGCTCGTGCCGATGTCGCCGAAGACGATTCCGAGCGCCGACAGACCCATCGCAGCCAGACCGGTGGAGCGAACGGCATCAGGCTGTGGGATTTCGGGAGCGGCTTGTTGCATTGCGTCAAACCCTGGATCTTGATAGCAGGGCGATCCGCTCTCTTACGCAACGATCTGCCTCGCATGTCTCAATAGCGGTAGCATAAGACGCGCCAAGCCAATGGAGAATGTCGTTTCGACGACAAAATTTCGTTTGGTACAATAGGTTTTGAATTTTGAGCTAGAGTTCCACATCCCAGAATTCGGAGAAGTGTGCACGACCTATGAAAGTGAATCGCACACGGCACATGCCCCTCCAAATTCGCGCCACGACAGAGGAACTTTGCCAAAAGGCATCAACAAGCAAATTTTCAGGCAAAACTCCGCGTCGCCTCGACCCAATCCCGCGCGCGTTGCTCCGGATTGGCGTTCAGAGAAATGTCGGTCACAACCGCCGCGCTATCCGCTCCGGCCTCAAGGACGGCTCTCGATCGCTCTAGCGTGATTCCTCCAATGCCGACGAGGGGTATCTTGCCGATTTTTGTCTTCCATTCCGTTATGCGCGGCAGGCCTTGCGGCGCAAAAGCCATGGTTTTTAGGATCGTCGGATAAATGGGACCAAGCGCGATATAATCCGGACTTACTTCGAGGGCGCGAAAAAGCTCCGCC
This sequence comes from Methylocella sp., assembly GCA_050728715.1. Lineage (GTDB taxonomy): Bacteria > Pseudomonadota > Alphaproteobacteria > Rhizobiales > Beijerinckiaceae > Methylocapsa. Next base: position 10,856 of record JBOHJT010000002.1, read on the forward strand.
TCGTCATGGGTCGAGACGCCAAACCTCACACCCGCGCGGCGGATCGCGGCAAGATCCGCCATCGCGAGATCGCCCTGGCCGAGATGGATGAAATCGCAGCCGGCATCGATTGCTTGTTGCCAGTAATCATTGACGACAAGTTTTGCGCCGTGGCGCTCACAAACCGCAATTGCCTCCTTGATCTCCGCGCGGACGGTTGCATCTGGCTGATTTTTTATCCGCAATTGCACGAGCCGGACGCCGCAAGGCAAAAGCCGCGCGATCCATGCCGCGCTGTCGACGATCAAATAGAAAGGATCAAGCACGCGCGAGATCGCCAAAAGCGCGTCCGATCACCGGGGTCGAAGGAGCCGCCATGTCCCGCGCGTGCATCAAACCGGCTCGATAGCCGATCCGCCCGGCCTCGACCGCGAGCGCGAAGGCGCAGGCCATTCTTACGGGATCGCCGGCCTTGGCGATCGCCGTGTTCGAGAGCACCGCGTCGAAACCCATTTCCATCGCCGCCACGGCATGCGAGGGCGCGCCGATCCCGGCATCGACGATCAGCGGCAAATTCGGAAAATGCGCGCGCAGCGATTTCAGCCCATAAGCATTATTGAGACCCCGCCCCGATCCGATCGGCGATCCCCAAGGCATCAAGACCTCACAGCCCGCGGCAAGAAGCTTTTCCGCCGCGACAAGATCCTCGGTGGTATAGGGAAAGACCTGAAACCCTTCGCGGGTGAGAATCGACGCCGCCTCGACGAGACCGAAGACATCGGGCTGCAAACTGTCTTCCTCGCCGATGACTTCGAGCTTGATCCATGGCGTGTCGAAAACCTCGCGCGCCATTTGCGCGGTGGTCACGGCTTCCTTCACGCTCCGGCACCCGGCGGTATTGGGCAGAACCCGGACGCCAAGTTCGCGGATCAGCGCCCAGAAGCGTTCGCCCGCCCTGCTGCCCCCGGACTCGCGCCTGAGCGAGACCGTAACGACCTCCACTTTCGCCGCTGCAATCGCGCGCGAGAGAATCGCGGGCGAGGGATATTGCGCGGTTCCGGCCAGCAGGCGCGAGGAAAATTCGGCGCCATAGAGGCTGAGACGGTCCGCGCCCATGTCCGCCTCCATATCAGCCTCCCTGGCGCGGCACCAGAATCTCGACCGTGTCGCCCTCTTTCAATGGTGTCTTGCCGCGATCGGTCTTGCGGACGAAATTTTGATTGAGCGCGGTCGCGATGGTGCCGTCGTCGTAATCGAGTTCGCGCAACAGGGCGCCGAGCGTTGCCGCCCCGACGTCAAGCGCTTTGCCGTTGACGTGGATGCGCATCCATGACCTCCGGAAAATAGGCGTCTTCGAGCACGGCTTGCACCGCCCTGCGGGCGAGCGCGGGCGCCAGCAAAAAGCCATGCCGGTAAAGCCCGTTGATATAAACCTTGCGCCCATCGCGGCGGATTTTTGGCAGATTGTCGGGAAACGCCGGCCGCACGCCCGCTCCCGTCTCGACGATTTCCGCCTCGGCGAAAGCCGGATGCAGGCAATAGGCGGCGCCAAGCAATTCCAACATGGCACGCGCGGTGATCCGGCCTGCCTCCTCGTTTTCAATTAGCGTCGCCCCAATCATGAAACGCCCGTCGCCGCGCGGCACGACATAGGCAGGATGGCGCGGATGCAGGAGCCGCACCGGCCGGGTCAACGCGACCTCGCGGGTAAAGAGCACCAGCATTTCGCCCTTGACGCCGCGCAAATCGGAAAGTGCGTCTTGGGCCGCGAGGCCGCGGCAATCGATCGTCCATTCGGTGCAGGCTTGCTTCGCAGAGGCGCCAAAGCGGAGCGTGACATTGTCGAAGCCCGCGAGGCGCGCGGCGAGAGCAGCCATCGCCGCGCGGGGATCGAGATGCGCTTCGGACGGAAAGAACAGGGCTTCGTCGAAGCGCCCCGCAAGATCGGGTTCGAGGGCCGCGATCCGCCCCGCGCCGATGTGTTCATATCCGCTAGTGCGGCGGGCAAAGCGGATGAGCTCGGGTCTATCCCGCGCGGGGGCAACGACGAGCGTCCCTCGGCGCGCCGCGACGGGCACGCTTTCAGTCCAGAACTGGAGCGATTCGAGGCCGAGATCGAGGACGAGTTTTTCCGTGCCTTCGGCCTCGCACCAGGGCGCCAGCATGCCGCCCGCGAGATAGGAACAGCCAAGACCCGGACCCTCGCGGCATTCGATGAGTTCGACATCGCAACCCGCGCGAGCGAACTCGAATGTGGCGGTCAAGCCCGCGATGCCGGCGCCAACGATTCGAATGCGCATGGCTTTACCCTTTTGCATCTAGCCGCGGCCAAGCAAAAGCGGCGCGAACGGACCGTTTTTTGGAGGGGAACATCACGTCACCATCCCTACGCCAGTACGAGCTGGATCAGGTTCGAAGGGTCGCCGGGCCGCTTTTAGAAGCGCCGCCAGCCTCTCAGCCCCCTGCCGGGGATCCCCCAGGTTTTCACTGACTAAATTATTCTTCAAGGCGGCTTGCGTCAAGGCGCTTGGATGTTGACCTTGGGTGGAGGGCGCGGGCTTCCCTTGCGTTTTGATCCCGGCTATGGAAGCGCAACGGGCACTTCCTTCGACCGGGACCGCGATGAAAGCCGTTCACGTCCTGAATGGGCCGAACCTCAATCTCCTCGGCACGCGGGAACCCGAAACCTATGGCCTTGCGACTCTCGCGGACATCGAGGCCCGTCTTTCCGCGCTCTGCAAACCACGCGGGGTCATTTTGCACTTTCGCCAATCGAACCATGAGGGCGACCTCGTGACCTGGGTGCAGGAAGCGGGCCGCGCCGGCGAGCCGGTGATCTTGAATGCCGGGGCCTATTCGCATACATCGATCGCGCTTCACGATGCGATCAAGGCGGCGAACACCGAAGTGATCGAGGTGCATCTTTCGAACATTCACGCCAGGGAAGGTTTTCGCCGCCAGTCGCTGATCTCCGCCGTCGCGCGGGGTGTGATACTGGGATTTGGTGCCTTCTCTTACGATCTCGCGCTCGAAGCATGTCTCGCCCGGGCCGAAGCGGCAGGTCAACCGGGACCGGCCTTATCGAACACAAATCATGAAATCAGCTAGTCATGCACGGAAACATCCCGGGCAACGGCGCACACGAGAGTAGAAGAAGATGAAATATCCGGAGCCAAAACCGGACGTGAGCCCGGATGCGGCCGCAATCGACACGGAACTGGTCGAGATCCTGGCGCAGCTCGTAACCCGTCTAGGGCTTTCCGAGATTGAAGTCGCGAAGGGCGATTTCAAAATCCGCGTCGCGCGACAGCTTTCCGCACCTATTGTCCAGCCGGCCGTGACCCCGCCGAAGGCCGCCGCGACCGGTGCGCCGCCGGCTCCGGCCGACGGTCCGGGCACGGTAAAATCGCCGATGGTCGGAACCGCCTATTTGCGTTCCTCGGCGGACGCCGCCCCGTTTGTCGAGGTCGGCATGCAGGTGAAGACTGGCGACAAGGTTCTTCTTGTCGAGGCGATGAAAACCTTCAACGAGATCCTCGCTCCCCGCGCCGGCACGGTGACGGGCATTCTGGTCGAGGACGGTCAGCCGGTCGAATATGGCCAACCGCTGCTCGTGATCGAATAAGGCCGCGTAGCCGGTGGACTGACATGTTCGAAAAAATTCTCATCGCTAATCGCGGCGAAATCGCCTTACGGATTTTGCGCGCGGCCAAGGAGCTCGGCATCGCGACCGTGGCGGTTCATTCGACGGCAGACGCCGATGCGATGCACGTAAAACTCGCCGACGAATCGGTTTGCATCGGGCCGCCGCCCGCGCGCGATTCCTACCTCAACGTCCCCGCGCTTCTCGGGGCTTGCGAGATCACCGGCGCCGAAGCCCTGCATCCGGGCTATGGATTTCTCTCCGAGAACGCGAGGTTCGCGGAGATTCTCGCCGACCATCACATCGTTTTCATCGGACCCAAGCCGGAGCACATCAGGCTCATGGGCGATAAGATCGAGGCCAAAACGACGGCGATCCGGCTTGGCATTCCCTGCGTGCCTGGCTCGCCCGGCGCGGTCACCGGCGATGAGGAGGCGGCGGCCGTCGCCCGGGCGCTTGGTTTTCCAGTCCTCGTAAAGGCGGCGGCGGGCGGCGGCGGACGCGGCATGAAAGTCGCCCGCACCGCGAACGATCTTCCAGTCGCGCTCGAAATGGCGCGGATCGAGGCCAAGGCCGCCTTCGGCGACGACTCGGTCTATCTCGAAAAGCTTCTCAAAAAGCCGCGCCATATCGAAATTCAGGTTCTCGGCGACGGCCACGGCAAGGCCATTCATCTCGGCGAACGCGATTGCTCGTTGCAGCGCCGGAATCAGAAAGTCTGGGAGGAAAGCCCCTCCCCCGCCCTCAACGCCTCGCAGCGCCTAGAAATCGGCGAAATTTGTGCAAACGCGATGCGTGAGCTCGGTTATGCTAGCGCCGGCACCATAGAGTTTCTTTGCGAAAATGGCAAATTTTATTTCATCGAGATGAATACAAGGATTCAGGTCGAGCATCCGGTAACCGAAATGATCACCGGCGTCGATCTCGTCAACGAGCAAATAAGAATCGCCGCGGGTTCTCCCTTGACGTTGAACCAGAAGGAAGTCGTCTTTCAGGGACATGCGATCGAATGCAGGATCAATGCCGAGCATTCCGCAACCTTCCGGCCCTCGCCGGGCAAGATCGCCTATTACCATCCGCCAGGCGGCCTTGGCGTGCGGGTCGATAGCGCGGTCTATGCCGGGTACTCTATTCCGCCAAACTACGATTCGCTCGTCGGCAAGCTCATCGTGCACGGGCGCAACCGCAACGAGGCGCTGATGCGGCTTCGCCGCGCGCTCGATGAATTCATAATCGACGGCATCGATACGACAATTTCCCTGTTTCAAACATTGGTGCGCAACGCCGACATCCAAAATGGGCTCTACGACATCCATTGGCTGGAGAGGTTTCTTGCGTCGGGCGGGATGGACGAGGAATCCGCATGATCCAATTGGTCACGCGGCTGGCCGTGGCGGCCCGGTGATTTGGGCTTAAGAAATTGCGATCGGGGGCTGCAAGTTTGGCGGGAGAGCCTCGTTTTCCGGCGCCGGTGCATCGCCAATGGCGCCCTGCGCTTGCGCCAAATTGCCGAAAAAAACGACCCATCCGGCATCAAAAATGCAGACACAGCAATAGCCTGCGCCACATGTGTTTCTGCCAAGAACTTATGTGACAAAAATTGGAGCGGGTGAAGGGAATCGAACCCTCGTATTCAGCTTGGAAGGCTGCTGCTCTACCATTGAGCTACACCCGCGAAGCTGTTGCGTCACCGGCTTCGGGAGGCCGCACCGGCGCCGTGGCGATCCGCGTGGCGCCGAACCTATAAGGCAAGTCAGCGCTCTGTCAAAGCGGCGTGGAGCCCGCTTCCGGCCATTGACTGGGTTCCCGCCCCTCGTTCAATTGGCGTGAGGCGCCAAGGCAACATCCCGCAAGAAAACGGTAAGCCAGGCCCGCAACAATTAGGCCCGCTCCAGGGTCGCGCGCCACATCGCGTATGTGCAGGCGACCGGGCCCTTCGGCAGGCTCGAGAGGGAAACGGCAAGGGCAAGGTGGAAGGGCTGGTTGGTTATGTCTGACGCAACGTCATGCCGCCGTTGCTGGGAGGCGGGGAGTCTCGACGCGCTCAATGCACGGTTCCCCGAGGACTGCGCCAAGCGCCGCCAGGCGAGGCCGCGCGGCCATGCCGCCACGATCGCCTAGCGTATGCAGGCGGACGCGGCGGCGTTCATGCCGTTGCCGCCGGCGCCCCATGATCCCGGTCACAAAGCCGCCACCCGCGTCTCCTCCTTGTCGCTGGAGCTTTACCGGAACAACGATTACCCGGTGCCGGCGCGCTACGGCCAAAAAAATTCTGGCGAAGGGACATGCCGGCCGGGACTGCGACGCTAGCAGACAATCCTCGCGAGATCTTTCCAAGTATTCCGTCACGACCGTCACTTGCGCTCGCCCCCGCGCGCCACCTTCGAAGACAGCGGCATGGGCAAGACCATGATCATGCGGAGGTTCTACGCGGAAAATCCATTACCTTCTTGGGTTGGACCGTAGGATGCCGGCAAGAAATGTTGACAGATCTCCGCCGCGAAACAAATACCCCAGTATGCCGGCTGCGCAGGCGGCTTCAATGTCGCTGTCTTTGTCGCCGATGAGGAAGCTCTTCGACGAGTTCACGCGCCAATGGGCTAGGAGGTCCAGCAACATGCCGGGTGCCGGCTTGCGCCACGGCGAATCCGTCTTGTAAGCGGGGACCGTTCCGTCGACATGATAAGGGCAATAGCGGAAGTCGTCGATATGCGCGCCAGCAGCGGCCAACTCGGCCTGCATATGGTCATGTAATTCGGTAACGTTTTTTTCCTCATAGTAACCTTTGGCGACCCCGGCCTGATTTGTCACGACGAAGACGAGATAACCTAGATCATTGCAGGCCCGCACGGCCGCGATGGCGCCCTCGATCCAGTGAAAACGATCGATCGTGTCCACATGATCCATATCCTCGTTCAACACGCCGTCTCGATCAAAAAATACCGCGCCTCGAAACAACCGCTCCGGAATTTCCGTCTGCGCCGCCGCATAGCAGGCTGGCACGCCGATGTCGATGAAATAACCGTCGCATATCGATCCCTTTAGCGCCCCGTGCCGCGCCAACGCCGGCATGACAACGCTCTCCAAGGAGAGACTCCCGGCCTCCCCGCCGCCCGCTTCCTCGATTGCGGCGAGCAAGGGGGCCTTGCGACAAACATAGATTCCACCGTTGACCGTACCCGCGCCCGGAGTCCGCGCCCTATCGTCAAAGGCGATGATACTATCGCCGTCGAGGGTCACGACGCCGTAGCGCGTCGCATCGAGCATGGAACGCAAAGCGAGCGTCATGGCGACATGGGGACTGCGCTCGGCAAACGCAGTCAACGCTCGCAGATTGATGTCGAACCAGGAGTCGCCATTCAGCAAGAGAAAGGCGTCATCGAGTTTGGTGGCCGCGAACCGCAACGCTCCACCCGTGCCCGCGGTCCCCGGCTCGATCGAGAGGTCGAGCGACACCCGCCGGCGTTTCGCCGCTCCGGACAAAACGACGTAATCTTCGACTTCTTGTACAAGGTGGCCCGCCAACAACAACACGCGATCAAATCCATGCCGGCCAAGCTCCTCAACTAGAACATCCAAGAATGGCTGCCCTGCAATTGGTAGAAGCGGCTTCGGCGTACGAGCGGTCAAATCGCCCAAACGCGTGCCGAGGCCACCGCATAGGACGACAGCCTGACGTATCAAGACTGCGCTCACTGCATTTGCGGTTGCGGGCTCCGGAACATAGCCTGCTCCACGAGACCGCAAATCAAATGCGCGGCGACGATATGGACCTGTTGGATCAGTGCCGTCGAATCCGAGGGAACATGCAAACAGAGGTCGCATTTCGAGACCAGCATTCCGCCGCTGCGTCCAGTGAACCCGACCGTGACGATTCCGAGTTCGCGCGCGGTCCGCGCCGCCTTGATGATATTCGGCGAATTGCCGGAGGTGGTGATCGCGACGAACACATCGCCGCGTCGTCCAAGACCTGCGACTTGACGTGAAAAAACGTCGGCATAGCCATAATCGTTGCCAATCGCGGTCAATACGGATGAATCGGTCGTGAGCGCGATGCCAGCCAATGGCGCACGGTCGAAATTGAGTCTGGAAACGAACTCTCCGGCAATATGCTGGGCGTCGCCGGCGCTGCCGCCGTTGCCAGCGAATAAGGCCTTCCCGCCCTGGCGGAGGCTGTCGACGATATTTGCGGCTATCGCCACCAGCGTTTTCTTGAAATGCGGGTCATCATGAGCTGCTTGCAACGCGGCGAGGGACTTGATGAAGTGAGTGTCGATGAAATTCAGACTGTCGCCGTCCACGTTACGCTCCCCGTATGAGTAAAGGCCACAATGTCAGCGTCGCCGCCTGCCGCGCGCAGAGCGGCGATCAATCGTTGCCGATCTTCGGGCCGCACGATGAACATCATGAAACCACCGCCGCCAGCACCGGAAATCTTGCCCGCAAGCGCGCCGTGTCGGGTTGCAACCGCGTGAAACTCGTCAATGACGGTGTTGGAGATACCTTGGGCCGATTTTCGCTTCGCGTTCCAGGAGTTGTGGAGGACATCGGCCATCCTACGAATATCGCCGTTCACGAACGCTCGCTTCATCTCGTTGGCGTCTGCCTTCAGCTCGTGCATCGCCTCGATCGCGTCGGAATTGGATGCGGAAACGCCGTTCGTCTGCTCCACGATAATATCGTGCGAACTTCGCGACTGGCCAGTGAAGCAGATGACGATGGACGACTCGATTTCCTCGATCGCTCCGGGAACGAGACGCAGCGGATTGACGATCACCCGATCGTTGGTAAGGAATTCGATGAAATTGACCCCACCGAATGCCGCGGCGTATTGATCTTGACGTCCGCCCATGAGACCAAGATCGTTACGTTCGATATCCCAAGCGAGATGCGCAATCTCATATCGACCGAGTGGAAGCGCGTACCGGGCGCGAAAAGCTTCGACCAGCGCCACGACTAAGGCGGATGATGAGCCGAGCCCGGAACCGGGGGGAGCATCCACGGTGCTTTGAATTGACAACGGAGCCGGAACCCCGCCGAGAAACTCGCGCACGATCCGAGCGTAGACGCCTTGATGCAGGATCAGCGTAGCCTTGGCGCTCATCGCCTCGTCTGGATCAAAAACCTCCTCCATACCGCTATCGAGAGCAGAAAAGCTCGTTTTGCCATCGGTAGGCGGCGTTATAAAAGCGTAGGCATGACGATCTATAGTCACATTGAGAATAGCACCGCCGTACATTTCACAATAGGGCGACAAGTCGGTTCCGCCGCCGGCAAGTCCAAGACGCAAGGGAGCACGTGCGCGAATCACACTCGAACTCGAGATATCCCCTCTTCGCAACATTTGCATATGATCCCCTTAGGCGGTTCGCCGGGTTTAAGTGCGATCAATAGGGCGGGATCAAATGCGGCTCGATCCGGCAACCCGGCCGGTCGAGCCATTCCCGCGCAAGCGTGGCATGATGATAGCGCGCATTATAGCACGCATTGTCGAGAATGACATGGATGAGCGCGAGCTTGCGCCCCGATCGATTCTGCTGCTTATGGTCGAGGCGCCGCCTTGACATGCCGGGTCTCCAGCAGCACCGCCGCGAAACCGGCCGCCGGGCCGGCGTGCAGATATTGCGGCAAGGGGCCGGCACCGGGTGAACCAGCGCGCTACGTTGCAGCGGCGCCTGAGGGGGTGGCATAAATCGCCTCCCGATTGCGGCGCCTTCATCAAGCGCATAATTTCGCTTCAAATGGCATCAATGGAAGGGCGTCACCCATAAACCGGCCACACGGAACCCGCAACCGCCGGTCATCCCGCTGCAAGCGAATATTTTTCGAGGTCGCCAATGATTCGAAGTCGCCAATGAAAAGACGGAGATTGCGTATTTGTTACGTGGCGGACCAATTCGTTCCCCCCGTCCTAGACGGGTCGGGCCTCACCTATAAGGCTTGGCTCGACACCCTACCGCAGCGCCACGACGTCTACGCCATTCTCTTCAAGCAACACCCAGTGGATACGCGCGAGGCCAATGACTACCTGCCGCAAGTCTGCCGCGACTATTTGATCCTCCCCGGCCTGGCAGACAAAAGGATATGGAAGACACTACGTGCTGTCGCGCGGTATTTCAGCGGAAATCTCTTCGCGCCCCGCATCATCGAAGAATATAACCGCGGCATTGTCAAGAAACGCATATCGGCCTTCCTGCAGTCGAACCAAATTGATCTCTTCGTCTTCAGCACGCTCCGTACCGTCCATCTGTTCGGGTACCAGGCCATCGCAAGGCTTGGCCGGCCGTGCTTTCTCGACCTTCATGACGACTCCATCGAAGAGGAGCGGGTACGGCGCGAGGTGGCAGCGAAACTGATACGGACCTATCCTTCATTATACCGCTATAAACCTTACGGGCGAATGCTCATGCGACACCACCTGTCGCGTCTTTCGATCAACAGGGCTCGGAGACAAGAGCGGAGGATGTTTGGATTGTTCGACTGCATCCTGTCGAGTTCTGTCGAAGAATGGAGCGCATATCGGGAACGGCTCGGCGACACCATCCGCTGCGATTTCCTGGCCATCCCGATCGGCGTTCCCGGTTCCCCTCCGGCGGCTTCGAACACCCCGGAATTTCATGCTGGCTTCATCGGCTCGAACGCGATTTTCAACACTGAAGGTATCGTCTATTTCTGCACACGCATCTTGCCGCTCATTCTGCAGGAAATTCCTTATTTCCGCTGCCTCATCGCCGGGAAGGTGATCGAGCCTCTATCACTGATGGGTCAGAGCTGGCCTGGGGTATCGATGGAACTGCGCGTCGAGGCTGTAGAGTCCTTCTATTCCCGTATCGGCGCCAGCATTGTCCCTTTGCTATCAGGGACAGGTGTGAGCATTAAGACCTTGGAGGCGGTCGCCCACGGTAAGCCTGTTGTTGCGACCTCGCCGGGCGTCCGGGGGCTGCAGCGCGAGCTTTATCCCGATGTACTTGTGGCCGACGATCCAGCCTTGTTTGCGCGAAAGCTAATCAATCTATCTCGGGGCGACGTGACGCCCAAGTTGCCAATCCCATATTCCATGGCCGCGGCGGACTTTCTAGACAGTTTCGATCGGATTCTGCAGCCGCATTGCCCTCCCGCCGCAGGCTCGCCGTAGCAAGAGATCGAGGGTTTCGAGATCGTTGGCCGGCTCGTCGTGGACGAGGAGATTGGATGGCCGGGCTAAGGCCCGCGCGAGCATCAGCCTGCCGCGTTCGCCTCCCGAAAGACGTCCGACCGGCGTGCGCGCCTGTTCCAGGCCGAACAAAAAATCCTTGCTATGCCCGATGCCATGATTGCGCTCGCCGTTGATCTCGACGAAATCGCCGCCGCCGGTGAGCGCGCCCTTCAAGACCGTTTCAGGATCGAGGCTCGCGCGGCCCTGGTCGAGCGTTGCCAGCACAAGATTGGCGCCATGCCGGAGCCCAGGCCCAGCGCCAAGGTGCCGGTCAAGAGGTTGACGAGCGTCGTCTTGCCCGCGCCATTGGCGCCGATCAAGCCGAGACGATCGCCGCGCGGGATGCGGGTCGAGAAATTCTTGACGATCACGCGCTCGCCAAAGGATATCGCTAAATCCTTGGCTTCGATGACGAGCTTGCCGGAAATATCGGCCTCGCTTGCTTCGAGCCTCAATCCGGTGAAGGCGCCTCGCCGGCGTCGCGCATCGCCGCAAGGCCTTCGAGACGTTTCTGGTTGCGCTTGCGCCGCGCGGTGACACCGTAGCACAGCCAGTGTTCCTCGGCACCGCGGTGAAAATGCGCACCGCGACGTTTTCCCCCCCGCCGGTTTCGCGCGCAAAATCTTAAAGCCGGTTTCACCCTCGCCAACCAGAGCCATCGAACACATTTGGGACAACAAGAACCGCGCCATCCGCCCGTTCTCCAGTTTTCACCGAATCGCCCTGCCGGCCGCAAAGCCAGCGCTTGAAGAGTTCTTCGATGTCCGGCATATAAATCCACTTCCCTGAACGGTGCCTGCCCCCGCAATATGCCCGCTTCCGCCATGCGCATCGGAGCGGCCAACGCACGGCATCTCCCAGCCTGTTTCGTGGCCCTGCTTTTTGTTTCGTGAACCGGAAAATGTTTTCGTTCCGTTCCATTCCCGCCTTGTTCGTGGCATAAGCAGCCGCCAACTCGAATCGCCTCGAATCACAAGGACAGAGCCGCACATGGCAAGGAATGGTGATCTTTTCGGCAATGCGGCACGCAAGGAGCCGCCCGCTCGACCGGGCCGGCACACCTGGGCGTCGGAAAAGGGCGGGTCACCAAACTACGAAACGTCCGGCGAGCTGGGCTATACCGCCGCCTCGATCGAGGTGCTGGAGGGGCTGGAGCCGGTCCGGCGGCGGCCAGGCATGTATATCGGCGGCACCGGCGAGGCGGCCCTTCATCATCTTTTCGCGGAAGTCCTCGACAATGCGATGGACGAGGCAGTTGCCGGCCACGCTTCCTTCATCGATGTCCGCCTCGAGGCCTCGGGTTTTCTCACCGTGATCGACAATGGGCGCGGCTTTCCGGTCGACCCGCATAAGAAATTTCCGAAGAAATCGGCGCTCGAAGTCGTCATGACCATGCTGCACGCGGGCGGCAAATTCGATCAGAATTCCTATCAGACCTCGGGCGGCTTGCATGGGGTCGGAATTTCCGTCGTCAACGCGCTGTCGGAACGGCTCGAAGTGGAAGTCGCGCGGGGCCAAATGCTCTACCGGCAAATCTTCGAGCGGGGCCACCCAGTCACGCCTCTCGAAAAGCTGGGCAAGGTGCAAAACCGGCGCGGTTCGAGCGTGCGATTCAAGCCCGACGAAACGATTTTCGGCAAGGGCGCGAATTTCAAGCCGGAGCGCTTGTTCAAAATGGCCCGTGCGAAAGCCTATCTCTTCGGCGGCGTCGAGATCCGCTGGCATTGCGCGGTGGAATGGATCGACCCTAATGCCGGGATTCCGCCCGACGCTGTTTTCCGCTTTCCCGGCGGCCTCAAGGATTGCCTTCTCCAGGATATCGAGGGCAAGGACCTCGTCACCGACCAGATTTTCGCGGGCAAGGTTGAACGACAAGGCGGACACGGATCGCTCGAATGGGCGATGGCCTGGCTCGCCTTCGACGACGGCTTCGTGCATTCCTATTGCAACACCATTCCCACCCCCGACGGCGGCACCCATGAAACCGGCCTTCGCGCCGCGCTGGCGCGCGGCCTTAAGGATCACGCCGAGCGGATCGGCCTGGCAAAGAAGGCGGCCCCGGTGACCAGCGACGACGTCATGGCGTCCTGCGCCGCGATCGTTTCGGTCTTCCTTCGCGAGCCGGAGTTTCAGGGCCAAAACAAAGGGCGGCTTTTGACCAATGAAGCCGCGCGGATCGTCGAAGGAACCTTGCGCGATGCCTTCGATCATTGGCTCGCGGCCTCCCCTTCGCACGCCGCGAAGCTCCTCGACTGGACGATCGAGCGCGCCGAGGAAAGACAGCGCCGGCGCGTTGAGAAAGATGTCGCGCGCAAGACCGCGTCGCGCAAGCTCAGGCTTCCGGGAAAACTCGCGGATTGCTCGAACAATTCATCGCAAGGATCGGAACTCTTTATAGTCGAAGGCGATTCCGCAGGTGGCTCCGCCAAGCAGGCGCGCGATCGCGCGAACCAGGCGGTGCTGCCGTTGCGCGGCAAAATCCTGAACGTCGCAAGCGCCACGCGCGACAAGCTCGCGGGCAATCAGCAGCTCAACGATCTTGTCCAGGCGCTCGGGTGCGGCACCGGAGCGCATTACAAGGAACAAGACCTTCGGTACGAAAAGGTCATCATCATGACCGACGCCGATGTCGATGGCGCCCATATTGCTTCCCTGCTCATCACCTTTTTCTATCGCCAGATGCCGAAACTCGTCGAGGCCGGACATCTTTATCTGGCGGTTCCGCCGCTCTACCGGCTGACCCAGGGCGCCAAACAAGTCTATGCCCGTGACGATGCGCATCGCGACCTATTGATCGCCAAGACGCTCACCGGCAAGGCCAAGATAGAAATTAGCCGGTTTAAAGGGTTAGGAGAAATGCTCCCGGCACAACTTAAGGAAACGACGATGGATCCAAGAAGGCGCGGCCTGCTCCGCGTGGTCGTTCTTGCCGAAGACCGGGAGGGCACGTCCGACTCGGTCGAGCGTTTGATGGGCAACAGGCCGGAGGCGCGTTTCGCTTTCATCCAGGAGCGCGCGGCTTTTGCCACCGCCGCCGAACTCGTCGTGGTTTGAAATACGCGCTTGCGAAGCCCGGTCGGGGAAGTGAAGTTGGCGCGGAGAAAAACGCGAAGGTGGCCGGCGGCAAATGGCGTTTCGAGGAGGCCACTCCTATAACCATTTGCGCGCCGGCCAACCCTACGGACCCGGGAGATGCGGCGGACCCGAGCACTCCGCAGGGCATTTTTTAGTTCATCGCCGAATACGCATCACGATACGCACGGCCACGGGCGAGGCTTTCTTCTAGGGAGCCCGCTTCGCGCCGCCAGATAAAATCACGTCCGGCGCGGCTAGTTAACCCGCGAACGGGTAAATTGCAATCGGCTTCTTGACCCCAAGATCCGCGATGGGGGATTTTGGATGACACGGGCGGTTTGGGCCGAAAGGAGGATTATTGGCCTGTTTTGCGGCGCGCGGCCGCCCGCGGAGCATTCCGCGCTCAGCCGATGACGATCGCAACGGCGCGCGGCGGCGTTTTCGAGCGTCTTGGACGCGGCCTTGCCATCGGCGGCGCGGTGTGCTTGGCCGGAAGCAGGCGCACGCCTTTGTCACGGCGCGGAACGCGCAAGTCCTCCAGCGTCCGTCCGCCGAAGGCCAAGCATCAGGGCGAGGGGCAAGACATGAACCGAAGGGATGTATCCCGCCGCGCTGCCGGGTCCGGACAGTTCAGGCCGATCAGGCCGCAAACGCCCATCGCAAATATTCGCCAGACAGCGCCAGCCCGCCATGCGGATAGGGATTCGCCGCTCGCCGCCAGATTGAACGGCAACCCCGTCCGCGCCGCCCCCATCGCGCCCTCCAGATGCGCGGCCCGCACCGGACAGCGAGACTCATCTTCATCATCGAGCAGGGCTTTTTCGAATCGCGGGGTTATTCACCACGGATGCCGGGGCCGTTAATCCCTTGTCGTGGTGCGCGAAGGCCGCTCCGCGAACCTTCGCGCTCGCCACCTTCGCCTCCGGCAGGCTGACGAGCCTTTATGGCGAAAGAACTATCTCGCCACGGCGAGCCTTGCGCTCGCGTTTTTCGGCGCGGCGCTGAAGCGGCGGATCGAGACATGATCCATGACCATGCGTCAGCCCCATAATTCGAGCGCGGGCGGGTGAACGATCGAGCCTTCATAGAGAAGTCCATCCGGCCGGTCCGCCACGAGAAGAAGGGGGCCATCGAGATCGACGAAACGCGCGCGGGCCGCGAGCAAAAGCGCTGGGGCCATCGCGAGCGAGCTTGCAACCATGCAGCCGATCATGAGCTCGAAGCCGAGGCCTCTCGCCTGCTTCACCAGGGCCAACGCCTCGGTAAGCCCCCCCGTCTTGTCGAGCTTGACATTGATCGCGTCGTAGCGCGCGCGCAGATCTTCGAGCCCGCGCCGATCGCGAACGCTCTCGTCGGCGCAAATCGGGACGACATGTTCGATTTCAGCAAGCGCCCTATCCTGGCCCGCCGGAAGCGGCTGTTCGACCAAGGCGACGCCGGCCTTGGCGCAGGCTTCGAGACTGCGTTCGAGGCCGGCTTCCGCCCAGGCCTCGTTGGCGTCGGCGATGAGGGTTGCATTGGGCGTTGCAGCGCGCACCGCTCTGAGCCGCGCCGCGTCGCCCTCGCCCGCGAGTTTGATTTTCAATAGCGGGCGCGCGCATGCCAAGGCCGCTGCCCGCGCCATTTCGTCCGGAGTGCCGACCGAAATCGTGAAGGCCGTCGTGACTGGGCCAGGCGGCGCGAGGCCCGCGAGCACATGGGCCGGAACGCCGCTTCGCTTGGCCGCCAAATCCCACAGCGCGCAGTCGATGGCGTTGCGGGCGGCGCCAGGGGGCAGAAGGGTTTGCAGGCGGGTGCAATCGGCGCCTGCCTCGATTTGCGATCGAACCGATTTGATCTGCCCGATCGCGCTTTCGACCGTCTCGCCAAAGCGCGCATAGGGAACCGCTTCACCGCGCCCGCGGCAAAATCCTTCCTCGATTGCCGCCACGACCACGACGGCCTCCGTCTTCGCCCCGCGCGAGATCGCAAAATTGCCAAGAATAGGAAAGCGTTCGACAAAAATAGCGAGGCGGGGCATGAGCCTGGAAATCCGATAAGATTATCAGCTGGCGGGAGACCTGGCGGGAGGCGGCGCACGGACGGAATTTTTATTAAGCTTTGCCACGCTTGATATGGAATATAAAGAGGCCATTCGCTACTTCCTGGCGCTCCAGCGTGTCGCCGGTCTCGTGCAGAAGATGCGGAATGTCGATAATGGCGAGCGGATCGGTGCATTCGACAATCAAACGATCGCCTCGCGCGAGCTTTCGCAGCACCTTGCGGGTCCGCAGCACCGGCAACGGACAGTTCAGGCCGCGCAAATCGAGAGGCATCGGGGAAACTCCAAGAATCATCGTTGGCGGCGCGTTAATCTTTGGCCTAAGGGAGGGTAAGGGATGCGGGCTTCAGGTTCCAGAGGGTGCTTGCTGGAAATCGCGGCGGGGGTTCGCAATCCCGCCCGGGTGCGCGGGAAAAGCCTTGACAGCTTGCATGCCAAGCGAAGCTTCGCGGAGTTTCAAACCATGCGGGTGATCGGCCTTGCCGGGTGGAGCGGCGCGGGCAAGACGACCTTGATCGTCAAGCTCATTCCCTATATGCGCGAACGCGGCATAGTTGTCTCGACGCTCAAGCACGCACATCATGCGTTCGATGTCGATCAACCGGGCAAAGATTCCTATCGCCATCGCGAGGCTGGCGCGCGCGAGGTCCTCGTCGCCTCGTCGCGGCGCTTCGCGCTTATGCATGAATTGCGCGGAGCCGAGGAGCCCGGCCTTGCCGAGCTTCTGCGGCGCATGAGTCCAGCCGATCTCATTCTCGTCGAGGGTTATAAGCGCGACCCGCACGCAAAGATCGAGATCCATCGCGAGGCGAATGCGAAGCCTTTTCTCTACCCAGAGGACCCAACGATCGCCGCGCTCGCGACCGACGCGGCAGACTGTGTGCCGGTGGATTTGCCGCATGCCCATCTTGACGACATCGCGGCCATCGCGAGCCTGATACTCGCGCTCGCCCGGCCAGTCGAGGAAACCGTTTCGCGCCTTGCCAAGGGGTGACGGCGATCCCGGAAACACGATCCAACTGAATCGATTACCGGCTGAAAAGATAGCTTTTCTTGGCATAGCCTTTTTGTCCCGCCAAACTCAACGAGATCCGCGATAATGAGCGAGACCGCGCCCGCCAGCATCGGCCTTCCACGCCACGGCGCGATCCGCTTCATCGTGCTGCTTGGCGTGGTCAGCCTGTTCGCCGACATGACCTATGAAGGCGCGCGCAGCGTCACCGGCCCTTACCTTGGCGTCCTCGGAGCGAGCGCCGCCATCGTCGGCGTTGTCGCGGGGTTTGGCGAGTTTCTTGGCTACGCGTTGCGGCTAGTTTCCGGCTATCTCAGCGATCGCACCGGCGGCTATTGGCTAATCACCATCATCGGTTATGGCGTCAATCTCTTGGCCGTGCCGCTCCTTGCGTTGACTGGCCGCTGGGAGCTCGCGGTTCTCCTGATCGTGGCCGAGCGGGCGGGCAAGGCGATTCGCACCCCCGCGCGCGATGCGATGCTGTCGCACGCGGGCAGCCAAACCGGGCTTGGCTGGGCCTTCGGCCTGCACGGCGCGCTCGATCAGGCTGGAGCCATTCTCGGGCCCCTGATCGTCGGCGCCGCGCTCTATTCAAGAGGCGGCTATCAGGGCGCATTCGCCATATTGGCGATCCCCGCCGTGCTCGCGATGATAGTGCTCTTCGCCGCTCGCCATTTCTATCCGCGTCCGCGCGATCTCGACGTGGCGCCCCCCGATTTGGCACCTGGCCATTTGCCGCGCCGGTTCTGGGTCTACGTCGCCGCCGCGGCCTTGATCGCGGCGGGCTATGCCGACTTTCCGTTGATCGCATTTCATTTTGGCAAGACCGGTTTGATCGCGCCGGTTTGGATCCCCGTTCTTTATTCGCTCGCCATGGCGGCCGAAGCGATGGCCGCCCTGCTCCTCGGCCGCCTGTTCGATCGGCTTGGCATCGGCGCGATGATCCTTGCCACTTGCGCCTCGGCGCTCAGCGCCCCCCTCGCCTTCCTTGGCGGCCCGGCCGCGGCGATGACCGGCATGGTGTTGTGGGGCATCGGCATGGGCGCCCAGGCATCGGTGATGCGCGCGGCGATCGCGCCGCTCGCGCCCGCTTCGCAACGGGGCACCGCCTATGGCATTTTCAACGCCGCCTATGGCCTCGCCTGGTTCGCCGGTAGCAGTTTGCTCGGCGTGCTTTACGGCTGGTCCGTGCCGGCGCTCGCCGCTGTCTCCGTCGTGCTGCAAGGCGCCGCGCTGGTGGTTCTGTGGCGGATCTGGCAGGCCGCTCCTGATCGTTGAGCGGGTAACGGCAACTGAAACTCCGCGAGTTGCGGCTTGCCGGATTCGAGCGAGAGTTTCCTCCTCTTGCCACGGTTCGATATTTTGACTAGGACCGAGCAACCTCAAAGGGGGTGAGGTTCCCCGAGACCGCCGAACAGGCGGATGACGTCTGCCGCCCGGTAATGATACGGGGGAGGATTTTCGCGTGCCCGCCAATCACTGCGGTTTTGCCTGCTCTTTTTTCCTGCCATTTCCCGTCCCCGCGCATGATAGCCCCCAGCAGGGATGGCACCGGTCCCGGATGGATCGCCAGCCGCCGCCATTCCCCCTTCACGCACCTTCGCATCGCCGGGTCAATTCATGACGGGTGTCTGGGCGCTTGCCGCGCTGTGGTTTGGCCTTGCCCTGCTCGCGAGCCTGGTCTCGATCTGGTTTCGTGGCTCGACCGCCCTTACCGAGATCATTATCGGAATAGTCGCGCAATTAACAATCGGCGCCATCATTGGCTCGGGAGTGCTCGGCACCAATGACATCTGGGTAAAGTTTCTCTCTGGCAGGGGCGTGCTCGGAGCCGATGACATCTGGGTAAAGTTTCTCTCTGGCGCGGGCGCGATGCTCTTGACGTTCTTGGCGGGCGCCGAGCTCGATCCATCGGTTTTCAAGCTCAAGTGGAGGGAAGCAACCACGGCCGGGCTTGCGAGCTTCATTCTCCCATTTCTGGGAAGCGCGGCGGCGGCCCACTATTTTCTGGGGTGGGGAGTGATGCCGAGTTGGCTTGCCGGGATTGCCATGTCGACGACTTCGGCCGCCATCGTATACGCCGTGACGCTCGAATTCGGTTTCAATACAACCGAGTACGGCAAAGCGATTTTGCTCGCTTGCTTCGTGACCGACCTCATGTCGGTCGCCGCGCTTGGTCTCATCTTCACTGCGTTCACGATAAAGACCTTGATATCCCTCGGGGTTGCCGCCGTGGTCTTGTTGGTTATTCCGTGGCTCACCCCTCGCCTCTTCAAGCGGTATGGAGGCCAGCTTTCCGAGTTCGAGACAAAGTTTCTGCTTTTTTGCCTTCTTGGAATGGGAGCGCTCGCCGACTGGGCCGACAGCGAAGCGGTGCTTCCCGCTTATCTCATCGGAATGGTGCTTGCCGGAACCGTGGGCAAGGATCACGCGCTTATCCGGCGCTTGCGAACGCTGACATTCGGATTGATGACGCCATTTTATTTCATCCTAGTCGGCACTTTTGTTTCGGTTCCCACGCTTATCGCGGCGCCAGCACCTTTCATTTTATTTCTTATTGTCAAAATGGCGACCAAGTTCGCTGGCGTTCTTCCAGTAACGAAGCTGTTCGGCTCGCCAAACAAAGAGGCGATGTACACTACCCTTCTGATGTCGACGGGGCTAACCTTTGGGACGATCGCATCCTTGTTCGGCCGGTCGCACGGGATCATCGATAGTAGCCAGTATTCAACCTTGGTGGCGGCCATCATCGGAACCGCGATCATCCCCACGATTGTCGCCAATACATTTTTTCTGCCAACCCACTTGCTGCCGCGGCCGGAACCTGGGGTGCCCGGCAAAATCCTTCACGCCAACGGCGGATCGGACGATGCGCTTCGCGCGTTGGCGCTTGCGCTTGCGATCGCGAAGCAGAACAGTTCGGAGCTGCACACGGTGTTGGCGGGCAAGATCGGCAATGTGCCTCGCGCGCGCGCGATGGCGGAAGAGAGCGAAGTGACACTCCATACCCATGTCGCGGCTGGACATCCGGTGCGGAGCATTGTCGATCTCGCGACCGAGCTCAACGCGGAATTGCTCGTGATCGGGGCGGGAGGCCATCCGACGTTGTACGAGCGTTTGGTTGGGACCCGTGCGGACCGTATCGTGCGACTCGCGCGGTGCCCGGTGCTTCTCGTGAAGTGATCCGGGACATGCGCGTCATCCGGCAAACACGAACAGGATGGAGACGGCGGGGACGGATCAATGCCGTTCCGCAGGTGCTCGGCCGCCGCCGGATGGCGATCGGTCTCCCGGTCCCGACGGCCGCCTGCCCGTAACGGCTTGTGGACGCGCCGAGATACATAAGAACGGACGCCAGCAACCCGTATGCTATTCCCCAGAGGGGCAAGCCGGTTCGACTATTTCGCTTTTCGGAGCCAGGTTGTCCTTGACGATCTGTTCGGCCTTGGCGTTCGCATTGGCGACATCGTCCGAATAAATATTGGTCTCGTACTCCTTGGTGGAGGCCTCCGTCAGCGCGGCGTTCGGGGACCGTCCCGTGTCACGGATGTCGATTGAGGCCACGGTAGAGAGCCCAGGACGGAGCGGGTGCTTCATGATCTCGTCCTTCCGAAGGGAGATGCGCACGGGCACGCGCTCGACGATATGAATGAAATTGCCGGTCGCGTTGTCTGGGGGCAACAAAGCGAACACGCTGCCTGTGCCGGGCACCAGCCCCTCCACGGTCCCATGATACGTGTAGCTCTGCCCGTAGAGATCGACGGTGACCAGCGCCGGCTGGCCCGGCCGCACCCAATGCAGGCTGGTCTCCCACAAGTTGGCCTCGACCCATAAATGGTCCAACGGAACGATCGTCATCACCTGGTTTCCTGGCCGAACGCGGTCTCCTACTTGCGCCTTACGCTCGGCTATGTAGCCTGACACTGGCGCCCGGACCTGCTGCCGCGCGAATTCGATGTAGGCGTCGACAAATTTATTCCTGGCAATCTCTATGTCGGGATGGCGTATTCGGGTGGTGCCGCCGACCTGCGCTTGTGACTGCTGGAAATCGGCTCTAGCCGCCTTCAGATCGGCCTCGAGGGACGCCTCTTGGTCCTCGGCATTTTGCAGCACCTGCTTGGATACCGAGCCGCTCGGCAATGCCTGTTGATAGCGGATGATATCATGGCGTACTTTGTCAAGCAGAGCTGCTCGCGAGAGAATCCTTTGGCACGCCTGCCGGCGGGCCGCGAAAAGTGCGCCAACCGTGCGCACCGCGCGTGCCAACTCGCCTTGGGCCTGGCCAAGAGCCGCGGCGGCGCGCTGCCCGTCGAGACGGATCACCAGGTCTCCCTTTTTCACTTCCTCGGTTTCCTCGTAATAGACCTCGGCGACAAAGCCTGTCGCGTCGGCATACACCGGGATGAGATTGCCGGTGACGAATGCATTGTCGGTCACGACCCAGAAACGGCCATGGAGCCACCAATCGATAGCATAGGCCAAAGCGCCCGCGGCCAGCACAAACGCGACGAGCAAAAGCAAAAGATTGCGGCGGCGGCGGATTGTCTTGCGAGCAAGCTGCATGGGCGAGTTTTAAAGGGCGTCCCTTATTCGTGCTGATGTTGGCCGCCTTTTCATTCTGAACTTTGGACGAACGGCACGAGCGGGGATGCCAGTTTTTCCAATGACGACGCGGGGGCCAGGGCCTCCAAGCCTGAGAAGGATGCCTCCGGCGCGAGTTGCGGACGGGGCACATCAATGCCATTCGAATAGCCGCCGCCCAAGGATTGGATAAGATCGACGAGCGCGATCAAATGGTCGGCCTCGCTCGCCTTTAGCGCAAACTGCTGGTCAAGAAACCCGTGCTGGAGCGTGAGTATCTCGCGGCGATCCGTGAGGCCGGTGCGCTGGCGCACTCGCGTAAGACCCACCTCTCCGCGCGTTGATCCGAGCAGGTTCCTCTGCGCCTTAAGTATGGCTCCTGTCTGTTTCCAGTTGGTTAAACTATCGGCGACTTCCTGAACAGCATGCAACAACGTGTCGTTGTAAAGCTCGACCGCTTCGTCATACTGCGATCGGGCTGCCCCCAGCTGGCCGCGCAGGCGTCCGCCTTCAAATAGGGGAAGATGGACGCCCGGCATGATCGCGTAGTTGAGGGCGCCGCCCCGGAACAGAAGGCCTGGCAGGGTTCCTATCTCTTTCGTGAAAACGGAAGCTTCCAAGCCTCCCGTCGCGGTTTCCAGATCGACCGAAGGCAGAAACTGCGCTTTGGCGACGTGGATGCGCTCCGCCGCGGCTTCGGCCCGATGCATTGCCGAGGAGAGATCGGGCCGGTGCGCAAGCAACTCTATCGGGAGATGCGGAGGAAGCTCGACAGCTGCTGGAATGTGCACCGTTTTCCCGGCAAACATATTCTGTGTGGCATCTGGTCCCTGCCCCATCAGGCGGGCGATTAAGTTCTGCTGGATGATCAAAAGCCCGCGCGTGCTGGCCTCGAGCCTGATCGCGTTTTCGAGTTCGACGCTCGCTTGCATGACCGCGTCGGCAGGACCGAGCCCCGTGTGGAATCTCGTCCGCGCCACAGCAAGAAACTGACGCCCGACCTTGACCCTTCCCCCTACCAGCACGAGTTGCTGCGAGAGTGTAGCCCCCCGAATATAGGCCCGAGCGATCTCGGTCGTCAAAAGCAGACGGGCTTCCGCGAGTTCGGCTTGCTGGGCCGCCGCCTCTCCTAATGCAGCTTCCAACGCGGCGCGATTTTTCCCCCAGAAATCGAATTCGTAGCGGAAGGAAAGGGGATTGATGAAGGCCGCGGATTTTTCTGCCCCGGCCAGATCGGGATTATATGAGGCAACGACGCCATGCTGGGCGTAGCGAGATTGTTTGAATGATGCATTCGCATCCAACCACGGCAGAAGCCGTGCGCCTTCCACCCGCGCCACTGCGTCGGCCTCGCTAAGCCGGGCGTATGCTTTTCTTAGGCCCGGGTTTCCATTGAGAGCCACCTCCATGATCCGATCGAGGCCGGGGTTTTTGAATTGCAGCCACCACCTGTCCTCGGGCCAGCCCGTGCCTGGTAGGGCTGTTTGCTTCGCGAAAGCCTGCGGCAACGCGCTGTTCATTGCTGGGGGATCCAGAAACTCGGCGCGTTCGCCTCCTTGCGGCATGAAGGCACATCCGCCGAGCGCAAGCGGAAGCCCGAAGCAAGAAGTTAGGAAGCGGCGGATCATCCTTCCTCCAACATTTCTTCGGCTTCTGCCTCGCGCAACTTTTCGACGCGCTTAGTGGGCAAGACGGTCGAGTGCGCGAGCCAGACGACGGCGGCCAGGGCGACGAAGACGGCCGCCCCGAGTAGAAACGCGTCGTTCATCGCCAACAACGACGCCTCTTCGCGAATAAAGCTCCCCAATTGACTGCGCGCCATATCCGCCGAAAAACCTGACGCTTGCAGCCTGTCGGAGAATTGAGACAAGAGATCGAGCGAAGCAAAGCGCCTGCCGCCGAAATGAGCCGCGAGATTGAGCTGATGAAAGGGCTCGCGCCTGAACTGGACGACTGCCAGCAGCGTGATGCCGAATGCGCCAGCGGCGGTGCGCAGGAGAGTTAACTCCTCCGCCGCACGAAGGAGCCGTGCGGTCGGCAGTCCATCGATAGCTAGCGCAGCAAGCGGAGTGAAGAAGGCGGCAAGCGCAAAGCCGAAAAAGATCATCGGCAGTCCGATCTGATCGAAATAGCCCGGCTTGTCGAATAGGCCGATCCACATCATGATCATTGCGAAGCCAAGGCAATTCAAGCTGGCGATCAGGCGAGCGTCGAATTTCCGGCACAATTCGTGGATAACCGCCACGAGCGGCACGGAAAGAAAGATCATCAATAGGTAGACGACGCCTGCGAGCGCGGAGGAATAGCCGAGCAATGTTTGGAGCTGCCCGACGAAGACCGACAATTGGCCTTGAATCACGAGGAACCCCAGGACAGAGCAAATCGTCGCGACGCTATAATTGCGGTGAGCAAAAAGCCTCAGGTCGATTGCGGGACGGCGTTCGCCCAATTCCCAAATAATGAAACAGGGCAGCGCCACGATGACGGCAATCAGCACGCCAAAAAGGAACCATGACCATCCGAACCAATCGAAGTCATTGCCTTGATTGAAAATGGTCTGTAACCCTAGGAGAATGATGGCGAGCAGGATGAAGCCCACGCCGTCGAAGCGCGCGATGTGGCGCTTAATGCGGCGGCCGTAAACCAGCGAACCAACGACGCCGGCGACCGTCAGAGCGATGACAATATTCGAGAGGAACATCGCGCGCCAGCCGACATATTCGGCCCACCAGCCGCCCATGAAGACGCCGATCGTAAAGGGCATCATGCTGAGAATGCCCCAGATCCCAACGCCGATGGTTCTTTTCTCCGGCGGATATTCGCCAAGCAAAATAGCCTGTCCGACCGGGAGAATGATGCCGCCGGCCAGCCCGAGGAGGAAGCGCATGGGGACAAACGACCAGATGGTGTCGGCTGTCGCGCAGAGGTAAGAGAAGATGGCGTAAGCGGCGAGCGTCGCCCCGTAGACGCGGTAGTCGCCGTAGCGCGCCGCAAGCCATCTGGCGATCGGAAAGCCGAGCGCCATGCCGATCATGTGATCGGTCGTGCCCCAAGTCCCGAAGCTCGGGGTCACGCCTTGAAGATCGCCCGCCGCGTAAGGCACGAAGATGGTGTAACCTGGGACGTTGGACAGGACGACGACATTCGCCAAGCCCGTCGCCACGTGTAACAGAATGAAGCGCCAGCCGCGCAAGGGTATGGGTTTAATCACGGGCATTTAGGCGGAACCTAAGCGCTGATTAAGCGGTGCCAACGATCCTAGCGGCGCAGCTGTATTTCTTGCATGCCAAGTGTGTCGTGGAAGCAATATTCCTCGGTCATGGGAAAAGTTGCCCCGCCGGAGGCCGCGCCGCAAGCACGCCAATTCCAGGTTGCCGTCTGGGCGCCGGGGATATCTCATGCAAACTCCTGCCGCATAGATGCTAGTAGGAGTCATTAGCCCCAAGAGGCGATTATAAGGCGAACTCCATCGCCGCGGCGAGCTTAACAATGAAGATGCCGGCGTTGTCAATAGACCCATCCGCAGGGCTTCGAACTCAAGTTATTGATCCGTTCATAAGGGAGTGAGTAAGTATTTTGGTTGACGGCGTGAATCGTAATCGATTCCTTAGCCGGCGCGAGAAAAAGGCGACCCGCGAAAGCTGGGATCATGGCACGCTCGAAGAGATGCGGGCGCGCGCTGTGAAGCGTGTTCAGCCGCGAAAGTCCGGTAATCGCCGATTACCTCCACGCCACGCTCATGGCGCAAGGCGTTCCACGCGATCATGTCTACGACTAGATCTTTTGGGTGCTTGCCCGCCTCCTCCTCGCCGGACTCATTTGCAATGCGCTGATCGGGCCGGTCCACGCGAAGTGGCATATAGAGGGAGAATACCGCGTAAATCCAGGGGCGAGCGGCAAGGCTCTCGGGTCGAAGGACGCCTATCGGAACGGCCGGGGCGGTTTCGATGCCAAGGCGTTCACGCCTGGGCGGCGGTTGGATTTCCGCGTGGCAGCGGCGTGCGGAAGACCATCGAAACCGCCGCGAAAATCTTTCAATAGCCTGCCCAAGCAGGCCACGAAAGCCGCCTTGGCTAGGGCTTCGTGTCCGCGGGACCTTTGGAACTGGCCGAGCCCGCCGCTTGCGCGTCAAGCATTGCCAACTCCTTTTTGCTTGCGTGAATTTCCCGTTCGAGATGAAGCAGGACCGCGCGGCTGTGGCCGCTCGCCGAATTTCGCGTTGCGGAAAGCGTCTTTTCGGCGCGTTCGAGCCGCGCTTCGATTTCCTCGCGGCGCGCTTTGCGTCCATGCGGCATGCGGCTCCCCCCGTAAGTTCGCTTGGGCCGCCAGCTCAGGGCCACCCAGTTTGGCGAGCAAACACGAAACTTGCGGCGGCAGTACGGCGAAGCTTGCCGGTTGCAATCACGATCGCGCCATGAGTTCGACGGCTAGACCGTAAATTCGCAACCGGGTCGACTCCGGCATCGCGGCGAGGGTTTCGAGATAGACCTGACCGGCACGGCACATTTTTGCGTCGCCGATGGGTGGATCGCTGGCCTTGCCGTCGAGAAGCGCTTCGATTTCCGGGGTGTCGAGACCTTTGGCGCGCAATGCCTTTTCGAGCGCGTCGAAATCCGCCCCGCCTGGGGCCGGCCTCTCGATCCGCTTGATTTCGCCATCATGGATGGCGTCGATGCCGGCAATTGCCAGGGCGGCGACAAGACCACGGTTTTGCGCCGAAAATTCAAAAAAGCCGGGGCTCGCGACCCCATCGAGAAAATCGACGCATAGGTGCGGATTCTTGGCCGCGAGCGCTCGCAGCATTACGAAATGCAATTCAAAAATATGTTCCAAAGCCGCCCGGCCTGCCTTGGCGGCCAGGACCCCGCGTGAAAGGCGCAACGAACGGACGGCTTCCGCCATAAGGAAATCGGCGCTTCCAATGTCGCCGCTTGTGGCGGAGCGCTGGGCAAGGGCCGCAAAGAAAGACTCATATTCGGGAGGAAAGACACTTTTCAGGCGATCAAAAAAAGCCGCGTATTCTGGCGCCGCCTTGAGCTTTTCCTCAAAAGCGCGCCGCGCGACGGCGATTTCATAAGGCGGCGTCCCCGGCTCACCGGGGCGCGTGGACGCCGTTGCGTTCAAGGGCGCGGGTTCCGGGCGGATCCCCTTTTGCAGAAGGGCCGCGCCGGCAACTATCCCGGCAAGGGCGGCAAGGCCCAACAGCACGAGCCGCAAAATATTCACGCGCGCGGTCTCCCATGCCGGCTTGCTTGAACCAAACCCTGACTTTGCCCAAAACAGCGGCAACCGGCAAGTCCTCCGCCAAATTGATAGCGAGGTCGAGCGCGACCGCTCGATGATCGCGGCGCGTTTCAGCGGGAGGGAGGGGCAAGGCTGCTCTGTTTACTCGCGCTACGATTCTTCCGCGCAATCGTACCAAAATGTTTCACGTGAAACATTTTGGTACGATTGACGGAGGGGACAAACATACATGCGC
Source organism: Methylocella sp. (assembly GCA_050728715.1). Taxonomy (GTDB): domain Bacteria; phylum Pseudomonadota; class Alphaproteobacteria; order Rhizobiales; family Beijerinckiaceae; genus Methylocapsa. The sequence goes on from JBOHJT010000002.1 coordinate 37,861, forward strand.
AAGGCGCGGCGGTTGTCTTTTGTGGTGCGGCGCCTGTCTTTTGGCCCATTTTCTGGCGGGCCTGACCGGGCTTAAGGAGTGCCGCCGGCTTGAAGCCAGGACAGGGTTCGGCCATAAGCCCGCCAGGCCTGCTTTTTGCTGCTTCCGTGGCGGCTGCGCACCCATAGTGAGAAAGGCGAGTGATGCACAAGGGGCGGCTTGAAGCGTTTACCGATGGGGTGATCGCCGTGATCATCACCATCATGGTGCTGGAGATGAAGGCGCCGCAGGGCGCGGACTTCGCGGCGCTCGCGCCGAGCCTGCCGGTGTTCCTCACGTATGTGTTGAGCTACACCAATGTCGCCATCTTTTGGAACAACCACCACCACATGCTGCAAGTCAGCGAGCGGGTCGATGGGCGGTCTTTGTGGGCGAACATGTTCTTGCTGTTCTGGCTGTCGCTGGTGCCTTTCGTGATCCGTTGGATGGACGAGACCGATTTCGCCGCTCTACCGACCGCGGCCTATGGGCTGGTTCTTGAGATGGCCGGGATCGGCTACTTTTTGCTGGTGCGGATGCTCATCGCATGCAACGGCGCGAGTTCAACCTTGGCCCGCGCTGTCGGACGCGACTTGAAGGGCAAGCTTTCGCTAGCGATCTACGCAGCGGCGACACTGCTGGCCTTTGTTCAACCGTGGATCGCGATCGCGCTTTATATCATTGTTGCGGTTATCTGGTTTGTGCCCGACCGGCGCATTGAATCGATCATCTAAGCAGCCTATCTGCCTGGCGCGGCCATGCGCGATGGCGGCCATAATGATCGCGGTTTGGTTCTACCGCGAGACGCTCGGTTGAATGCTCGTCTTCAGGGCGGGGGGATGATCGGGGCGCGTTTCAGTGGGATCGAGGGGCGGCCGCTCTGTTTACGCGCGGTACGATTTTGCCCGCGGATCGTACCAAAATGTTGAAACATTTTGCTTCGATTGGCGGGCGGGACAATCATACATGCGCAAGGCGCGGCGATTGCCTTTTTCGACCTTCGCGGACGCACCGAACCGGGGCTCCGGGGCTTGGGCAAGGGCTTGCAATATAGTGATATTGCTATATATTGAATCCCGATGGTTAATCCTTCCACACTCAAGCCGGTGATTCGAGCGCAGATTGGGTGACGCGGAAACATTGGGAAAAGGAGAAGGCGCATGAAGAAAAAGATCGAATACGAGGTTGGCAGCGGCAATGTGTTTGCCGATATTGGCCGGCCCGGCGCCGACGAGCATCTTATTAAGGCACACCTTGTTTTTAAGCTCGGCCGCATCATGAAGAAACGCGGCCTCAAGCAGATCGAGGCCGCCGAACTTTTTGGCGTGAAGCAGCCCGACGTATCCAACATGCTGCGCGGCAGCTTCCGTCAGTTTTCGGTTGAGCGGCTCATGCGCTTCCTCGTCGCACTCGGTCAGGATGTCGAAATTGTCGTCAAGCCCCACACGGACCGGCGCGAAGCCGCGCGGCTTCGCGTGGGGTGAACCGCTTGCATTCGACGGTCGATACGGAGTTGCGCGGCGCGGGACGTGCGTTGGGCGTGCTCATGCCTGGACGCAAGACATGACGTGCATGGATTGTGGCGCCAAGTCCTACAGCATCGCCTTCCCGTAATGGCCAGCCTTTCACAAAAAGCACAAGGCGGGACAGCAATCGCGCACAAGCTCTTATATCTGATCCTTTATCAGATATAGACGACGGGGTGCCGCGCGAGGGAGGGGGAATGATGTCGATCGATTCAGGTGCAATCCAGACGACCGTTATCGGTATGGTAATTGTCGGAGCAGGTAAAGTTGCGTGGACGTGGCTCACGAGTCGACCAGGAGAATTTTGGAAGAACCTTCTCAGCCGTTGGGAAGCTGTTGTAGCCGTCCTCGCCCTTTTTGTCGCACTGACGGCACTGTTCATGCCGCATGACCATCCAATTTCATGGATAGCTGGAGAATGGGATGGCGCAAAATTGAAAGCAAATCCTGGCTGGGTAACAGACAAACTGACGCTTACTGCAACCAAGAAACCTGACCAGGATGTATTAGTAAAAATAGATTTTAGTAAATATCATTTTACGGTCGCTCCTGTAGTGATGGTTACATCAGGATCTCAAGATAGTCGGACATTCGTGCAAGATATAGACACAAATTCTGCAACAGTTCGTATGATATTTACCAAGGAGGGACAGTCCGTCCACCAGTGGAATAGGCCATTTTGGTTTGTAATATTGCCCGTGAAGTCTGGTGCGGAGGCGGAATGAACCATCTTGTCCCGGTGCCTCCGGTCCAGCTCCCTGCCCTCATTGCCGCCGTCGGCGAGCGCGCGCAGATGCGCTTTTGCGAATTCTTCGCCGCCAACATCCGCAACCCGCGCATTCGCCGCGCCTATGCGCGCGCGGTGCAGGAATTTCTCGCACGGTGCAAGACGAGGGCGTAGCGTCGATCACCGAGGTGGAGCCGAACCATGTGGCGGGCTACATCTAAAGGTCGGCGATGGACTAACCCGGCCTGCTTCTAGCCTCCCCTCCTCGCCCCATGCCAAAAAGTTCGGAACCGGAGCGCGTATGGTTGGGATCGCTGAAACTTTCCCTCCCGCCAGCGAGGCGGAATGGCGAGCGCTCGTCGAACGCGTGCTCGACGGCCGGCCCTTTGAAAGCCTGATCTCGACTACAATCGAAGGGCTGAAAATTGGCCCGATCTGGCCGCGCCCCGCGCCAGAGCATTGCGAGCATCGTTCGCATTCCTTTGAGCCGGCCGCCGTCCGTACTATAATGTTGATAAGTCGTGATAGGAGCCCCCATGACCGCGCTCAAACTGACGGCGATCGGCACCTCGACCGGTGTGGTGATTCCGAAAGAGATGCTGGCCCGGCTGAAGGTTGGGATAGGCGATGCCCTTTACGCCATCGAGACGGCGGAAGGCTACCTCCTCACGCCTAACGATCCGGCGATCGCGGAAGAGATCAAGCTCGGCGAGCGGTTCATGAAGGAGTACCGCGACACCTTCAAAGCCTTGGCGAAATGAAGGCCGAGCCGCGCTGGATCGGCAAGAAATCTTTGTTGTTGCTGAATGAGCTAAGCCTGACCGAGTTCGGCGGAGCGCGGGGATTGAGGGACGAAGGGCTGCTCGACGCCGCGCTCGCGCGGCCGCAAAACCTATTGGCCTATAATGCCGCGAGCACGATTGCGGTACTGGCCGCTTCCTACGCTTATGGGATCGCACGGAACCACGCGTTCGTGGATGGCAACAAGCGGGCGGCGTTCTTGTCGATCGGCTTGTTTCTTGGTCTCAACGGATACCGGCTTGCGGCCGACCAAGTGAATGCCGCTCAAACCATCTTCGCTCTCGCCGAAGGGACACTCGACGAGCCTGGCTTGTCCGCGTGGATCGAAGAACATATGGAGCAGCAAGAGCCATGAAGGAGGCCGCACCTGCTCCGGTGATACGTACCGTGCCCGCCAATGAGGCGGAGTGGCGTACGCTCGTCGAGCGCATGCTCGACGGCCGGCCTTTTGAATCCCTCGTCTCGACGACATTCGAAGGGCTGAGGATCGCGCCACTCTATCAGCGCCCCACAACTGAAGGCGCCCACGCGCGGCGGCAACATCATGGCCCCTGGAAAATTTCGCAACGGATGGATCATCCCGAGCCCGAGACAGCGAACGAAATGGCCCGCGCGGACCTCGACGGCGGCGCCGATGCGCTGACCCTCACCATTTCGCAAGCGCATTCCGCACGCGGTTTCGGCGTGCGCATCGACGGCGAGCGCGATATTGACGCCGCGCTTGCCGGGATCGAGCTTGATCTCATATCGCTACGCCTCGATGCGGGACCACGCGCCCTCGACATCGCGCCGGCCTTTGCTTCGATCGCCAGAAACCGCCGTTTGACTCCGGCTTCGCTCGATGTTGATTTCGGACATGATCCGGTTGGACATCTCGCGCGGACGGGCGCTTTGCCCCCCGGGCGCGGCGTGGCGGAGCTGCACAAGCTCTTGCGCGACGCGGGGTTTGCCGGGCACCTCTTTCTCGCCGATGGGCGGCCTTATCACGAAGCGGGCGCGGGGGAAGCACAAGAACTTGGATGCGTGATCGCCACGGGAGTCGAATATCTGCGCCTCCTTGAAGCCAATCGTCTTTCGCTTGAAGATGCGCGGAGCGAGATAGCGTTTCTTCTCGCCGCCGACGCCGATGAATTCTTGTCTCTCGCCAAATTCCGCGCCTTGCGGCTTCTCTGGGCGCGCGTTGAATCCGCCTGCGGTCTTGCTCCGGAACCTCTGCGCCTCCATGCCGAGACCGCTTTCCGGATGATGACGAAATACGATCCGTTCGTGAATATCTTGCGCGCCACGATGGGCACCTTTTGCGCGGGCGTGGGCGGCGCGGACGCCGTCACGATTTTGCCTTTCACCCTCGTGCTAGGGCTCCCGGACGAGTTCGCGCGGCGCATCGCGCGCAACACGCAGCTTATTTTGATCCATGAGGCGAAGCTTGCGAAAGTCGCCGATCCGGCGGCCGGTGCCGGAAGTTTCGAGGCGTTGACGGACGAACTTTGCGCGCGCGCTTGGAGCCTATTCCAAGATTGCGAGGCGCAAGGCGGCATGATTGCTTCTCTTCGAGCGGGCGTGCCGCAAAGGGAGATCGCCGCGGCGGCGGCGGCGCGGCGCGAGGCCATCGCGGCTGGCACGCTCGCGATCACCGGGACGAGCGCATTTCCTCTCCTTACCGAAGCGCCGGTCAACGTGCTCGAACCAACTCCCGCCGGGGCCAATGAAGCTCCCGCGCGAACTTGCGTTCCCCTGTCCTCGCGGCGCGACGCGGAGACTTACGAGATATTGCGCCGGGCTTCGGATGAAAATTTCCGCAAAACCGGGGAGCGGCCGAAAATATTTCTCGCCAATCTCGGGAGGCCGCGAGGCTTCGCGGCGGCCTCGGCATACGCCGCGAATTATTTCGCGGCGGCGGGGATTGAGGCTGCGAGCAATGACGGCTTCGAGACGCCGCGAGAGGCGGCCGATGCGTTCCGCGCTTCCGGCTGCAAGATCGTTTGTATTTGCGCGCCGGGCGCGGCTTCAACGCAAGCTCTGATCGAAGCCGCGCGGGCGCTGCTCGGCGCCGGAGCGGCGCGCATTTATCTCGCGGGACGCGAGCCGGGAGAGGCGGAAACGGCTTTGCGGGAGGCGGGGGTCGCCGAATTTATTTGCGCTGGCGGCGATGCTTTGGCAATTCTGAGCGCCCTACTTGCAAGAGCTATTGGGGAGCAGCGCGCGTAAGCCTTATTCATCCAAGAAATCGTCATTTGTCCAGGAGATCAAGAGACCGGGCTGCGACGCAGGAACATGTCACGAGGCAAAGCTTGAGACGATTTCAGGTTTCCGCTGAAGCTGAAAATACGAGACGGCTGCGGCGCACGGGGGAGGGAACAAAATGACTACGGCACGATATCTATGGCACTTCGCGGCCGCGCTTGCCGTGGCAAGCTTGGCTGGGGTCGCGACGGATGCGCAAGCTAAACCTGGACTCCCTTCGCATAGTCATGACGGCATCTATGCCGTCCGCGTTGTCACGCAGCACGGTCCTTGCTATAGAGTTTATAACACAAAAATCTCCGTGAACGGCGGTCAGGTTCGCGCAACCGGACATGTTCTCATGCGGGCATACGGTCATATCGACCCCCATGGCAAAGTCTCGCTGACGCTGCGAGCTTTGCACCACACCGCGCATGTCGCGGGCAGGATGCGAGGTCATTTGGGCTCAGGTGACTGGTCGTCGCCGAGTTTGGCCTGCAGCGGATATTGGCACGCCACGAGGCAAAGCTAAAGATTTGCCGAATTAGTTTGCGCTGGCGGCGATGCTCTGGCTATTCTGGAAGACGCGCTCACGCTAGCACTTGGCGAAGGGGAGCGCTAGGGGGAGCAAAGTCAGCGGAAGGATAGCAAGATGACGCCGGCAGGATATTCGAGTCTCGCCGCCGCGCTCATTGGCGCGGCCAGCGCGGCGCATGCGCAAGGCGGGTTCGCGACACGGCAAAATCGCGACGGCATCTACGCCGTCGATATCGTCACCCGGCAAGGAAGTTGCGACAAAGATTACCATTGGATGATTTCCGTATCCGGCGGGCGCGTCAGCTCGGCCGGGGATACGCTAATGGAAGCCTCCGGCAAGATCAGCCAGCGCGGGATTGTGGACGTTGCGTTCCGGCGCTTCGGCCAGATCGCCACGGTTACCGGAAAGCTCGTGATGGGGTCTGGCTCGGGCACATGGTCGTCAACGACGATGCAATGCGCCGGTTCATGGCGGGCCACAAGGCAAGGCTGACCGGCAAAGATAAACGAGCGGCTTTGGCGAGAACGATGGTCGTTTCGCGCGGGCCAGACTACAATCAGGGGGTATGCTTGGTGCCCGCAAGGCTGCCCCATGAGCCGCGTTTCCGATTTTTCCAAGCTGCCGTTTGCCCCGGCGCGGGTTCAATTCGAGGATGTCCACGCGCGGCCCTGGCTGACGCCCGAGGGCATAAGCGTCGCGCCGGTTTACGGCGCAAGTGACATTGCCGGGCTCGATTGCCTCGATAGCTTCCCCGGCATCGCGCCTTATGTGCGCGGCCCCTACCCCGCCATGTATGTCGAGCGGCCTTGGACCATCCGGCAATATGCGGGCTACTCGAGCGCCGAAGAGTCGAATGCCTTCTACCGCCGCAATCTCGCCGCCGGGCAAAAGGGACTTTCGGTCGCTTTCGACCTTCCGACGCATCGCGGCTATGATTCGGATCATCCGCGCGTTGCCGCGGACGTCGGCATGGCCGGCGTCGCGATCGATTCGATTTACGACATGCGGAGCCTTTTTTCGGGGATTCCGCTCGACGAGATCTCGGTGTCGATGACGATGAGCGGCGCGGTTTTGCCGGTGCTCGCGCTCTATATCGTGGCGGCCGAGGAGCAAGACGTGCCGCCCGCCAAGCTCGCCGGGACGATTCAGAACGATATCCTCAAGGAATTCATGGTGCGCAACACGTACATCTACCCGCCAAAGCCGTCGCTGCGGATCGTTTCCGACATTCTTGCCTTTACGGCGCGGCACATGCCGAAATTCAATTCGATCTCGATCTCCGGCTATCACATGCAGGAGGCGGGCGCGACCGCCGATCTCGAACTTGGCTACACGCTGGCCGACGGGCTCGAATATGTCCGCGCCGGACTGGCGGGCGGTCTTGAGATCGATCGCTTCGCGCCGAGGCTGTCGTTTTTCTTCGGCGTTTCGATGAATTTTTTCATGGAGGTGGCGAAGCTGCGCGCCGCCCGCCTCCTCTGGGCGAAGCTCATCCAAGGCTTTCATCCGGCCAACGAAAAATCCCTCGTCCTGCGCACGCACACGCAAACATCGGGCTGGTCGCTCGCCGCGCGGGATGTTTTCAACAATATCTCGCGCACGCAGATCGAGGCGATGGCGGCGACACAAGGCCAAACCCAATCCTTGCACACCAACGCGCTCGACGAGGCGTTGGCGCTGCCAAGCGATTTCTCGGCCCGCGTCGCACGCAACACCCAGCTCTTCCTGCAACAGGAAAGCGGCACCGCGCGCGTCATAGATCCGTGGGGCGGCTCCTACTACGTCGAAACGCTCACCGCCGCCCTCGCCGCCAGGGCGCTTGCGCACATCGAGGAGATCGAGGCGATCGGCGGCATGGCGAAGGCCATCGAGACTGGCATCCCGAAACTCCGCATCGAGGAAGCGGCCACAAAGACCCAGGCGCGCATCGACAGCGGGATCGAAGCGGTAATTGGGGTCAACAGGTTCAAACCAAAGATCGAGGAAGATATCCAAACTTTGAAAGTCGACACGGCCGCCGTTCGCGCGCGGCAGATCGCCAAGCTCGAAGCTTTGAGAGCCAACCGGGACCCCCGCCCGGTTCAGCGCGCGCTTGATGCCTTGACGGAAGGCGCGCGTGGAAACGCCAATCTTTTGGCGCTCGCGGTCGAGGCCGCGCGGGCCAAGGCGACGGTCGGCGAAATATCCTTCGCGCTCGAAAAAGTGTTTGGCCGCCATCGCGCGGGGATCGCGGCGATTTCCGGCGTCTATGCGAGGGAATCGGGCGCAAGCTCGCAGGCCATCATGCGCGGCAAGGGTTTGGTCGAGGCGTTCGTCGAAAACGAAGGGCGGCGTCCGCGCATCCTTGTCGCGAAAATTGGCCAGGACGGGCACGATCGCGGCCAGAAAGTCATCGCTTCCGCGCTCGCCGACCTCGGCTTCGAGGTCAAGATCGGCCCGCTGTTCGCGACGCCCGAAGAAGCCGCGCGGCAAGCGATTGAAAATAATGTCCACATCGTCGGGGTTTCGTCGCTTGCCGCCGGGCATCTGACCTTCGTGCCGCAACTCCGCGCGGCGCTCGCGCGGGAAGGCGGCGCGGATGTCATTATCGTTGCCGGAGGCGTCATTCCGGCGCAAGATTTCGACGCAATGCGCGAGGCCGGGGTGGCGGCGATTTTCCCCCCCGGCACGGCGATTCCGGAAGCGGCGGCTCGGCTTATCGAGGAGCTGAACGAAAGGCTCGGCTACCGGCAGAAGGATGTGACGGAATAACCGCCGCCGATAGCTCGTTGGCTTGTGCCGGCCGGGTCATTTTTTGTTGCGCCGAAGCCAATGCTCGATCCAAGGCAATATGGCGGCGGCGACGAACAAGCTGAGCTCGTAGCGGCCAGTTAGAAAAATGAAAACGATGCCGGCAACCGTCAAGCCGAGACTAATGCCGATGATGCCTTGGCGGCTTTTGAGGTAACGTATGATCGCTTTGTCTCTCTCGAACATGTGTCAAGCCTGCTATTCACCGGTCAAGAGCCTGTTTCAAAAAGGTGCATAGAACCTAAGCCGTTACCGTGAGGAAGCCCGAAGGCCGTCTCGTCCTTCGATAAATTCAGGATGAGAGGGCGAAGGCGCCTCGGCAACCGCACAAACCATCCTTTGAGACGCCCACTTCGGGGCTCCTCAGGATGAGGAAGCGGCCTTGGAAACAGGCTCTCGAGTGCAGTGTAGACGTTTAGTGGAGCTCGGTGAAGAGGGGAGGCGGCTACTGGGCTTCCCAAGGCACCGAAGGCCGGCAGAACCCCGGCAATGGCGCGATCGCGCACCCGGAAATTCAACCGTCCGCCAAGAGCCGGCGAAGCTCCTCCCGCCTCGCTTAAGCCTTGCCGTGGCGTCAAAGACGGGTATGATGCGGCCAAGATTGCGAGCAATTTGCAGGATGGCCAATTAGGCGCTTGTCTTGTCCAAAATGCGAAGGTTGCGGAGATTTTTCGACCAGCGATATGGGAGGTTTTATGTTACGTATGCTTTTCGGGGCCGCGGCCCTCGCACTCTTCGCTACGTGGGCGTTCGCCTGCGACGGCCAGACGGGGCAGTCTCCGCTCAATGAGACATTTAATTCAAGTCAGTCAGGGAGTGTGAGTGTGGCAACACCGTCCGCGGCCGTCATAGGTTTCCCAACGCTTGGCGCTCATACTCTCGCGTTTTATCCCTGTGGCGGCCGGCGCAGGCAGGTTTTTATGCGCATCTTCGGCAGGGGCATCTCGACGCCATCAATGAACACCCAAGCCTCCGGAAGCACGATGTTGACATGGGTTGGCAGGGGACAAATACACGCTTTCACATCGTCATCGTTTCCGAGAGACAACAAAGGCAACACATACGGCATAATTGGGTCCGTGCATGATTTTTCGCCGTTGTTTCCGGATTCCGGCGAGGCACTGTACGGCTCACTCTCCGCTGTAGGCGGTAGCGGGCATAAAGTAACCGCGCCCATGCATGGATCAGAATCAGATGAGATCACGCTCGCGGCCGTCGAGATCAAAAACGGCGGCGTGATTCAGGACGCTCAATGGAACAAAGTAACCGTCCCTCCTCAAACCAGCTTGAATGTGACAACCACGGGTCCGGCCACTTTGGTCGCCGTCTGGGTAGGTGATTCTAGCGCCGCCTCCGTAACAGCGTCTCCAGACAACGGATTCACCGTCATCAATTCGCAGCTGCTCGCCGGATGTGATGTTGAAGCCGTTGTTGCAACAAAAGACGTCTCCATTGCCGGCACCTACAATGTCACTTGGACGGCGACACCCACGCAGGGCGCGCACATGTGGCTCGTGGCCGTGCAAAAAACGTAATCCCCGGGGAGAGCGCACACGGCCTGCTTGGCTTCCCGGGGTATCGAAGGCCAGCAAAAGCGCGGCAATGGCGCGACCGCGTTTCCGGAAATTCAACCTTCCGTCAAAAGCCGGTGCAGCTCCGCACGCACGCTCGCCGGATCGCGCAGACGATAGCGCGCATCGCTCGCAATACCAGCGGGGCCTACCCGCACCGAAACCCCGCCTTGCGTATTGATGAACAAAAACCCGCTTTCGTCGGTCAAATCATCGCCGATAACGACCGGCTGGCGGCCGGAAAAAGGCGGGGTTGCCCACAAACCGGCGATACCACTTCCCTTATCATGGCGCGCTTCCTTGATTTCGGCAACCATTTTGCCTTCCTGCACCGCAAGACCGCTCTCGCCTGTAAGCTTGAGTAAAAATTCCAAAACTTCGCTCGCGAGTTCCGGGTTTTGCCGGAAATGGACCGCGAGCGCCGCGCCTTTGTCCTCCAGTCTTAACCCCGGACGGCCGGCAATAAATTTGGCGAGGGGCGGCCGGACCGCGTCCATCGCACCCCCCGGCGAAGCGATCCGCGCGCCATCGGCAAACCTCATTTCCGCGCCATGCAGGCCCACCGCTGGAAACATAAGCGGCGTGAAAATGCGATCAAGATCGTCGATTTTTCGCCCGCTGACGAGACCAAGCGCTCCAC
>JBOHJT010000003.1:0-43665 GCA_050728715.1 Methylocella sp.
GTGCTGCCGGGGCTTGAGACCTTCGAGGCCTTCAGCCTCGCCATTGGTCTATACTTGGTGCCCGTCGGTGCTTTGATGGCCCAGCCATGGCAGACGGCGTTGTTTACCGCCATGGCGGCCCGTTTCGTGCCACTGCTCGCGCCCCAAAACCAGATGAGCTACGACACCGTGCAATTTTATAACGGCGCGCTGGCGATTGTTGGAGGCAGCGGCGCCGCGGCTGTTTCGTTTCGCTTGCTGCCGCCGCTGACGCCCGCATTTCGGGCTCGCCGGCTGCTGGCGCTGACCTTGAACGATCTGCGCCGCCTCGCAACGGGTCACTTCCCATGGAGAGCCGAGGATTGGGAGGGCCATATGTATGCCCGGCTCACCGCAATGCCGGACGCGGCCGAGCCGTTGCAGCGCTCGCGGCTGGTGACGGCGCTATCCGTGGGCAACGGGATCATTCAACTTCGCCGCATCGCTTCCTTGCTTGGTCTGGGCTCGGATCTCGACGCGGCGCTCGAGGCGTTGGCGCGCGGAAACAGCGCGATTGCGACCCCACGGCTTGTCCAACTCGACGACCGCCTCGCCTCTCTCCCCGGCGCTGGGTCGGAGGCGTCCCTTGCTCTCCAGGCGCGAGGGAGTATCCTTGCAATCTCGGAGGCGCTTATCCAGCATGCTTCCTACTTCGACGCAGGAGCGCCTGGGTGAGGTTCACCGAGATCGATGTGTTCGGCGTCTACATTGCGCCGATGTCGTTGATGATGGTCGCGGCCTGGCTCGTCACGATCGCGCTGCGCCGTGTTGCGAGCCGTTTCGGCGTGTTGCGTTATGTCTGGCATCCGGCTCTGTTCGTTTTTGCCGTTTACATGATCGTGCTTTCGTCGATGACGCTTATCATCGCGCGCTAAGCTTGCCATGGCCGATACTCAAACCGAAGCGAAGAGCGGCAAGTCGGCGATCGATCGCGACGCCACCTGGTCTCCCGAGCTTTCTCCCGAGCTGCTTACCCGCGAGACGTTGAAGCGGCGCATAAGGATCGTTCCGGTTTTGATCACTCTGGCGACGGTCGCGCTTGCTGTGCCACTGGGTTGGGCGATGTGGGACGCCTATATGGGGGCTCCCTGGACGCGCGACGGCACTGTGCGTGTTTATGTCGTCACCATGGCACCGGAGGTTGCCGGGCGAATCGTCGAGCTTCCCGTCGCTGACAACCAGTTCGTGCACAAGGGCGACTTGCTGATGCTGATCGACCCGAGGGATTACACGATCGCCGTCAGTCGCACTGAGGCGGCGGCGAAGCAGGCCGAGGCCATTGCGCGGAACGCAGCGATAGAAGCAAATCGCCGGAAGACGCTGCTGCGCCAGGACTCCGTCAGCGTGGAGGACCAACAAACTTCTGCGACGACGGCGGTTGCCAACCAAGCGCAATATCAGGAAGCCTTGGCCAACCGGGACCAGGCGCGGGTCAACCTCGATCGCACTCAGGTCCGCTCTCCCGTCAATGGCTGGGTGACCCACCTGCTCGCGCAGCTCGGCGACTATGCGAATGTCGGGCAGAGTATAATTTCCGTCGTCAACGCCGATTCGTTCTGGGTTGACGGCTATTTCGAGGAGATCAATCTAGGCTCGATCCGCGAGGGCGACCCTGCCGAAATCAAACTGATGGGCTATAGCCAGATCGTTCGTGGCCATGTCGACAGCATCGCGCGCGCCATCAACGTCCCGAACGCGCAAGCCAATCAGCAGGGGCTTGCCACGGTCAATCCAATCTTCACCTGGGTCCGCCTTGCCCAGCGCATTCCGGTGCGCATCCATATCGATGCGGTCCCGGAGGGCGTCGTCCTCGCGGCCGGGATGACAGCCACCGTGCAGATCGATCCACGACCGCGGCCGCAAGCCAATTAAAGCGGGGAGATTTGAGTTGTGGCATTGACATCTGCGCTTCGAAGCCCACGCTAAATTGTCCCCGAGAGTGTAAGGCTGGCGCAAGGCATGTACGCCACGGTGCAGGTGCATCCGCCAAGGGATGACGATCTCCAGCCCGACGCGGTGGACGCGGGTTGCGTATCCATACGGTCATTCGAACGGTTTCACTGTAGGGGTCAGAATCGGCCGGCCATGCTAACCGCAAGCTGAACTGGCTGGCCGGCCAATCATGGTGTTTTGCACCAAGCAGCCGGGGGTGATGCCGCGCGGCGGTTTTTCCGCGACTGTTGCAAAAATATCCAACCCTCTGATGGTAAACGTGAATTAACCAATTTGGTGTCCCATTGCGGCACCTCCTAGCGGGAGCTGCGCCGCATTTTGGTCGCATTCACCGGGCGAAACTCCACCGGGCTTTGCCATGGCTTTAAGCCTTCGGAAACCGGAGGCTGCGAGACTGTCGGTTTGCCTGTTTTGAGAACGGCAAAGGCCGGCCGCGGTCCGCGCCGCTAGCCAAGGGGGCGCGCATGCGGGCGAAGCGAATTTTCTTTGTTTCAGCGCGTTCCTTCGCCGTGTTTTCGCGGTTTCCCCGCAAGGCTGACGGTCCAGTCCGGTGCATCGTTGCGGGGCTTGCCGGCAGCGCGGCCGTTAGCCTCTGCGGATGCGCGCAGCAGCCGCCCCAACGTCTCGCCCACACGAATTCGACGGAGTATTTTCCGTCATCCATCTACGGCCCCGCGAGCCCGCGCGTCGTCGCCGACGGTGAACCGGTGCCGCACGGCGGCGGGAACTATCTGCTCGGCAAGCCCTATACGGTCGCCGGGCTAACCTATTATCCGAGCGAAAAACATTATGCCGCGATTGGCCTTGCTTCATGGTATGGCGATGCCTTTCACGGCCGCCGCACGGCCAATGGCGAGGTTTACGATCGCGATTCAATTTCCGCCGCGCATCCGACGTTGCCCTTGCCAAGCTATGCGCGTGTCACCAATCTGCGCAACCATTACTCGATGATCGTGCGGGTCAACGACCGCGGGCCTTTTGGCGCCAATCGGATCATGGACGTTTCCCGCAAGACCGCCGAGGCCCTGGATTTCCGCCAGAGGGGAACGACGCCGGTCAAGATCGAATATATCGGCGCCGCGAGCCTCGCCGGGTCGGACGACAAAAAGTTGCTCGCGACCTTGCGGTTGGATGGACCGGCATCGCTCGGCGGCTGGGGCGGCCGCGACCGTGCCATGGTCGCCGGGAACGCGCCAACCCTCGTCGCCCCCGCCGAGGCGGGGCCCCTCGCTTCGCCTGCGGGCGGCGACGCAAGCGCGCCGGATTCAGCTCTCGCCGGTCATTTTGCGGGCCGCGCCGCTCCATTGCCGCCGGCGCGGCCATTCGACCTCGGGACGATCCCGGGCGCCGGCGTGCCGATAGCCTTGCGCTGAGCGGGATTTCCAAAGAATCCGCCCGCCTCTTTAAAAATTTTGGATATATCAGTCGAGGAAAACATTTGCGGGTATATGAACATGGTCGATATCGTGCTGATCAATCCGCGTTTCGAGATGAGCTATTGGGGTATGGAGCACGCCCTCCACCTATGTGCCAAGCTTGGCAAGCGCGCGAATATGCCGGTTTCAGCCCTGCCCTTGCTTGCGGCTCTGACGCCCGCGGAGCACAAAATCACTTTAATCGATGAGAATGTCGAAGATATCGATTTTGCTCTTTGTGCCAAGGCCGACATCGTCGGCGTTACGGGAATGACGGTGCAGAGATTCCGTATGACTGAAATTCTCAAGGAATTGAAGGGGCGGGGCTGCTTCACGGTCGTCGGCGGTCCGTGGGTCAGCGTGCAGGAGGATTATTTCGGCGCGTTGGCCAATGTCATTTTCGTGGGGGAAGCCGAAGAGACCTGGCCGCAATTTCTTGCCGATTGGGCCGAACGGAAACTTGCTAGCCGCTACGAGCAGGCGGAGCGCACCGACATGAGCAAAGTGCCGCCGCCTCGCTACGATCTTTTGAAGATGAACCAATATGTCATCACTCCGGTGCAGTTCTCGCGCGGCTGCCCATTCACCTGCGAGTTTTGCGACATCATTGTAACCTTCGGTCGTCGTCCGCGCCTCAAGACGACACCCCAGATTATTGCCGAACTGGAGGCGATTCGCCGTTTAGGTGGGGTCGGTGGCGTCTTCATCGTTGATGACAATCTGATCGGCAATAAGAAGGCGATAAAACACATTCTCCGCGAAGTCATCGCCTGGCAGAAGGCGCACGATTATTCGGTGGCATTTTTTGCGGAGGCTTCGCTTGATCTGGCAGACGATGAAGAACTCATGGGCCTCATGGACGAGGCGAATATCCGTTACGTCTTTGTCGGCGTTGAAACGCCCAACGAGGAATCGTTGCGTGAAACGAGTAAGCTGCAAAACCTGCGCGGTAAGGAGCGCAGCTTGGTAGAAAAGGTGCACGCCATCCAGGCCCACGGGCTCGAGGTCTGGAGTGGTATGATCGTCGGTTTTGACCATGACGGCTTGGACATTTTCGATCGGCAGATACGTTTCGTCGAGCAGGCCCGTGTGATCCATACCTCGGTCGGCATGCTCACCGCGATCCCCAAGACACCACTTTATGCAAGGCTTGCCGGCGAGAATCGGCTCGATCCCGCCGACCGGACGCCGTACGGAACGAACGTCATTCCCCTCGGTATGGACCGCGACGCCTTGCGGGAAGGATATTTGCGGGTGCTCCATGAACTTTACGATCCGAAAGCCTATTTCGCCCGTGTGGATTCACTCTTTCTCGAAGGCGGTCTGAAAACGGGCGCCGCCCGGAACGCTCATTTGCGCCGCCGGCCATTCCGCCGGTTCATTCAATATGCGCAAGCGATGCTTTACGTAGGTTTCATCTTTTTCAAGCTGCAAACCGCCGTAGAGGCAGCCGATCTTCGTCACCACTATCGGCGCGCCTTTTTCAATGTGGTGCGACGACGTCGCGACCCGTTTGTGCTGCAAGCCTATGCGTTGAAGGCTGTCTTACATTATCATTATCACAAGCTCATCGCGACCATCGATGCCGATGGACATTTGCTGAATATCTTCTGATGGCTCTGTCAGACGTGGACATCCGATAATCGCGTCGGCGCCTGATCCGCCGAGAGCGCCTTTAAATCTGTCTCAACAGCCAAGGTCTGGTAATCCGGCTTGGTTGGCCGCATGAATCACCGTAATTTGTCAAAACCGCAAGCTGTAAGCTTTCGCCGAACGCCATTCGGGCATTGATCGCCCCTGCGCCAGAGGGTACGACAATCACAGGCAAAACGCATGGCCGGACGAATCGGCCACGCTAACTGGCTGGTTCGCGAATGATTTGATGGCTTTCCTCTTGGGCCGCGCCGGATGTGGAAGTCCTGCCCGGCGGCGGTACGCAATGCATACAATTGGATTGATCGCCCGTTTTTTTCGTCTCTGCTTCCCTTTCCCGGCGATCTTGCTGACGGTTCTCCTCCCAGGAACGGCCGGGCACTTCACCGCGGCCTTCGCCCAGACATTTCAGACCAACGCTCCGCATGCGATTTTGATCGATTCGGCCAGTCAAAGCGTCCTGTTCGAGAAGGATGCCGATACTCTTGTCGTTCCGGCATCCACGGCGAAAATCATGACCGCCGAAATCGTATTCCACGAAATCTCCTTGGGGCATCTGAAGCTCGACGATCAATTCTTGGTCAGCGAGACGGCCTGGCGCTATGGCGGCGCGCCGGCCCGGGGGTCCACCATGTTCGCCGCCCCCAACACCCAAGTCAGGATCGAGGATTTGATTCGCGGGCTTGTGATCGTCTCCGGCAATGACGCGGCAATCGCGCTTGCCGAAGGGATTGCCGGATCGGAAGGAGCATTTGCCACGCTCATGACGAAACGCGCGCGCGAACTTGGATTGGAGCATTCGACCTTTACCAACGCATGGGGCAGGGACGACCCACAGCAAAAAGTGAGCCCGAGGGAAATGGCGGCTCTCGCCAATCATGTCATCCTGACCTACCCGGATCTTTATAAATATTTCGGCGAGAAAGACTTCACCTGGAACAAGATCAAACAGGCCAATCGCAATCCCTTGTTGACAATGGATCTCGGTGCGGACGGGCTGAAAACCGGCCACATCGACGACAGCGGCTATAGCCTTGTCGGCTCCGCCGTCCAAAACGGTCAGCGTCTGATCCTGGCGCTCTATGGCGCGCCGACCGCCAAGGAGCGCGCCGAGGAAGCGCGCAAGATTTTCCTTTGGGGGTTTCGTTCATTCGACTCGAAAGCGATTTTTCAGGCCGGCGAGACAATCGGCCGCGCCAAGGTCTATGGCGGCAGCGCCTCGGATGTGCCTCTTATCGCCGACAAGGAAGTGAAGATTCTCGTGCCCCGGACCGCGACCGGAAAATTCACCGGGCGCATTGTCTACACCGGTCCGCTGATCGCGCCGGTCGAGGCTGGGCGGGAGGTTGCGCGTCTCAAGATATTTCGTGGAACGGAGCAAATTCTCGATCTGCCTTTGAAGACGGCGGCGGCGGTCGAGCAGGGCGCGCTGCCGCGCCGGGCCATGGACGCTGCACTCGAGTACGCGACCGGGCTCTTCCGCAAATATGTCGTCAAGCGATGAGCGAGGTGCGGGCACAAATACGTGCCGCAAGGCAGCGCGGATCCTTCATCACGCTCGAAGGTGGCGAAGGCGTTGGCAAATCGACTCAGATCGGCCATCTGCTGCGCAACCTCCGGAAAGCGGGAATAGAAGCAATTGGCACCCGCGAGCCGGGCGGGTCGCCGGGCGCGGAAATCATGCGCAAAGTGCTTCTATCGGGCGGCGTGGCGCGCCTTGGCCCGGCCGCCGAAGCAATCCTCTTCGCGGCGGCTAGGGTCGACCATATCGACAAGAAGATCGAACCCGCCCTGGCGGCGGGAACTTTTGTCGTTTGCGACAGGTTCGCCGACTCGACAAGGGCTTATCAAGGCACGCGCGGACAACTCGATCCGCGGTTCCTGCGCGCGCTCGAACGCGTCACCTTGGGCGATGTTCGGCCCGGCCTGACCTTGATCCTCGACCTCCCGGCGGCCGAAGGCCTCGCGCGCGCGGCGGCCCGGCGCGGCGCGGGAGAAGCAGCCGATCGCTTCGAGCGCGAGGATTTAGAATTTCACGAGAACCTCCGCGCCGCTTTCCTGGCGATCGCGGCGGCGGAACCCCAGCGCTGCGCCGTCATCGACGCGGCGCGCGCCGAGGAGGACGTCGCGCACGAGATTTTCGATGTCATATTAAACAGGCTTATCGCTCCGGCGCAAGCGAAGCAGGCAAGGCGTGGCTAGAGCGATGGCGCCCAAGACCTTGGAAACCTGTCCCGAGTCCGACCGATTTGAAGATACCCCGCATCCGCGCGAGAGCTATAATTGCTTCGGTCATGCCGAGACGGAAAGGGAGTTCATACTGGCCTGTCTGTCGGGGCATTTGCCGCACGCTTTCATTATTGGCGGACCGCCCGGCGTCGGCAAAGCCACGCTCGCCTGGCGCCTCGCGCGTTTTCTTCTGGCGAACCCCGATCCGGCGCCCGCAGCGGGCGAGGCGAGGGCGGATCTTTTTGTCGCTCCCGATCATCAGGTCTCTCGTCAAATCGCCGCGATGGCGCACCCCGATCTCGTTCTCCTGCGCCGCGAGTGGAACGAAAAAGACAAGAGGTTCTTTACCGAAATCCGGGTCGAGGATATCCGCCGCGCCATCCACATGTTCCAGCAAGCGGCGGGGCGGGGCGGCTACAGGATCTGCGTCCTCGATTGCGCCGAGGACCTCAACCCGTCCAGCGCAAATGCGCTTTTGAAACTCATCGAGGAACCGCCGCCGCGCTCGCTGTTTCTGATTGTGGCGCAGCGGCCCGGCCGTATCCTGGCGACGCTGCGTTCACGCTGCCAAAAAATCCTTCTCAAGCCTCTCGCGGCGGCGGACATCGGCCACGCCGTGGCGGCGCTCGGACCGCCGTGGTCCGCCGCCGGCGAAGCGAAGCTTGAGGCCGCGATCGCGCGCGCGCAGGGCTCGATCCACAATGTTTTGCGGCTCCTCGACGATCGAGGAATCGAGCTCGACGCAAATCTCGGGCGCATGCTGGACGATCTGCCACGGCTAGATTGGAGCAAGGTCCATGCGTTGGCCGACCGGGTCGCGGCGCGCAACAACGGCAAGGATTACGAGACGATGCTCGCCGCGATCGATGCCTGGCTCGCTATTAGAGTGCGGCGCGGCGCGCGGACCTTCCGAGGCGATTGCGCGCGGCGGCTTGCGCCCTACGCCCTTGTATGGGAAAAACTGGCGGAGGCGACGCGCGAGACCGATACCTTCAATCTGGACAAGAGGCCGCTTGTCCTCTCCCTGTTCGCCGATTTGGCGGCGGCGGCGCGGGCGTCTTCATCCTGAATCGGGACGCCGCAGGGGCTCTGGCGGCCCCGCGCGAACCGTTAAGATTGCAAGTTCATGAGTGCCCGCTCCCCCTTTTATGTCACGACCGCGATACCCTACGCCAATGGCGCGCCGCATATCGGACATGCCTATGAACTGATCGTGACCGATGCGATTGCCCGCTTCAAGCGGCTCGACGGCCTCGATGTGTTGTTCGTCACCGGGATGGACGAACATGGCCAGAAGATGCAGCGGACCGCGGCCCGAGAAGACCTTACCCCGCAACAGCTCGCCGACCGCACCGCGGCGCAATTTGCCGCGATGGGCACCGCTCTTTTTGCTGAAGCTGACGATGTCGTGCGCACCACGCAATCCCGCCACCACGCGGCCGCGCGCGAACTTTGGGCCAGGATGGCCGCGGCGGGCGACATTTATCTTTCCAAATATCCGGGCTGGTATTCGGTTCGCGATGAAGCTTTTTTCGACGAGGCCGAGCTGACCAAGGGGCCGGACGGCACGCGCGTGGCCCCAACCGGCGCGCCGGTGGAATGGGTCGAGGAGGAGAGCTATTATTTCAGGCTTTCCGCCTACCAGGACCGGCTCCTCAAGCTTTACCGCGATAGCCCGGAGTTCGTGACGCCGGAAAAATACCGCAACGAAATCATGGCGTTCGTCGAACGCGGCCTGACCGATCTTTCGATCAGCCGTTCGATCTTCGACTGGGGTATTCCGGTGCCCGGCGATGCGCGCCATGTGATGTATGTGTGGGTCGATGCGCTGGCGAACTACCTCACCGGCACCGGTTTCCCGGATCCTGAGGCGCTTCGTGGAAAATTTTGGCCGGCCAGCGCGCATGTGATCGGCAAGGACATTACCAGGTTTCATGCCGTCTATTGGCCGGCGTTCCTGATGTCGGCCAAACTTGCGCTGCCTCGCCAAATCGTCGTCCACGGGTTTCTTTTCAACCGGAGCGAGAAAATGTCGAAGTCGGTCGGCAATGTGATCGATCCGCTAGAGCTCGCCGGGCGCTACGGCGCTGACCAGTTGCGGTATTTTCTGCTGCGCGAAGTGCCGTTTGGCCAGGACGGAACTTATTCGCATGAAGCAATCGTCAATAGGATCAATGCCGATCTTGCCAACGATCTCGGCAATCTCGCGCAGCGCTCCTTGTCAATGATCGCCGCGAATTGCGAGGGCAAGATGCCGGCGCCGTCGCACTTTAACAAAGCGGACCTGGCGATCCTCGACGCGGTGGATGCGCTCCTGGGCAAGGCGCGGATCGCCATGCAAAGCTTCGCGCTGCACGTCGTGCTCGCCGATATCTGGCGAGTCGTCGGCGACGCCAATCGCTATTTTGCGGCCGAGCAGCCTTGGGTCAAACGCAAGACCGATCCCGCGCGCATGGAGACGATAATCTACATTACCGCGGAAGTCTTGCGCACGATCGCGATCCTCTCTCAGCCATTCATGCCCACCGCGATGACGACGCTGCTCGAACTCTTGGACATCGCGCAGGACCATCGCGATTTCGAGCATATTGGGCAGAAAGGTGCCCCAGGCCGGCCTCTGCCGCTGCCCTCCGCCATCTTCCCGCGTTATATCGAGGCGGAAGCAACAAGCTGAGGACCTTATGCTGATCGACTCGCACTGCCATTTGGATTTCGACGATTTCGCCGCCGAGCGCGACGCGGTGGTCGGCCGCGCGCGCGCAGCCGGCCTCAAGCGGATGATCACGATCTCGACGCGTGTTCGGAAATTCGCAACGATCCGCAGCCTCGTTGAGGCCTATGACGACGTCTATTGCACGGTCGGAACGCATCCGCATAACGCGCATGAGGAAGAGGTCACGGCCGCCGAGCTTGCCGATCTCGCGCGCCACCCGAAATGCGTCGGCATCGGCGAAGCCGGGCTCGATTATCTTTATGACAAAACCCCGCGCGATATCGCCGCGAAGGTTTTCCGCACCCATATCGCGGCCGCCCGGCAGTGCGGGCTGCCGATTGTCGTTCATGCCCGCGACGCGGACGCCGACCTCGCCGCGATCTTACGGGACGAAATGGGGAAGGGCGCTTTTGCAGGGCTTCTCCATTGCTTCACCTCGTCCGCCATGCTTGCCGAGACGGCGCTTTCGCTTGGGCTCTATATTTCGTTTTCCGGCGTCTTGACGTTCAAGAATTCGCGGCCGCTGCGGGAGATCGCCCGCGCGGTGCCAATGGACAAGGTGTTGGTCGAGACCGACGCGCCCTATCTGGCGCCGGTTCCCTATCGCGGCAAGCGCAACGAACCGGCATTTGTCGCGGCCACCGCCCAGGTATTGGCCGAAGTGATGGGCGTTTCGCCGCAAACAATCGCCGCGGCAACGAGCGCCAACACGCTGCGCTTATTTTCCAAGATGCCTGCTCCCGCGATCGGCACGGCAGCGGCGTGAGCCTCATCTTCACCATCCTCGGCTGCGGATCCTCGGGCGGGGTTCCGCGCGTCGGCCAAGGCTGGGGCGCCTGCGATCGCAATAATCCCAAAAACCGGCGCCGGCGCTGCTCGATCTTCGTCGAGCGCTCCGGCGCGAACGGCGCCGCGACCCAAGTCCTCGTCGACATGTCGCCGGATCTTCGCGAACAGTTGCTCGAACTCGGCATCGGCCGGCTCGACGCAATCCTGCTGACCCATTCGCACGCCGACCATATTCATGGAATTGACGAGATCCGGCCTTTGGTCATCATGGCGCGGCGAAAAATTGACCTCTATATGGACGCCGCCACCTCGGCCGTCGTGCGCGCGAATTTCGGCTATATTTTCGAAACGCCACCCGGCAGCCAATATCCTGCATTGCTGAATGAACATCGCCTAGTAACAGGCCAACATGTAACTATAAATGGTCCTGGCGGACCTCTTGATGCTGTTCCGTTCAAGCTTGAACATGGCGAGATTGACGCGCTCGGTTTTCGCTTCGACAAAGTGGCCTATTCGCCCGATCTCAGCGCTGTTCCTATCGAGAGCCTGGGTTTTCTCGAGGGGCTCGACCTGTGGATCGTCGACGCTTTGCGTTACACGCCGCACCCCAGTCATTTTTCCTTGCCGGAAACCCTCGACTGGATCGCCAAATTGCGGCCCAAGCGCGCGATTCTCACCAATCTTCATTGCGATCTCGATTTCGCGCGCCTCAAGAGCGAACTTCCGGCGAATGTCGAACCTGCTTTCGATGGCATGACAATTTGCGCCTGAAATGAGCCGACCCGCTTTAATCTCACTTTGTCGCTTCGTAGCGTAATGCACTGATATCAAATTTTAATTGTAGATGCGATCTGGGACCGGAATTTATGTTCCATAATATAGATTATGCGAATGGCTGCCTTGGTGAGCGGTCTTTTCTAATCGCGTGGCTTCAAGCCATGCCAAGCCATGTCGATTGGAGTAGCCAAGCGGGCCGACAATTGCTATCATTTACGCGGCACGGGATTTTCGCCATTTGGAACAACGACCGTCGGCGCGCTTTTGGGCTGGCACCCTTGCGGGGCTGGCCTATTGGTGCGCGCGTCTTTCGGAAATTTCGGCCAATGAGCCGGTGTGAGCTAGCGGTGGGAACCGCGCCAGGTCAATATTAGATATCATTTTTGGTGAAGACGAGCAGGCACATCATGAGCAAAGGTAGAGATTTCCGGGGACCAAAGAAGCGCGGCTTCGATGACGACGGGCCTTCGCCCTATGATTCGCCGCGGTCGAGCCGGACCCCGCGAGCGAGCTTCGGAGCCGGAAGCGGCGGCCCCCAGGAAATGGCGCCGCCAAGCGGGCCGAGCATCGACGCGGTCGTCAAATGGTTCAAGGGCGAAAAGGGTTTCGGCTTCGTCGAGTTGAGCAATGGAACCGGCGACGCGTTCCTGCATATCGGCGCGCTTCAGGCAGCGGGATATGAGTCGGTTCCTCCAGGTGCGAAGTTGAAGGTAAATGTCAGCAATGGCATGAAAGGCGCCCAAGTCACGCGCGTCCTCGAGGTCGACACAGCTGGAGCAGCAGAAAGGGCGCCACCGTCGCGCGGGTTTGGCGATTCACCCCGTCCGCAGCGCCGCGCGCCCGATCCTTCGACCGCGGTTTCGATCACCGGGATTGTCAAATGGTTCGATGATCACAAAGGCTTCGGCTTCGTCCAATCGACTGATGGCGGCAAGGACGTTTTTATCCATATTTCGATCCTCGGTCCGGCGGGAATCCAGAACCTTGCCGAAGGCCAGCCCGTGACGATGCAGGTCGTTGATACGCCAAAGGGCCGCGAGGCGTTGTCTATCTCGCTCGATTGAGCGGGAGCGGCGCTGCCTAAATGAGCCTATCGCGAAAAGGCGGTTGCCGGTCGCGGAGCGCGAGCCGGTTTGAATGAAGCGGATCGCACTGAAAGATGATGTTTCCCGTGATCTTTAGCACGCGACCGATTGCGACCTTTGCAGATCACCCACAAACGGGAACCGTAGCCCTGTCCCTCGCCATCACGCCTGGCTCGCGGCTTTTCCTCGTAGCGCCGCCTGCGCCGCGGCAAGCCGCGCGACCGGTACCCGGAACGGCGAACAGGAGACATAATTAAGGCCGGCTCGCTGGAAAAAGTCGATCGAAACCGGATCGCCCGCGTGTTCGCCGCAGATTCCGAGCTTGATGTCCGGCCGCGTCTTCCGGCCGCGCGCGGCCGCGATTTCGACGAGTTCGCCCACGCCCTCCTCATCGATCGTGGCGAAAGGGCTGGCGGGGAGAATTCCCTTGGCCGTATATGCGCCAAGGAACGATCCGGCATCGTCGCGCGAAAGAGCAAGGCAGCTCTGGGTCAGGTCATTGGTGCCAAACGAAAAGAACTCGGCGGTCTCGGCGAGTTCGCCGGCGCGCAAGCACGCGCGCGGCGTCTCGATCATCGTGCCAACCGAATAGGCCATGATCTCGCCGGTCTCGGCGGCGACGGCTTGCGCGACTGTATCGATCCGCACCTTGATAAGATCGAACTCGGGCCTCGCGATGACGAGAGGCGTCATGATTTCCGGCCGCACCGGCGCGTCGGTCTTGCGTTTGGCCGCGACCGCGCCTTCGAAAATGGCGCGGGCTTGCATTTCCGCGATTTCGGGAAATGCGATCGCGAGCCGGCATCCGCGAAAACCCAGCATCGGGTTAAATTCATGCAATTCGGCGGCGCGCTGCGCGATCTTTTCCGGCAAAACGCCCAGGGCCTCCGCGACCGCCGCGATTTCCGCCTGGGTTCGCGGCAAAAACTCGTGCAGCGGCGGATCGAGCAGGCGGATCGTCACCGGCAGCCCTGCCATGATCTCGAAGAGCCCGGTGAAATCGGCGCGCTGAATTGGCAACAGCTTGGCGAGCGCGGCACGCCTGCCCGCTTCATCATCGGCAAGGATCATTTCGCGGAATGCGCCAATCCGTTCGCCTTCGAAGAACATGTGCTCGGTACGGCAAAGGCCAATCCCTTCCGCGCCGAACTTTTTCGCGACGCGCGCGTCGCGTGGCGTGTCGGCATTGGCCCGCACGCCCATGCGGCGGACCGCATCGGCCCATTCCATCAGGATTATAAATTCGTCCGAGAACTCGGGCTGGCGCATTTTGACGGCGCCCTTCATCACTTGTCCCGTGGCGCCATCAATGGTCAGCAAGTCCCCCCTGTTGAAGGTGAGGCCCGCCGCCGTCATCGTCGCTTTCGCATAATTGACCCGTATCGTGCCAGCGCCGGAGACGCATGGCTTGCCGATTCCGCGCGCGACAACCGCCGCGTGGGACGTCATGCCGCCGCGCGTCGTCAGAATTCCTTCTGCCGCGTGCATCCCCAAAATATCCTCGGGACTTGTCTCGATGCGCACCAAAATGACCTTGCGGCCGGCGCTCTTCATTTGCTCGGCGTCGCTGGCGTCGAACACGATCTCGCCGCTCGCCGCCCCCGGCGATGCCGGCAGGCCGGTGGCGACAATTTGGCGGGCGGCGCTAGGATCGAGCGCTGGATGCAAGAGTTGTTCGAGCGCGGAAGGATCGACGCGCGCGATCGCCTCTGCCTTGCCGATCGATCCTTCATTCGCCATATCGACGGCGATGCGGAGCGCGGCCTTGCTCGTGCGCTTGCCGTTGCGTGTCTGCAACATCCATAGTTTGCCGCGCTCGACGGTGAATTCGATGTCCTGCACCTCGCGGTAGTGCTTTTCGAGAAGACCCGCCGCGCGCGCGAATTCGGCGAAAACCTCAGGCAGTGCTGCTTCCATTGAAGGCTCTTGGGCCCCCGCCGCGATGCGCGCCGCCTCGGTGATGTTTTGCGGCGTTCTGAGACCCGCGACCACGTCCTCGCCTTGGGCATTGAGCAGGAACTCGCCGTAAAGTTCCTTCGCCCCGGTCGAAGGATTGCGCGTGAAGGCGACGCCCGTCGCCGACGTTTCGCCCATGTTGCCAAAAACCATGGCCTGAATAGTGACCGCGGTGCCAAAGCTCGCCGGAATATCGTGCAGCCGCCGGTAGCCGACCGCGCGCGGATTCATCCAGGACTCGAACACGGCGCCGATGGCGCCCCAGAGCTGTTCGCGCGGATCTTGCGGAAACGGCTTGCCCAAGGTTCGCTCGACCCTTGCCGTGAAATCGACGATAAGCTTCCGCCAATCCTCGGACAAAAGCTCCGTATCGAGAGTTACACCTTTGTTTTCTTTATAATACTCCAAGATCTCTTCGAAAATGTGATGCTCGATGCCCAACACCACGCTCGCATACATTTGGATGAAACGGCGGTAGGAATCATAGGCAAAACGCGGATCGCCCGAGCTTTCCGCCAACGCCTCGACGGTGATGTCGTTCAGTCCGAGGTTTAAGACGGTATCCAGCATGCCGGGCATCGACGCCCTTGCCCCGGACCGGGCCGAGACAAGGAGCGGATTCCCGTCATCGCCAAAGCAGCGGCCAGTGAAACGGCCAACGGAGCCGAGCGCGGTTTCGACCTCGGCGGCAAGGCTTGGTGGAAATTGTTTTCCGTTCTTGTAAAAGTAAGCGCAGACTTCGGTGGTGATCGTGAACCCTGGCGGAACCGGCAGCCCAAGCCTTGCCATTTCGGCGAGACCGGCGCCCTTGCCGCCGAGGAGGTCTCGCAGAGAGCTTTCGTCTTCGGCTTTGCCCTGACCGAAAGTGTATACCCATTTTGCCATCATGAACCTTTTGGCCCGAAGGACCGTGGGGAAAGTTTCTTGCCGCGACGCGATCAAACCGGCCGGATCGCGAATCCTCGCCGCAAGCGACTCATTGCATTGCCCATTGCGCGGGCGGCTTATTCATCGCCGAATCGATAGCGCCGCAAGCGCAACCCGAAGCGTATCCACGCCGCACCCCAAAACGCGAGATCGAGGCCGAGGAGAACGCCCAGGACCACGAAACTATTCGCAGGCCAGCCCGCGACGATCAATACCCCAACCACCGCCGTGAGCACCCCCGCGAGCAGAACAGGGCCTCGCAGCGGAGAGCCGAGATGTGCCCCGAGGAAGATCCGTACAACCCCGGTCGCGATCATTCCCGCGCCCAGCAGCAAAGTAAAAATGGCCGCCGCGATCAATGGCTGAGCGAGCGCAAAAGCCGCGACGACGATATAGGCGAGTCCGGCAATAATCCAAACCAGGAACCGGCTCCAGGTCTTGGCGCCAAGACCGGTGGCGATCTCGGCGGCGCCGGCGACGATCATAAAAACCGCGATCGTATAAACCGAGGCGATGGTCGCCGAAACGACGAGGATAAGCGCGGCAACCCCCATCCCGGCGATCAGGACACCCAAAGCGACGATCCAGCGCCAGCGAGGCCTCAGACTTTCGATCACCCGTCTCAAATTTTCCGGCGGCTCCGGAAATGGACCGGTTTTGACCGAGTATGCCATCGATTTGATCCTTGCCCCTAAGCTTTAACCAGCCCGATGCCTCTCTGGTTCCACCCTGCACCCTGCTTCCCGCGGGCATCTTCCCCTTTTTGGCGCTCTGTTTGCTTATGCTAAGCTTCGCGTTTCCGAATTGTCGTTCGGTGTCTCGCAGAAAAGCACGGTTTGATTAAACCCTGCCGTGATTTGTCAATCAACTGTGATGCAAAAGTCGCGGCGGCGCACGAAAGTCTGCCGTATGCGTCATCCGGAACCGGTTGGCGTTGCGGGTTACGATTTTCTTCGCTATTCACCGTTCAGCAATGCCCGCTAGGCGAGCAGCTGCCTAGTTGTGATCCTGAAGCGTTTCACCGCTTTCGCAACGCCCGGTTTCCGGTCTTGCTTTCAAAGAGGCGCCCGTGACGACATCTTCAAAGACTCCGCTTCTCGACACGATCGCTTCACCTTTGGACTTGCGGCGCCTGAAGGAGTCCGATCTCGCCCAAGTCGCGGACGAACTGCGCGCCGAGACGATCGACGCGGTCTCGGTAACGGGCGGCCATCTCGGCGCGGGGCTTGGCGTGGTCGAGCTTACGGTTGCCCTTCATTATGTTTTCGATACGCCGAACGACCGGCTGGTTTGGGACGTTGGCCACCAAGCCTATCCGCACAAGATACTCACCGGGCGGCGCGACCGGATCCGGACCTTGCGCCGTGGCGGCGGCCTATCCGGCTTCACCAAACGCGCCGAGAGCGAATACGACGCTTTTGGCGCCGCGCATTCCTCGACATCGATCTCCGCCGGGCTCGGCATGGCGGTGGCCAACATGTTATCGGCCAAGAAAACCCACGTCATCTGCGTGATCGGGGATGGCGCGATGTCCGCCGGCATGGCTTACGAGGCGATGAACAATGCGGGCGCCATGCATTCGCGCCTTATTATCGTTCTTAACGACAATGATATGTCGATCGCGCCGCCGGTCGGGGCTTTGTCCGCCTATCTCGCGCGGCTCGTCTCCGGCGGCGCCTACCGCTCCGTGCGCGAAACGGCGAAGCAGCTCGGCCGCCATCTGCCCAAATTCATTTATGACAGGGCCCGCAAGACCGAAGAATTCGCCCGCAACTTTTGGTCTGGCGGAACGCTGTTCGAGGAGCTAGGGATTTATTATGTCGGACCGATCGACGGTCACAACCTCGATCATTTGCTTCCGGTATTGAAAAACGTCCGCGATGTAGACTTGGGGCCTATTCTGGTCCATGTCGTGACCCAAAAAGGCAAAGGCTATGCTCCAGCCGAAGCCTCGACCGACAAATATCATGGCGTCAACACATTCGATGTCGTCACCGGCGTCCAGGTGAAACCCAAGGCGAACGCGCCTTCCTATACGCGGGTCTTCGCCGACGCCTTGATCGCCGAGGCGCGAGAGGACAACAAGATCGTCGCGATTACCGCCGCGATGCCGGGCGGCACGGGCCTCGATATTTTCCAAAAAGTCTTTCCCGAGCGCACCTTCGACGTAGGGATCGCGGAACAACATGCCATCACCTTCGCCGCCGGCCTCGCGACCGAAGGCTTTAAGCCGTTCTGCGCGATTTATTCGACCTTCCTCCAGCGCGGCTACGATCAGGTCGTCCATGACGTGGCAATTCAGAGACTGCCGGTGCGCTTCGCCATCGACCGGGCGGGCCTCGTTGGCGCCGATGGCGCGACCCATGCCGGCTCATTCGACGTTTGCTTCCTCGGGATCCTTCCCGGCATGGTGGTCATGGCGGCGGCCGATGAAGCCGAGCTCGTGCATATGGTGGCGACCGCCGCGGCGTACGGCGAAGGACCGATCGCTTTCCGTTACCCGCGCGGCGACGGAATCGGCATCGACCTTCCCGCGAGAGGAAAAATCCTGGAGATCGGCCGCGGCCGTATTTTGCGCGAAGGCAGCAAAGTCGCCATCCTGTCGTTTGGCGCGCGCTTGCAGGAGGCGCTCAAAGCGGCGGAGGATCTCGCCACCTATGGCGTCTCGACGACGGTCGCCGACGCGCGCTTCGCCAAGCCCCTCGATCAGGACCTCCTGTTCCGCCTCGCGGCGAACCACGAAGTCCTGCTCACGGTCGAGGAAGGCTCGATCGGCGGCTTCGGCTCCTTCGTGATGCAATCGCTCGCCGAGGAGGGCGCGTTCGACGGAATTTCCGCGCGGAGCATAAGATTCCGGTCGATGGTCCTGCCCGACCGTTTTCTCGATCATGACAAGCCGGAGAAACTCTACGCCGGCGTGGGCCTCGACGCGAAGGGCATTGTCGCCAAGGTGCTGGCGACGCTTGGCCGCAATAGCGACGCGAGGAAGAGCATGATCGCGTGAGCGCGGTCTTTGCGAACTGACCTAGGCGTTCCCTTGTGCAGTAGCTTGGCGCGCTGTTTCGCCGGTCTCTGGCTCGCAATATTCGAGGAGAGCCGCTTGCTTACTATCATTGACAATAATCCGGCCCGTCGAATTCGGCTGGAATTTGGTGTCGCTCATCGCGAAACCCGCGCCGGTCAACGCCGCCTCGAACGGCGCACCGAGGCCGGCGTGGCGCGAAAGCTCGATGCGCTCGTCGCAAGGCTCATCGATGGCGCGCAAGCAGCCATCACGGGCGCGTTTCAGGCCAAACGATTCCGCTGGTTGCCGCCGCATCGCGAAACCTCTCGACCCAGTCTCGTTGCCCTTCGGTGTCCGGGACCTTAAGACCTCGCGCCTTTCCGATGAGATCGAATGCCGTTCCTGGAGCCATCCCCAAAAGCACGAGAACGCAGGCCGCTATGAGCGATGAACACAGGATTCCGGCTCGGCAATGCAGGGCGACGGCTTTCCCCTCGTTCAGGCGTGTAGCTATCCCCGCGGCGAGGGCTCTCGCCTCCCGTGTCGCCGCAGGCAGGCCCCGGTCCGGGAAGGGGAAGGAAATGAACTCCATACCGACATCATGGCAAAGACCGGCTTCCCGCTGAAGGCCAAGATCCGCAACTTCCCCGGCTTCGAGAAGGCTCACGATGACGTCGATTCCTTGCCCTCGCCAACCCGCTATCTCGTCGTCGAGCCAATCACCCGCGCGCGGGCGCGGCATGATCGCCAAGCGAGCGCTTGCGGGCAGGTCAATCCAATACATTTTTGGGCGCATTCTCGCTCTAAAGCCTCGGCCGCGCTACGAGAGTAGAGATTGGAAATCAATGGTCGGCGACGACAAAAGAGCCGTCCAGGTAATCGAATGCCAGCCGGTCGGCGGATTGCAGCTCTTCCGGCAGTCGAATTGCGACCTTGAGCCCGCCCGTGGGGACGATGATTTCATCAGTCAATTTCTTGGGATCAATCGCGCCAACATCAACACCTGGCCCGTACTCCGTTACTTCTCCCGTTGCTTTGTTCGTGAATTTCCCTGAGATGTACCACGTGAAGATCGGGACTAAGCTTGCGTTTGGCATGGCTTCCTCCGCAACTTTCATGAAGCGGCGGATATAATCTTCGGCGCTCGCCGAAAAGGAAACTTCGATTTTTCTATCGTTGCGCATGAGGGAACCTCGGATTTAGGAGTGGCAATCAAAAACACTTAATGAGTGGAGAGGAATTTATAATGGCGGCACAGCCTCTCGCTCGACGCGTCAAACGGAGGCTCATCGCACCGGCCAAATCCCTGGGCATTCCACTATGCCAAGATAGTTCCGTTCAAAATATCCAAATGCCGAGCGATATTGGCAAAACGTCCGCGGTATTCCGTCTGGACCGTGGATTACGAAGAAGTCAGTCAAAAGCCCAACATGAATAACCTCGCCGGCCAACTGCACTCTTTGGCCTTCGTCAGCCGAGGTTGAGGCTAAACTCCCGTCCGTCGTCCATTCCCCGCTTTCACGTCCGCTGCCCGGTGGCACGCTCGGCTGATCGGGATTGTATTTTTCGAGATCGCGCGCGGCGCGCGGAAACCCCAAAGCCTTCATCAAATCGCCGGGCTCGAGGCCTTTTTCGAGGGCTACCCTCGCAAGGAAGAGGCGGTAGGCGTCCGCCTCATCGATCTTCGGCAAGCCGGTGAAGGCGAGATGGATTTGCGCCAGCGCCTTTTCGCCCGCGCACCAAAATTCGGCGGCGCGGCGTATCTTTTCGACGACGCCTTCGGCAACAGGTTTGTCATGGGCGGCGGTTAAGAGGGAAAGGACCCGCGCTTCGTCGCCATCGAGAGCGAGACCGCGCGCCAACCTTTTCTTTTCGAACTCCGCGAGCAGCGTGCCACGCCCGAGCACGAGGCCCGCTTGCGTGAATGTCAGGGCGCGATGAAGGAGGCGGGTTAATCCCTCGTCGCGCCAGTGCCGGTCCAAAACATCGGTATCTTGCATGATCGCTCCACGCCCCCGCAAAAGGGCGGAGACATGCAGATAGGACTCGTGCGTTAGCCGTGTCCAGACCTTGCCAAAACACATTTTGGGCTAACTTACAAACTTACATCTCACGCCGGGGTTGCGGCTTGATCTGGAAATTTCGCGAAAGCGGCGCTCTGGCCGCTCGATTATAGTGCGGCTTCAGCCGGCGTCCGTCCGGTCTTGACGGTGCCGGTCTGTTTTTTCGACGCACTTGCGAACTCCTCAGGCACAGGAGACCGAGCCACGCCTAGGCGCGTCCGGCGCGTTTTTCCCTCTCGAACATCTTCGGCACTATGCTCGGTGATCCCCCAATCGCGGTTAACAATCTGGCTACGATGTCCGGCTTCATCTCCACTCTCACCATCGGCCGGCTCGGAGCGCGTGGGGAAGGCGTCGCGCAAAGCCCCGACGGCTTGATATTTGTCCCCTATGCCTTGGCCGGTGAAACAATCGTCGCCGAAGTCGATGGCTCGCGGGGTGCATTGGTCGAAATTTTGACCAAGAGCCCGCATCGGATCGCGCCGTTTTGCCGCTATTTTTCGCGTTGCGGCGGCTGCGCGGTGCAAGCGCTTGCGGCGGACTCTTACGCGTGCTGGAAACGCGATCTAGTCACCAGCGCCTTGCGGCGGGCCGGCCTCACAAACGAGGTCTCGGACCTCGCCGACGCGCATGGCGCCGGGCGCCGCCGCGCAACGTTTCATGCTCGCTTTGCGCGTGGGAGGCCAACCATCGGATTCATGCAGGCCCGCGCGCACGCCATAGTTGAGATCGACTCATGTCCCGTGCTCGCCCCTTCGATGGACGAGGCCTTGCCCGCCGCCCGCGCGATCGCTCAGGCTCTGGCCGCCTCCGGAAAACCACTCGACATCCTCGTCACCGCGACGGCGTCCGGTCTCGATGTCGATCTTAAAGGCCATGGCCCCCTCGACCAAGCCGAAACCCAAACCCTTGTCCGGATTGCGTCGGCGCATGATCTCGCCCGCCTGTCCAACCACGGCGGAATCGTGGTCTCGCGGCGGACGCCGGTGCTCGCCATGGGCAAGGCGATGGTGGGGCCGCCGCCGGCAGCCTTTTTGCAGGCGACCGGGGCCGCCGAGGAAACGCTCACGGCAAGGGTTTGCGCGCATTTCGCGGGCGCAAGTCGGATCGCCGATCTTTTTTCCGGCATCGGGACATTTGCCCTTCGGATGGCGGAGTTCGCAACCGTCGACGCGTTCGATCTTGAAGAGGCTTCGCTTCAAGCTTTGGCAAAGGCGGCTCGGGCGGCAGGTTTGCGGGAGACCGCGGTCTCGCCGCGCGATCTTTTCCGGCGTCCGCTCGGCCCGCTGGAGCTCGATCGGTATGACGCGGTCGTTTTCGATCCTCCCCGCGCGGGTGCCGAAAAGCAAGCCCTCATGCTAAGTGCGTCCTCCGTGCCGCTTGTCGTCGCCGTGTCCTGCAATGCCCAAACTTTTGCGCGCGATGCCGCGATCCTATGCGCCGGCGGCTATGAAATAGCGCGGGTCGAGCCGGTCGATCAGTTTCGCCATACGCCGCACGTCGAAATCGTCGCGGGCTTCCGGCGCCGAACGCAAGGCCAACGAAAGAACCGGCGGTTGCTGGGCTGAGGCTAGAATATCAGTCGGCCGGCGCGGCGCGCCGATTGCTTGGCGGTATGGCGAAAGGCGGCGCTGGCGGGTCGAACCAGCGAAACCCCAAAAGCCCGATGAGAAAACCGCCGATATGAGCCTCCCAGGCGACCGTCGCATCGGTGACGCCGAGCGGCACCGGGATAGCGCCGAACAGAAAATTGGCGAGGAACCAGAAGAAAAGAAAACTGATTGCGCTGCGATTGGACAGAATTTCCCGCAAAGGCAGCGCCGCCCGGCGATAAGCCATGCCCTCGTCCGCGGGTTCCGCGAAGCCGAGCGATTCGCCAAGCGGCGCCCCCGGTTGAAACACGAAACGCACTGCCGCCGCCATGACGCCGGAGACCGCGGCCGAGGCACCCACGACCGGCTGCAGATCTGTCGTGTGGGTGAGGTAGTGCATCATTGCTCCGGCAATTGCCGCGGCCGCGCAAAAAAGCAAAAAGCGTGGCGCTCCAAAACGGCGTGCGACGGCCGAGCCGAAGGCCGCGAACCAAAGGCAGTTCATCCCCACGTGCGGCCAGCCGCTATGCAAAAGCGCATAGGTAAGCGGCGTCCACCATTGCGGCTTACCATCGCCAAGGAAAAAGGCCGCCGCCTGGGCGCGGAGCTCGGCGTCGTCCGCGATCGAATTGACGGCCAGGGACACGCGTTCAGGATCGAATGCGAAAGTAAACCGTCCCGGCACGAAGGCGAAGCGCCGAAGAAACTCAAGATAGGCTTCGGGCGAGAGGAGTTGCGAGAAGCCTTCGATCGCGGTCAAAAGCGCGACGATCCAAAGGACCACCGGCGGCAAATTGAAAATTCTCTCTTGGCGCCCGCGCATGTCGAGACCGTGTTCTATCTTGGCGAAGGCCGATCCGGCGGGGTTTGAATAGATGCCGCGTTACCTGTTCCGCCGAATCGCCGAATCCCGGAACCGATCGATGGGCTCACACCAAAGGACGTGGCACGATGTTAACGGTGGCGGATCTGGGTTAACGGATCAAATTCTCTCCTTCGTTCCTTCAACGTCGTTTGACCAGGCTAGACTAAAGATGATACTGCGATCTTTCTCAAATGCGGGTTTTTGGAGGACACGGCAGTTGGTGGGGATGGGGCAGCAATATGCAACCATTTCCAGTACGCTATCCTGGCAAACGGCGCGAACGCCGATTGCTTAACTAGGTCTTTGTATTTTGATATCTTGGGCGATGATTTTTGGTTGCATTTCCACGCAAAGACATAGTCAGATTGCTGCACGTCATCGTGACTGAATACTTTCGTTCTCCTTGTCCTCACCAGCGCGTACATCGGGGTTGATGATGTCACATTTGCCCGCTCGCCCTCGCGTGGCTCTCTGACCTGATACCAGAATTGCTCGTTCGCCAAATCGGCCAGGAACACCTCAGTTTCCCTGTAGCCATTGGCTTCCGAATATAATGTGAAGAATAACTCTGGAGAGACTTGCCAGAATCCGTGACCGCAAAAATTGTTCGTCGGCGATACGTGCAATATTTGCCCCCCGGCCGAACAGATTTCCGATACATTCCTCAGTGCTTGAGGAATGTTGTAGATGTGCTCGATGCATCCACCGTCAAGAACGGTGTCGTACCGATTTTGGACCGCAAGCGGCTTGTTCATGTCGGCAATATGGGTGGCATGCTCGTAATCAGAATTGTCGAACGACTCTACGACTGTGGCAGCAAAGTGCCCAATCAGCAGCTCTTCGCAATAAGGTCCGTAATTGAGGTATCCCTTCAGATTGAGTGCGCTTTTCAGTTTATCTATTGGAACGGTAATTTGCTGCCGTCCAATAGTCGCAACGCGCCCAAAGGCCTGTTTTCTCCTCGCGAACTTCAGAAAGTTTAACACGTGGATATCGATTCCCATCGTCAAAATTCTTTCCGTTGGGTGTCTGGGCAAAATACCATTAACCGTCTCCCAGATAGCCGACGGTTTGAGCCTCATCCTGCTTCCTTTGCGCTCTCCTGACAAGGCGGTGCCGGTGCGGGTAGAAGGGACCCGTCGGATTTCGAGCTACCCCCCGTCCTGTGGTTTCAGTTAGCATGAATTTCAATCGCCGCCGCAGCATAGCGGCTCTCGAAAGGCCTAAGCCAAAGCACCGCCTCAGTCCACATCCTCGACCGCGGCCGGGCTGCCGCCGGAGAGTTTTTGGGCCAGCGCCGCCTCCATGAAATCGGCGAGTCCGCCATCGAGCACATCGCCGGGCGACCCTGAAGTCACGCCAGTGCGAAGATCCTTCACGAGCTGGTAGGGCTGCAGCACATAGGAGCGGATCTGGTGGCCCCAGCCGATGTCGGTCTTGGCTGCCTCCGTCGCATATGCGGCTGCTTCGCGCTTTTCGATCTCCTGCTCGTAAAGCCGCGCGCGCAACATGTTCCAGGCGGTTGCCCGGTTCTTGTGCTGCGAGCGCTCACCCTGGCAAGCGACGACGATCCCCGAGGGGATATGGGTGATGCGCACCGCCGAATCCGTCGTATTGATGTGCTGGCCGCCGGCACCCGACGATCGATAAGTATCGATGCGGCAATCCGATTCCTTCACGTCGATTGCGATCCTGTCGTCGATCACCGGATAGACCCACACCGAGGCAAAGCTCGTATGGCGGCGGGCGTTCGAATCGAAAGGCGAGATGCGCACCAGGCGGTGCACGCCGGATTCGGTTTTAGCCCACCCATGCGCATTGTGGCCCTTGACAAGCAGAGTGCCGGATTTGAGGCCCGCTTCGTCGCCCGCCGTCTCCTCGATGATCTCGACCTTATATTTGTGTCGCTCGGCCCAGCGCGCATACATGCGAAACAGCATGCGCGCCCAATCGCAGCTCTCGGTGCCGCCGGCGCCGGCGTGTACCTCGATATAGGTGTCATTGGCGTCGGCCTCGCCGGACAGCAACGCCTCGATCTGGCGGCGCCCGGCTTCCGCCTTCAATGTTTTCAGCTGATCGAGCCCTTCCTTCTCGGAAGCCTCGTCTTGTTCCGCCTCGGCGAGCTCGACGAGCGTGATCGCGTCCAAAAGTTCACTTTCGAAACGATTGAGGGAGGCAAGCCTATCCTCTAGTGCGGTGCGCTCGCGCATGATTTTTTGCGCGGCTTCCGCGTCGTTCCAAAGATTCGGGTCCCCGGCCTTGGCGTTCAGCTCGGCAAGGCGGCGGGCGGCGGCATCGACGTCAAAGATGCCTCCTCAGCAATCCCATCGATTGCTTGATTGAAAGGATAAGCGCTTCGGCCTCGGCGCGCACTTTTGAGACTCGCTTTTCAGTAAAATTAAAGATCGCGTTTCGATCAACCCAGAGATGGAGATTCCGGCCGCGCGGCGCAAGCTAATCAGATTAGATCAGTTTGTAAACGACGCCCGAGCATAGGAAAAAGCGCTGGGGATGTCGCTGAAGGATATGATTCGCCTATGGCTGATCTTGCCTATTTAGCAGGCGATTATTGATCAACCAGGCGACTCCGCGGTCCCAGGAGTAGTTCGCCCCCATGCGAAGATCGGACTGCTTGTTGAAGATCTCGGCTCCAGTTCGGGCGTCACGGATCCGAAACGCCACGGTGTATTCCATTCTGCTAATTCTCGTGACGATCCCAATCATGGATTGATCGGCGCCGAGCTTGAACGCGATGCCGGCATCGCAGCCGTTGCACTTCCGCAGCCAATGCGCCTTCACGGCTTCCGCGTCGGCGCCGCTGACATCGACGACGCTATAGCGCCCCGATTGTGCGATCAACCGGCGCGCCTCGCTGGTGGCGAACTTCAATTGCGCGGTGTCAGCCGGATTCTCGCCAATGAGCTGACCTCCGGCGCTGAAATCCTCCAGCTCGAAATCGAATATCGCGAGCTTGACCGGAGGAGGCGTGTCGGCGCTACTGACGAATGCGGGCAGCAAGGCCGCGCAAAACAGCAAGCCGCCGACGGAAAAAAGCGACGCGCGACCACGACGCGTGGGGAAACCGGTTTTCATTCGCTACTCACACAAGGATTTGATGACCAGCGATCCTAGCGGGAGGACAGCCGCGTGTCGAGGACGGGGCCAGCCGTTTGCGATTTCCGGCGTCTGCTGCTCTTTTGAGCTTGACACCTTCCGCTCGCGGCAATTTTTAGGCCTTAAAAAAACTGAATCTGTCAGTAAAAAGATTGCAGAGAATAAGATTGCAAGAAAAGGATGGACTGCCTCGGTCTATCCGCGACCCAGCCTTTCGAAAAAGACTTGGCGATCCGTCCGAGAAGAGGTGACTTCCGTGAACTACCGCGACCGGTACCTCGTCAGTCCGGGTCAAAAGCCCGGCCTTAAGGATGTCGATCCCGCCTTCAAGGACCGCCACGACACACATCAGTCGGCCACACGGGAACTGGAACGATACCGGCAAAAACTCGTCCAGCTGCAAGCCTTGCTGTATGCGGAGAAAAAGCACTCGGTCTTGATTGTCCTCCAGGCCTTGGACGCCGGCGGCAAGGACGGCACGATCAAGCATGTTTTCGGCGCGCTCAATCCGCAAGGCGCATTGGTAGCCAATTTCAAACAACCGACGCCAATCGAACTGGATCATGACTTCCTCTGGCGCATCCACCCGCATGCCCCGCCAAAGGGATGGGTGGTGATCTTCAACCGCTCCCACTACGAGGACGTATTGATTGCCAGGGTCCACAAACTGGTGGACAAGCCCACATGGACCGCGCGCTATGACCGGATCCGCAGCTTCGAGTTGGGGCTTAGGGAGAACGGAACCACGATTGTAAAATTCTTCCTGCACATCAGCAAGGAGGAGCAGCTCGCGCGATTTGGCCAGCGGCTTGACGATCCCGCGCGCAATTGGAAAATCAGCGAATCCGATTATAGCGAGCGCGCGCTTTGGGACGATTATATGGAGGCATTCGAGGATGCCCTCGCCGCAACCAGCACGCGTGACGCGCCTTGGTATGTGATCCCGGCCGATCACAAATGGTTTCGCAATTTGGCGGTATCGCGGATTGTCGCGGATACGATGGAAGAGCTTGGCATGGAGTTTCCCAAGCCAACGGTTGATCTCGCCGAGATAGGGCATAAATACCACGCGGCGGCGGAAGAGGAGCGTAGGGACAAGCGCCCCGAGCCGGCCGGGCCCGGCAAATCCATCAAACCGCGTGGGTAAGTTGACTCCATTCGGGGGTGCGGCGATGCACAGGCGCGCCAGGAACGAGACGGTAGCGCAAGGCACGGAACCGGACGTTTGACAGGGATTACTCTGATGACCACATCGGACATTTCGGGTCCGCGCGCGGCCACGCGCAAAACGCATCGGATCGAGCAGCGTCCGCCGTTTGAACGTATTGCCCTCATCCTGCAGGGCGGCGGCGCCCTTGGTGCCTATCAGGGCGGTGTCTACCAGGCTCTCGCGGAGGCCGATCTGCATCCCGATTGGGTCGCCGGCATTTCGATTGGCGCCGTCAACTCGGCGCTGGTTGCCGGCAATCCGCCGGAGAAGCGCGTCGAGCGGTTGAGGGAATTCTGGGAGATCGTCAGCACGGCTCCCTTTGATATCGCTTACGTCCCGTCGATCGAAATCAAGGACGATTTCGCCCATAGATGGCTCAATCAGCTGAGCTCGTTGGGCACTTTGCTCGGCGGCGCTCCGGGCTTCTTCAAACCCCGCGTGCCGCCCCCCTTCCCTTTTGCGCCCGGAAAACCGGATGTTCTCAGCTATTATGATGCCGGTCCTTTGAGAGCGACACTCGAACGCCTCGTGGATTTTGACCTTATCAACAGTGCAATCACCCGCTTCAGCGTCGGCGCGGTAAACGTGCGCACCGGCAACTTTCTCTATTTCGACAACACCACGCACGAGATCGGCCCGGACCACGTCATGGCGAGCGGTTCCCTGCCGCCCGGTTTGCCCGCCACGGAAATCCAGGGCGAACATTATTGGGATGGCGGCCTTGTTTCCAACACGCCTCTTGAATGGGTGCTCTCAGGCACGCCGCGCATGGATACGCTTGCCTTTCAAATCGATCTGTGGAGCGCGAGCGGTAGGCTGCCCCGCAATTTGATCGAGGCCGACGCGCGCCAGAAGGACATCCGGTTTTCGAGCCGCACGCGGGCGGCCACCGATCAATTCAAGAGAACGCAGCTGTTGCGCAGGGCGGTCCACCACCTCCTTGAACGGCTTCCCGAAGAGTTGCGGCAACTGCCGCAAGCAAACCTTCTCGCCGGCGAGGCGGACGAAAAAGTCTACAACATCATCAATCTCATCTATCACGCTCAGAATTACGAGGGTTCGTCAAAAGACTACGAGTTTTCCAGGCGAACGATGGAGGAGCATTGGCAGGCAGGCTACAACGACGCGGTGCGGACCCTGCGCCATCCCGAGGTTTTGCAGCGCCCCGAAAATCACGAATGCGTTTTCACCTTCGACCTCGCGCGAGACGGCAGGGAATAGAAGGCGCGCCAGGTCGTACCGGCCGACGCTCGATAAGGAGACCAACGATGAAGCTTGCCGATGTTGCCAAAAGCGCTTTCGCCATGCCGCTGACCGACCCCGCCTACCCACGCGGGCCATACAAATTCTACAATCGCGAATTCGTGGTGATCAGCTACCGCTCGGATCCAGACATTCTGCGCGAGGTGGTCCCAGAACCCCTGGAGGTGGCGGGCGATACGGTTAATTACGAGTTCATCCGCATGCCCGATTCGACCGGCTTTGGCGACTATACCGAGACCGGCCAGGTGATCCCCGTGCGGTTTCGCGCCGCCGATGGGACGGTCCAGGAAGGCGGCTATGTGCATGCCATGTACCTCGACGATAATGCTCCGATCGCTGGCGGGCGCGAGATCTGGGGCTTTCCGAAAAAGCTCGCGAGGCCTGAGGTCGCGCATGAGAGCGAGACCTTGGTCTGCACCTTGCACTATGGCTCGGTGCTGTGCGTGTCGGCCACCATGGGCTACAAACATCACGAGCTTGATCCGGCGCCTCTCTTAAAAAGCCTAGCGAAGCCGAGTTTCATGATCAAGATCATCCCGCATGTGGATTGCACGCCGAGGATTTGCGAGCTCGTGCGGTATTATTTGGAGGATGTTACTCTGAAAGGCGCGTGGTCCGGGCCCGCGGCAATCGAGCTTTTCGAGCATTCGATGTGCGATGTCGCCCGCCTGCCCGTGCGCGGCGTGCTTTCCGCCAGCCATTTTGTCACCGACCTGACGCTTGGTCTTGGCGAGGTGGTTTTCGACTATTTGAAGGACGCCTAAACCGCTTGTCCGGTTGTACCTCAGTTTGAATCTCTTAGTTGCGCCGGACTAAGACACTTGCCTTGCCACGGCGTCGGAGATGGGATTCTCCCATGTGGTTTTTGGGCAGAGACGGTTCTTCCCTTGAATTGAGAATCGTGGGCTATCAATTCCCCCGAGCCTGAAGGCGTGCCTTGGGATTCGGATTGGCTTGTCGTTGCCGGAGAAGCTGAATTGGACGGCCGGGCGTGGAAATTCAGGGACCCTTGTTTGCTGACCACTGAGGTTTCAGCCTTGGCCAACTGGCTCGAAGCGAGATCCAAAGATGCAAGCAAGGACAGCGAAATTGGCTTCATCGAGCCGAACCTAACTTCACGTGGAACGAAGGTTCGTTGCGGGTCGAATTTGGGCTTGAGTGCCGCCCTCCATGGGCGCCCCAGGATAAAGCCGGAGTATTTTATCTCCGTTTCTCGCCCTCTTCGGACGAGTTGGCGTCGGCCGCCTGGTCGTTGCGCGAGGACTTGCGCAACTACCCGATAGGCCCCGAGGGAGAGAATGGCCGCTTTGTGTCATGAGCAAAAGCTCAAACCGGCTTGCACTCCGCTTCGCAGCCGGATAGATTCAGAAAATCCCATCAAAATCATTTTGTTGAGTGACGCATGGTGCGCAAGTGCTGGGCGCACCGTTGCGTCGCGTCCTTACTCTTCTGCCAATTATACATAAAATATTCGTATTTTATATTAAAAACTCGCCAAACGCTGTTAATTGGATTATATACGGATTGAATTTGGTGTTCCGCGAGCTTTAAGGCATGCCCAAAGTCATTTCCGCAAATCGCCTCGCCGATGGAATCGTCGTCTATGCCGGCCGCGACGGTTCCTGGTTCGAGCGGCTTAGTCAGGCGAAAATTTTTGCAAGCAAGGCCGAAGCGGAGGCCGGACTTTTCCTCGCCCAGAATGACGCGAAGCGAAATCTCGTCGTCGAACCTGTCGTGGTCGAGGTCACCGAGGAGGCAAGCGGGCTGCGCGCCGTGACATTACGCGAGGCAATTCGCGCGCGGGGTCCGACGATCGATTTCTTGCCGCGCACGCATGTGGTCGCACACGACGCGGGCGCGCCGCTAGAAAATACGGTCAAGCGAGACCCGAACGCGGTTTTGCGGATGAGGCGAGTGGAAAACGCGCGGGAGCGTGAGCTTGTAAGCGCGACGGACTCTCCGGATGGTATCGCGCGATGAGGGAACACAAAGCAAAGCATTAAGCGTTTCGATTTGAACGCTCATGGTGGCAGGGGGGTTTGCCCAAGCGGAGAGAAGCTGACATGTACCGTTACGATGAATTCGACAAAAGCTTTGTCGCCGCGCGCGTGGCGCAATTTCGCGACCAGGTCGCGCGCCGTCTCTCCGGTGATTTGGACGAGGAACAGTTCCGGCCGCTTCGCCTGATGAATGGCGTCTATCTGCAATTGCATGCCTATATGCTTCGCATCGCCATCCCCTACGGCACCCTGTCGTCGCGACAATTGCGCAAGCTCGCCTTCATCGCGCGGCGCTACGATAAGGGCTACGGCCATTTCACGACGCGGCAGAACATTCAGTTCAACTGGCCGGCGCTCAATGATTGTCCCGATATTCTGAATGAGCTTGCCGAAGTCGAGATGCACGCGATCCAAACCTCGGGCAATTGCATCCGCAATGTCACGTCCGATCAATTTGCCGGCGCTTGTGCCGACGAAATCGAGGATCCCCGCCCCTATGCCGAAATTCTGCGGCAATGGTCTTCGCTGCATCCCGAATACTCGTTCCTTCCACGAAAATTCAAGATCGCGGTCAACGGCGCCGCCAATGATCG
The DNA here is from genome assembly GCA_050728715.1 of Methylocella sp. Lineage (GTDB taxonomy): Bacteria > Pseudomonadota > Alphaproteobacteria > Rhizobiales > Beijerinckiaceae > Methylocapsa. Next base: position 31,220 of record JBOHJT010000003.1, read on the forward strand.
TGCCGCGATAAGGGTGCACGACATAGGCTATCAAATTGTCAAGAACGCTAGCGGCGAGGTGGGCTTTGCCGTCTATGTCGGCGGCGGCTTGGGCCGCACCCCATTTGTCGCGCATAAGATCCGCGACTTCTTGCCGAAGGCCGATCTCCTTGCCTACACCAACGCAATTCTGCGGATCTATAATCTCGAGGGACGGCGCGACAATAAATTCAAGGCGCGCATAAAAATCCTCGTCCACGAGAAAGGCGCGGACGTCATTCGCGCCGAGGTCGAGGCCGAGTTCGCCATTCATCGCGACGACGCGCTAGCCCTGCCGCAACAAGAAATCGATCGAATCCGCGCCTATTTTGCCCCGCCGGGGTTGCCCGCGCGCGCAACAACTTCCGTTGCGTTTGAAAAACGAAAAGCAAACGATCCCGCATTCGCCCGTTTCGTTTCGCAAAACGTGGTGGCGCACAAGACGCCGGGCTATGGGATCGTCACGGTCTCCCTAAAACCCATCGGCGGCATTCCAGGCGACGCCAGCGCCGAATCCATGGAAACAATCGCCGATCTAGCCGAAGCATTTTCGCAAGACGAGATCCGCGTCGCGCATGAGCAGAACCTCGTCCTGCCGCATGTCGCGCTCGATGATTTGCCCGAGATGTTCGACCGGCTTGCCGGGCAAGGTCTCGCCACCGCGAATACCGGTCTCGTGACCGACATTATTTCCTGCCCCGGGCTTGATTATTGCGGCCTGGCGACCGCCCGCTCGATCCCCGTGGCGCAGCGCGTGTCCGAACGGTTTGGCAATGGTGCGCGGGCGCGGGAAATTGGCGAGCTCAAGATCAATATTTCGGGCTGCATCAATGCCTGCGGGCATCACCATGTCGGCCATATCGGTATTCTCGGCCTAGAGAAGGCCGGCTCCGAGGCCTATCAGATCACACTTGGCGGTTCCGCCGACGAGACTTGCAACGTCGGCGCGCTTACCGGGCGGAGCTTCTCTTCAGACGAGATCGTCGACGCGATCGAGACGGTCGTCGATACCTATTTGAAGTTCCGCGCCGGCTCGGCGGAGGATTTTCTCGCGGCCTACCGGCGGATCGGAATGGAGCCGTTCAAGGAGGCTCTTTATGGCCGCGAATGAGGGTGCCCTCTCTGCCGGCACGGATAACGCCGCGCGGCTAGGCGCCAAATTCGCCGAAATCGACACGCGCGAATTGATGCGCCTCGTGATCGAGGATCTGTTCCCCGGCCGGATCGCGGTTGTCTCGAGTTTCGGCGCGGATTCCGCCGTGCTGCTCCATTTGCTGGCACAAACCGACAAGACCACGCCGGTGTTGTTCATCGACACGCGGGTTTTGTTCGCGGAGACGCTCGCCTATCGTGACGAACTCGTGAGCCACCTTGGCCTTTCAAATGTGATCACTATCGGGCCAAGGCGAGCGCTGCTGGGGGCGGAAGATCCGGAAAATTTTCTATGGGCAAGCAATCCCGGCCGCTGTTGCGAAATCCGCAAGGTCTTGCCGCTAGCGGAAGCGCTCGAAGGCTATGACGCCTGGATCACCGGCCGCAAACGGTTTCAGGCGCAAACTCGAGCGCGCCTCGCTGTGTTCGAATCCGAAGGCGGCCGCATAAAAGTCAATCCGCTTGCGCACTGGCCGCCCAACAAGATTCGAGACTATCTCGTCGCCTTCGACGTGCCGCGCCACCCGCTCGTTGCCAAGAACTATTTTTCGATTGGGTGCATCCCTTGCACCTCGCCCGTAAGGCCTGGCGAAGACCCGCGCGCGGGGCGCTGGCGTGGCAGTAGCAAAGTCGAATGCGGGCTTCATACGCTGCCGCTCTATGCCGGTTTGGACATTTGAAAATGCCCGTATTCAAGGGCGATGGTTTCGTCCCGGATGACTGGCGCAATTTGGCGCCAGAAGAAGACCTGCCGCCCGGCGGAAAGGTCATCCTGACGCTGGCGCAAGGGCAGGCGCGCGCGCGCGCGCAAACCGGCAATATACCGCTTGGCCTGCTCATTGAACCGGGGCAGGACATAAGAGCAATCGCGCCGGACCTTGCCCGCTTCGCGCTCGTCGCGGTCGCCTTTCCAAAATTCACCGATGGGCGTGGCTACTCGCTCGCGCACCTGCTTCGCGGCCATTTTGGTTACGCGGGTGAATTACGGGCGACCGGCGAGGTTCTGTTCGACCAGCTGCAATTGCTCGCGCGCTGCGGCTTTGACAGTTTCGAAATAAGGGATGTTGCCACGATCCGGCTTCTTGAAGCAGGCCGAAGGCCTAGCCTTGGGATTTTCTACCAGCCGGGCGTCAGGCCTGAAATCCAAGAGAAAACAAGACCTTGGGCGCGCCGCGCCGCATCCTGAAGCGCAGCGCGCGATTGCATTGAGGACATGCGCCCAATCTTCGCCGCGAGACCGGCTCCCGCCGCCGGATCACCCTGCTCCACGATCAGCGACCGCCGGTTGCGCTTGGCCGCAGGGAACCGTGCGTGGCCAAGTTTCGTTATGCCATCCAAGCGGCGCAAACAACGGCCAAGGACATGCTTTCCGAGCTCAACCCCGAGAAAGTCTGCTTCATCATCATCAAGTTGCGCGAGCTCGACGTGCAAGCGGAAGAGCCGATGGGCGACTCCTCGAACGCGACGGACGATGGATTTGCGTCGGTGTTTACGCAATCCCGGCATTCCTCGGTGCGCAAGGAACTGGTCGATTTCATCGGTTCCATGAACGAGGACGAGCAACGCGAGCTGATCGCTCTCTATCTGATCGGCGGCGAGGATTTTCCGGTTGAAGAATGGCCCGGCGCTCTCGCCGAGGCGGCGGCGCATCCGGCGCCGTTGACGGCAGCCTTTCTGCTTGGCGTGCCCACTGCCGCCGGTCAATTGGAGGAGGGATTGGCGCTCTTCGGATTTTCCTGCGAGGACGTCGAGGAAGGCCGCCTCTGACCGGAAGGGGCGCGCTCCTCGAACTCGCGGCCGCCGGACTCCCCAACCGTTATTGGATAACGGGCTCGAGAATATGCTGAAGACCTGCCAAGATCGGCTGGTCCGAACCGTTCATGGCCTGCCGGAGGGATTGTTTTTCTTGTTCCCCGCCAATCTTCTCGAATTCACGAACCGCGCGAGCCGTGAAGGCGCCGATTGATAACCCATTTGCGCCGGCGGTGACCCCGACCTTGCCCGCGAAACTGGACCCCATCGATGCGACGGCGGCCTGGGCGACCTTTTCGTGCGAACACGTATGAATTATTTCAGCGATCAAACACATAACACTCTCGCTTAGCAGGCCGAACGGCGTTGGAAACGGTCGAAAAGCGGCAGTCCGAGAAACACTTACGCAATATTCATGCCGCGATCCGGACGAGCGCCGGAACGATTTCTAGTGGAAAAGCCAGCTAAAGCGCTACGCCACGACACCCGCCAATCTAGATCATATTTCTAACGCTATGATGACGTCAACAGAAATATCTCATGTTGCTTTGCAATATTACGCCTAATTTAATTTTGCAAATGCTCAATTTCTTGCGAAATTTTTCCGAGAGGGGGCTTTTAAACAATGCAAGCCCCTCCCTTCTCCGGCATGACAATCATGTCGAAGCAGACAGCAAAACCAGATATAAAGTACTTCGTGCTGTGAAAATCCAAGGAAACTATCTCGACTCTAATAAAGAGCCTTCTGATTTCCGATTGGTTTCCGAGGCTTGAGTAAAGCCCAGCGACGGCGACCTTCTTACTCCACAGGGGGATACGCGGCGGCATCCGCAAAAATTATTGCCCGCACGGCGTCACCGAACGGCCGCCGGCAAACTTACTCCGAGCGGACAACGAACAGCCCCGGAAAAAGTTCCGCGTCGGTTTTGAAAATTATGAAACGATTTACGAAAATTGTCAACGAAACCGGGCATACCTGGATTCCGGCCGCACAGTGGAGCCGAGCTTGGCGGCATCGCTGCACCGGGTCCTTCGAGGAAGTTGATAGACTTCTTTAAGAACATACTTCAACTTATTGATATTCAGTAATTCCTTGTTCATCGCAGGTTTCGATGCGGGGGGATGCGCGCGAACCGGCGATGCGATCCCCGATCATGGGCGAGGCCGGAGGGTTGCCCCGCTTAGTGCGGCGAAACCGTGCTGGGGGGCGGGTTCGCGGCGGAGCTTGATGGCCCGGCTAATGGCGCGAGCGGGACAGCAATGATTTTTGAATCGACGGGTTTCTCGCCGAGCACAGCCTGCACGTTGGCGTCCTGCGGCCTCGGTTCGGTGATCTGCGCGCCAATCGTGCGCACCGCCTGGGGTGCGTCGGCAAAGGTGCCATGCCCGATCAGACCGGTCGACTCGCGCGAAAGATCGTAGGCCTTGACGCCAAGCTCTTCGAGCGCCGCGCGATCGCTGGGATTATTGGGGTCGAGCGCGCCGAGACGCTGCCGGTCGCCCGCGAGCGTGCGCGATAACGAAAGCGCGCGATCGTTCGAGGCGACGAGGACGAAGACATGCGACGGATCGAGCCGCGCCAATTGCTGGCGGAAGACGTTCAAGTCAATGTCGGGCGCGGCAAGCATCACGTCGCCGAGCTTGCCATTGAGATCCGGCGTCCCCGCAATTGCATTTTCGCGCAAGGCCTCCATGGCCAGCCAAGCGCCCATCGAATGCGCGAGAACATGCACGCGGCCAATATCGGGCAGTTCGGAAAGCCGGTGCAGGAGCTTGCTCAAGGCATCGCGGGCAATGGTCGCGCTTTCCTTGGCCGCGCCATAGTCGAGGAGGCTGCCGGCGGCGGGCCATGTATAGAGCACCGCAACTCCGCCGAAGCGTCCGTCGTCCACGATTTGCGCGAGCCGGAAACGCGCCTCGTCGTAGCTCGTGTCGAAACCATGAACATAGAGCAGAACATCGCGGTTCGATCCGATGCGTCCGGAAATATGGCTGGCGAGCTCGGCGAAAAAAGCGGTCTCGTCCAGGCCGCGCCGGCTCCTCACGATAAAGTGTTTCTGCGGATCTTCCGAACCGAAGGCCGGCCGCTCCACCCTGCCCGGCTCATGGCCAGGCGGCACGCCGATCATTTGCAGGGAGAACCGCGCCCCGTTCTCGACGGCGGCTTCGCTCGATGCGCCACTTTCGCCCTTGCGGGTCGAGACGACGAAGATCGAGACGGAACGAGGCTCCGCGGCAGGCTCGCCCGCCCCGGATAGGCCGATCGACGCGCAGCCCGGGACAAGGGTCATGGCGCCGCCCGCGAGCATGAAAAAGAATAGCCCAGCGATATTTTGCCGCCGCGCGGGCAACCACCGGGAGACGCGAGGCATGCCATCTCGTGCTATCGCGCTGTGGTTCAAATTATGGTCCCAACCTTCGGGAGAGACAATACTCCCTTGAACGCATCGAACCTTGCGGAAAAATTTCCAAGGCAGGCATCTTGCATTTGGTTTTGCGGGCCGCCCGTTTCTGGCCGCCGAATGTGCCGGTAATGCGGCCGCCCATGGGGGCGATGAGCTCATCAGTCAATTCCTTGGGATCAATCGCGCCAACATCAACACCTGGCCCTAACGCCCTCACCTCGCCCGACACTTTGTCCGTGAAAGTCCCTCGGATGTGCCACGCGAAGATTGGGACCAAGCTTGCGTTTGGCCTGGTTCGCTCCGCAACCTTCATGAAGCGGCGGATATAATCCTCGACGCGAGCTGGAAAGGAAACGTCGATTTTTCTATCGTTGCGCATCATGGAACCCCGGATCTGACAGTGGCAATTAAAAACACTTGAGGATTAGAGCGGAATTCAAAATGGCCACGCTGCCCAGGCGGTCGAGACGGCGAACGGAGCCTTCCGCCCAAAGGCCTAACCCGCGCCGCCCTTATCGCGATTCTCGCTACCACGCGAAAACTCCGCGACGATCTCGCGAAAGATAGCAATTCAACCTCCAGGCACCACAATTTTGTGAAGAGCAAGGGAAGGGTGCGCCGCTTGACCTCGCGCGGTCCATGGCCTAGCGCCCAGCCATGGACCCCGCCCCGACGGCTTTCTGGCTCCCGCTTCTCGAGATTATCTGGATCAATATACTTCTCTCGGGCGACAATGCCGTGGTCATCGCGCTGGCCTGCCGCTCGCTGCCCGAGGGACAACGGACGTTGGGCGTCGTCCTCGGATCAGGTGTGGCGGTCGCCTTCCGCGTCATCTTCACCATTTTTGTTGTCAAATTGCTGGGCCTGCCTTTCGTGAAAATCGCGGGCGGCGTTCTCCTGCTGTGGATCGGGGTCACGCTCATCGTCGAGGAAGAGCCTGAAAAAGAGATCAAACCGCCCAGTACGCTATGGTCCGCCATCCGTATTGTCGCCGTGGCGGATGCCGTGATGTCGCTCGACAATATGGTCGCGGTCGCCGCCGCGGCGAAGGGATCGATACCGTTGATTCTTCTCGGTCTCGCTTTGTCGATTCCGCTGATCGTCTACGGCTCCACGCTCGTGCTCGCGCTGCTCAACCGATTTCCCCTCCTCGTTTGGGCCGGCGCGGGGTTGCTCGGCTGGATTGCTGGAGACCTGATCGGCACCGATCCCGGTCTTGCCGCCTGGCTGCGCGTGCGCTGGCCCGGTTTTGAGGCCTGGGACGGAGCGGCGGGCGCCTTTTTTGTGCTGGCCATCGCGTGGCTGCGCAGCCGGCATAAAGGTCCAATGCAGCAAGCATAGTGCCAAGCGTGGAGTACCTGCGGGTAGACCGATAGGAGAAAGGCGCGATCTCCGGCGTGACCAGGCACCGCATGTCCGCGTTTCAATCCTCTCCCCTGCCCGCGACCTTGGCTTCCGCAAACGTCGCCATGCCGGTGTGGCAGGCCACCGCCGCCTTGATGATCCCGAATGCCAAGGCGGCGCCGGTGCCTTCGCCGAGCCTGAGCCCAAGATCGAGCAGCGGCTTCTTGCCGAGCCGCCGCAGCACCTCCGCATGCCCGCCTTCGGCCGCAACATGGGCCGCCATGCAATGGTCGAGCGCACGCGGATCGAGCGCATGAAGAATGGCGGCGGCGGAACAAACCACATAACCGTCGAGGACAACCGGAATGCGCTCCATGCGCGCCGCGATAATCGCGCCGGCGATCGCCGCGATCTCGCGCCCGCCAAGGCGGCGCATGACCTCAAGCGGATCGGCAAGATGCTCCTTGTGCCACGCGACGGCCGCGTCCACCGCCGCGAGCTTTCGCGCTAAACCGCGGTCGTCAACTCCCGTGCCGCGCCCAACCCAATCGGCCGCCGCGCCGCCGTAGAGTCCATGATAGACGGCGGCCGCGATCGTCGTATTGCCGATGCCCATTTCGCCGAGACACAAAAGATCGATATTTCCGGCGATGGCTTCCATCCCGAAAGCGAATGTCGCGGCGGCCTCCTTTTCCTCTAGGGCGGGAGCTTCGGTGATGTCCTTCGCCGGAAGGTCGAGCGCCAAATCGAAAACCTTGAGGCCGAGCCCATGGGCCGCGCAGATCTGGTTGATCGCGGCGCCGCCGCTGCGAAAATTGTCCACCATCGCGCGCGTGACCGAGGCCGGATAGGCCGAAACACCTTTTTCCACGACACCATGATTGCCAGCAAATACCGCGACCAGAGGCCGGTCGATCGACGGCTTCGGCTTCCGCTGCCAAGCGGCCAGGAAACCGGCGATTTCCTCGAGCCGGCCGAGCGACCCCAGCGGTTTGGTCAACTCCGCCTGGCGCGCGCGGACCGCCTGCCTGGACGCCTCCGAGGCCTCGGGCATGGAGGCAACGAGATCGCGGATCGAGTCAAACGGGTGTTTTGAGGCGGACATCGCGACCTGGGGGGGCACCAAATTGTGTCTTCTAATCCAGCGCGGCCGCTGCCGGAAGTGGCTGCGGCAACACGCCTTGTTTTTTGCTGCAGTCGCAATATTGCAATGCAGCAGTAATTTTGCTATGTAAGGCTCATTCGGCGGTTCGGGGGGAAACCTCATGTTATCAACACGGAATGGAGACCCTCACGATGAAGCGCCAGCTTTCTTCTACCGCCATGGGGCTTGTTCTCCCTACTGCGGCTCTCGCCTTTGCCACCGTCGGAGACTTGCCTAGCTCCCACTCCTGCGAGACTGCCCCGGTCAACGTAGCCGAGGCAAAGGACGCCCTGCCGAATCGAATCAATTGCTTTATCGGCACGAAAGTCGAGCAAGGAAGCCTCTATCGAGGCTGGGTCTGTGACCGTGAGCACGCGGCCACATCGGCGAACTGAGATCCCGGTCTCTGGTTTGCGCCTGGGCAATCGCGCACATCCTGCGGCGCATTCCACGCCTCTCGACAAAACCCGCGCAATCACGGAAGAGAAGCAATGCGCCCTGGCTCGTCGCTTCTTGCCGATTTTCGCTTTTGTCTTACGTTTTTCACGCGGCTGTCGTGTCCTTTGGGGGTATCCAAGAGCAGCACACGGTCGCTTGCCGATTTCCCCCGCGCGGTGCGCATGCTACCGGTGGCGGGCAGCCTCGTGGGAGCTATCGCGGCCCTCGTCATGGGGGTAGCCTCTGGGCTCGGATTCCCCCCGTCCCTCGCGGCGCCGCTCGCGATTTGCTCTTTGGTATTGCTCGGCGGGGCAATGCACGAAGACGGGCTTGCCGATTGCGCGGACGGGTTCTCCGGCGGCACGACCCGCGAACGCAAGCTCGAAATCATGCAAGACAGCAGGATAGGCACGTTTGGCGCCGTGGCACTCGTGCTAAGCCTTTATTTGCGGGCGGCGAGCCTTGCGCTTATCGCGGACGAAAGCCAGGGCCTTGCCGGTGCCGTGCTCATCGGAGCGGCGGCTTTGTCCCGCGCAGCTTCGCTTATGCCCTTGGCCCTGCTTCCGCCCGCAAGAGAAAATGGAACTGGTTTTGCTGCGGGCAAGCCGGAACGAGCGGCGCTCAAGGTCGCTGCCTGCCTCGCCGTTGTATTTGCTCTCGCTCCGGTTGTAGCGGGCGCGTATCTAGCCCGCTCGCTTGCGGGCATAACCGCGGCGGCAGGCGCGGCCTATTCCATTGTGCTGCTCGCTCGAAAACAAATCGGCGGCCAGACCGGGGATGTCGCGGGCGCCGCGCAGCAACTGAGCGAAATCGCGTATTATCTTGCGTTCGCGGCGGGCGTTTGACGAAAGGCTTCGCGAGCAGGGGTCCCGGGCCAAAACCAAATAGGGACTGGCCCGAGATGCCTAAACCCCGGCGAGATATTGCGTCGGATCGACCGGCTTTGTGCCCTTGCGCAATTCGAAATGAAGTTGCGGCGATGCGACGTTGCCGCTCTGCCCGGATTTCGCGATGGTTTGCCCCCGCTTGACCGTCTCGCCGCGCTTGACTTCGATATCGCCATTATTCGCATAGGCGGAAACAAAGCCATTAGGATGCCGGATCAAGATCAAATTGCCGTAGCCCTTCAACTCGTTTCCGGCGTAGGCGACGACGCCGCTCTCCGCCGCTTTCACGGAAGTTCCTTCCGGAACCGCTATATTGATCCCGTCGTTACCGCCCGGTTTGAACCCTTGGATGATGCGTCCCCGCGCGGGCCAGCGGAATTCCGGGTTGGCCGTTTCGGTGGCCATGGCGGTTTTTTTCGGCTCGGGCGCCGGCGCCGGGCCCGGACCGCGCGCCGATGCCTTGGTCTCGCTAGGCACCTTGGCCTCCGCCGTTTCCTGCCTTGCCGCGGGGGTGGCTGGCTTCCGCGCGGCGGCGGCCTTGGTTGCGGGCGTGCGGGTCTTGCCGGATTTCAAGCTTTCAGCCTGGCTCGCCAATGTGCGAGGGCGCGCGTGCGCCACCTTCGCCGGAACCGCCGGTCTTCCCGGCGCGGAACGAGCGGCCACGCGAGCTCCGCTCGAAGCGGCCAAAGCCGCGTTATACACCGGGATAACAATGTGGGTTCCTGGCCGGACCTGCGACGCCGAGGCAAAACCATTTGTGCGAACGAGCGCGTCAACGGGCACGCCGTAGCGGTTTGAGAGAATTTGGGCGTTCTCGCCTTGAGCGACGACGATCGGCGATCCGCCTTGCGCCGACCAACCCGCGGCGCCTTGCATCCCTCGCGGCGGCGCGGCAGCGGCGATCCTAGGGCTTCGTTGCACCGGAGGAACCGGCACCGGAGCCCCGACGCCCGCCACCGGCGCCTCGCTGGCTACGTTCGCCGAACTTTGGAAAGGATTGGACCAAGGATCGCTCAAACGCTCGGAATTTGAGCACCCGGCAAGCAAGCCGGCCGCGGCTCCTGTCAAGGCGAGTCGAAACGCGAATCGTGCGCGGGAAACACAAACAATACCACTCATGACGCAACCCCACCGGCGCAGTGTCTTTCCAGGCCATTACGTGTGGATTAAGTTAAGGGACGGTTTAAAGATGAACGAATATTCACGAAAAAACCGACAAAATTATATTTCTTTGGAATGAGTCCTGGTCCCTTTAGAGCGCTAATGCCTCGCCTGGCAAAAGCGCCTGCAGCCGGGAGGGGCAAACCGGGGTTTCGTCGATGCCTCCGGCGCCGTTGCGCGCGATCCGTGCGATGTGTTGACCCGATCGTGTTCCGTGCGCTGGCCGCGCCGCGACGAGCAGCCCGTCCTCGCTAAGCGCCGCGACGAGATTGTCAGGAACAATGGCGAGCAAACCCTGGACGATCACCCGGTCGAAGGGGCCTGTCCCCGGCAAGATCGCCAGGCCGTCACCAAAGGCGACCCCGGCGTTGGTGATGGCGAGCCGCGCGAGCCGCGCCTCGGCCTCGATAGCGAGGCTCCTAAATCGTTCGATGGAAAGGACTTCCCGCGCCAGCTTGGCCAGCAACGCCGTCGCATAGCCCGATCCGGTTCCGATTTCGAGCACGCGATGGCTCGGCAACGGCGCCAGCGCCTCGATCATCTTGGCGGTGAGCCAGGGCTCCGGAAGGGTCTGGCCGCAACGCAGCGGCAGCGCGATTGCCCGGCGCGCCAGATCGGCAAAACGGTGCGGCACGAAAATCTCGCGCGGGACAATTTCGAGCGCGCGCAAAAGGTCGAGGTCCTGGATGCCGCGCGCACGCAGATCCATCAGGAACGCCGCCTTGTTTCGCGCCTCGATCGCTTGCTCCTCCAATCCGGGCGGCGGCTCTTCGAGGGACATCGCGAGAGCGGCCTCGATTAGCGCAATACAAGCGCAAAACGCGTGCGCGTCACTTCGTCCGTCAAATCCAGTTTGAGCGGTGTCACCGAGATGTTGTTGCCCGCCAAGGCTTCGAGGTCGGTGCCGTGTCCCGGGGTCGAATTGCCGCGCGTGAACGAGATCCAATAATAAGGATTGCCGCGCCCGTCCGCCCGCTCGTCGATCATTGCCGTTTGCGCGTCGCGCTGGCCCTGGACGCTGACCGCTACCCCTTTGACCGCCTCCGGCGGACAAGCAGGAAAGTTCACATTGATCGCGATATTTGGGGGAATGCCCTCGGCGAGGATTTTGCCGATAAGGCTCCGCGCATGAGTTTCGGCGCAGTCCCAAAAACTTTCCTCGCGCCCGATCGGGCCATAGGCCTGGGAAAGAGCAATCGCGGGCAGACCGAGGCTCGCCGCCTCCAGCGCGCCCGCGACCGTACCGGAATAGATCACGTCATCGGCGACATTCTGGCCGTTATTTACGCCGCAAAGGACGAGATCTGGCCTTGCGCCTTCGAGCAGCCTGAACACGCCCAGGATGACGCAATCGGTGGGCGTGCCCTTTACCGCGAAATGGCGCTCCGAGATTTTGCGCAGCCGCAGGGGATCGTTGAGCGTCAGCGAATGGGCGACGCCCGACTGGTCGTATTCGGGAGCGACGACCAAAATATCGTCCGAGAAGGTTTTGGCGATGCGCTCCATGAGCGCGAGGCCCGGCGCGTAAATGCCGTCGTCGTTGGTAATCAGAATGCGCATCCGCGCGGCCTCAAGCTTTCGTGATTGTTTCGATGCCGCCCATATAGACCCGCAATGCCTCCGGCACGACGACGGAACCGTCTTCCTTTTGATAGTTTTCGAGAACCGCGACAAGCGCGCGGCCAACCGCGACGCCAGAACCGTTGAGCGTGTGGACAAAGCGGGCTTTGCCATCTCCTGCACGGTAGCGTGCGTTCATTCTGCGCGCCTGAAAATCGCCGCAGACCGAAACGGAGGAGATTTCGCGGTAGCGGTTTTGCCCCGGCAGCCAGACCTCGATGTCATATGTTTTTTGCGAGGCAAAGCCCATGTCGCCGGTGCAGAGGATAACGACGCGATAGGGAAGCTTGAGCCGCTTCAACACTTCTTCGGCGCACAAAAGCATGCGGTCGTGCTCGGCGAGCGAAGCTTCGGGCGTCGTAATCGAGACGAGTTCCACTTTTGTGAATTGATGCTGGCGGATCATTCCGCGCGTGTCCTTGCCCGCCGCGCCCGCTTCGGCGCGAAAGCAAGGCGTGCAGGCGGTGTAGCGTAGGGGCAGCTCTTTTTCGTCGAGGATTGATTCACGCACAAGATTGGTAAGAG
>JBOHJT010000004.1:0-36878 GCA_050728715.1 Methylocella sp.
TCTCCATGGACGGTCTCCCTCTTTGTGGCGCTCCGGCGACCACGTCTTGGCACTCTGATGCCGTAAGGCGAGGCCGTCCACACCATCAAAAATGTTTCACGTGAAACATTTTGGTACGATTGCGCAGCAACCCACGGTGTCCGAAACCGTTTCAAAACCCGCAAATGCTTTCGGCTGACGACGGGGTGACCGCCCAAGCGAATACCTTGGTCACGCGGGCCGGCCCGGCGCCAGCGCGCCATACCAGCGGCCTTGCGGTCAGGGCCGTCGTCCGCCAGCTTCGCCGCCTCGCTCCGCTGGGCTTCGGCCAGACGCGGCCGGCGCACCAAGCCGAGCTATGGGCTTTTCTACCCCAGGATGAGCCGGTCTCCCGTCCGCCACCGCTGGCGATGCCATGGCACCAACCGCACAGGAGGTCGGCGTGCATCGACCCGCATCGGTTCAACCCGGGCAACCCTTCGGCGGGCTCAGGAGATCAAGGGCAAGAAGCGGCATATTCTCGCCGGTCATGGATGCAAGAGAGGCGGCAGCCAGCGTGCTCGTGCGCCGGGAATAGAGAGGCCTCAACGGATCATATGACTATCAGAGTTCATGGCCCTTCTTCTTCATTTCCGCGCGCACGCGGGTCATCATGTCGGTCGATATCTTCCCCTGCCAGCCTTGCATCGCGGTCACGACCTCGGTCAAAAAGGCCGGCTGTGTCTCCACGTATTTTTTCCCCGCCGGGCTTTCAAAGAAGGCCACCGCCGCCTTCAAATCCTGCTCGCTCATCTGTTTGACATAAATCTGCGCGGCGATACCGATCATTTCGTCCACTTGCTTGTCGAATTCGGGCTTGAGCCCGGTCAGCACGTCGTTGAGGTCGTGCCTGAGTTCCGGCCGCGTCTGGGTCAACGACGAGCCGATCTGATCCATGAATTGGGGAATGATGATGCTAAAGGAGCGCGACATTCCACAGGCGACCACGAGCGCGCGGGCGGCGGCCAAATGGGACGGGCTGGGCGCGGCCGAACCCGGCCCGGTTTGGCCCGGCAGGGTATTTGGCGCGGCTTGCTGGGCCCTGCTTCCGCTGGCGGCAACAAGGGGAGCAAGCAGGAACGCAACGCAAAACACCAAATTCATGGCGTGTTTTTCAAGAGCTGTGCGCAAGCGAAAACCTCCCAAAGGGGCATGAGTCCAAAACCGTGGCGCAAGATGCAAGAAGCCCATGTTCCCGCCGGCGTCAATCGAGTTCGCCGAAAATCTCGATGCCGGCCGGACCGGCGCTGATCACGCCCTTGGCAATCCCAATGAAGAGCCCATGCTCGACGACGCCGGCAATGGCGGCGAAACGGTCCGCCAGACGGTCCGGATCGGGTATGGCGCCGAAGAAGCAATCCACGACATAGTGGCCATTGTCGCTGACGAAAGCCTGGCCGCCAGGAGTTTTCCGCAGGCGCACCTCGCCATCGCAGCCGCAGGCCTTCGCCGCGGCAAGAATCATCCGGCGGGTCGCTTCGAGGCCGAACACATTGACCTCGACCGGCAGAGGGAATTTGCCGAGCACCGCCGCCAATTTCGACGAATCGGCGATCACGATCATGCGCTTCGATGCCATCGCGACGATTTTTTCGCGCAGGAGCGCGCCACCGCCGCCCTTGATGAGACGCAATTTTGGGTCGAACTCGTCGGCGCCATCGACCGTCAAATCAAGCTCTGGCGAGGCGTCGATCGAGGTCAGCGGAATGGCATGGAGTTTTGCCAGGGTGCGGGTGCGCTCGGAGGTGGGCACGCAGATCACGTCCAGGCCTTCAGCTACCCGCGTGGCAAGAAGTTCGACAAAATGCGCGGCTGTCGTGCCAGTACCTAGGCCAAGCCTCATGCCAGGGATAACGAGCTCCAGCGCCTTTTCGGCGGCGAGCCGTTTGGAGTCGTCCGGGGAAAGCTCTGGCATGAGGCGGCCGCGATGGCTCCGGCAGGGTCTGCCTGGGTTAATCCCTTGGCTCCGGCCGCGTCAACCCGGAGGCAGCAGTTGGCTCCCGCCCGGCGCGCCTATATATCTTAGGCACACGGAGGTGCGCGCATGGCTGCTACTGCAACGCAAATCATCCTGGATACGCCGGCGCCGGATTTCCGGCTTCCCGCCACCGATGGCCGGACCTATACGCTCAAAGACGTCGCGGGCGCAAAGGGCACGGTCATCGTCTTCATTTGTAATCATTGCCCCTATGTCAAAGCAGTGATCGACCGGCTTGTCGCGGACGCGCGGCTGTTGTTGGCTGAAGGCATTGGCTTCGCCGCCATTTGCTCTAACGACGCCACGAACTATCCGGAAGATTCCTTCGCCAATATGAAGCGGTTCGCGCAGGCGCATAAATTGCCGTTTCCTTATCTTCACGACGAGAGCCAGTTGGTTGCCCGCGCGTACGGCGCGGTCTGCACGCCGGATTACTTCGGCTACGGCAAAGACCTGAAGCTGAAATATCGTGGCCGTCTCGACGAAGGCCGCACCGCGCCGCCGCCAGTAGGCGCGCGGCGAGAGCTTGTCGAGGCCATGCGGGCTATTGCAGCAACGGGCGTAGCTCCGGGGAATCAAATTCCATCCATCGGCTGTTCGATCAAATGGAAGGCGGCGTAACCCTGTCGCGTGTAAAACTCCACGCGCCGCCGCCCGCCACGGCAAGATAAAGGAGGACAAAGCAATAGAGGACCGCAAGCTCGCCCTGATTGAGAATGGGAAAGAAGCTTTTTTGCGCATGCGCGAGAAAATAGGCAAACGCCATCTCGCCGGAGAGGATGAAAGCAACCGGGCGGGTGAAGATGCCAAGGAGAAGCAGAACGCCGCCGGCGAGTTCCAGTACGCCCGCGATGCCCAAGAGCGACAGGAGCTGGAGGTTGTCGAACATTGCGACATGCGGAAAGCCGAAGAGCTTCGCCGTACCGTGCTGGAGAAGCAGCAGGGCCGTGACGATCCGCAAGAGTGAAAGGAGTCGCGGCTGCCAAGCAGCGGCGATAAGCGCCAAATCCATTATGACCATTCCTTTGCCGAAAGAACCTCGCATCGGCGTTTCCCCATTGCCGGAGCGGCCCATTGCGCTCCTTGGACTCGAATGCCAACTATATTGTCGTACATAAACTCCGCCGGCATCCGAGGAATTAGCAGATGATCCCCATCACAATTATTATCACCATTGTCCTGTCAGGGGCGCTTGGCATCTCACTAATGTACCGGCAGGCCGCAGCGGTTGCCGCCCATCGCGAGCACGTTCCGGACGGGTTTGCCGGCTGGATCAGCGCCGAGGAACACCGGCGGGCGGCCGCCTACACAATGGCCCGCACGCGGCTAGCGCTCGTGGAGACGGTCTTCGACACCGTCCTCGCGGTGCTTTGGCTGATTGTCTTGCTCGGTCCGCTCTACGCGTTGGTGGCGCAATTCATTGCTCCTGGCATCTCCCGCGCCGTCGCCGTCGTGGTTGCTTTCGCGCTGGCTGGGCGCGTTCTTCATCTGCCTTTCTCGATTTATAGCACTTTCGCGCTGGAAGCCCGGTTCGGCTTCAACCGCGCGACCCCGGCGATGTTTCTGCGCGACCGGACAAAGGGCGCGGCGCTCTCGGCTCTCCTTGGGGTCCCTTTGCTTTATGGCCTGTTCTGGCTGCTGCGCGTAATGCCTGACACCTGGTGGCTCCTCGGCTGGGCGGCGTTGATGGCTCTGATGATCGCCATGAGCGTGATTTATCCCGCCGTCATCGCGCCATTGTTCAACAAGTTCACGCCCATGCCGGACGGAGCGTTGAAGTCGCGCGTCGAAGCGCTTCTTGCCAAATGCGGTTTTGCGTCCGGGGGGCTCTACGTCATGGATGCGTCCCGGCGTTCGACGCACGGCAACGCTTATTTTACGGGATTCGGAAAGGCCAAGCGCATCGTCTTCTTCGACACGCTCTTGCAAAACCATACGCCTGACGAAATCCTGTCCATTCTCGCCCATGAACTGGGGCACTATAAACTCGGTCATATCGGTCAGCGCATTGCCGAGGCCGCGGCGCTCACGTTTGTTGGTTTTGCTATCCTTCGTTGGGCTTTCGTCGCCGGCGGATTGGCTGGCGCGTTTGGTCTGCCAGCCGATCCCGGGTTGGTTTTAATCGTGGTGCTGACCGCGATCGGACCCGTCGCGCATTTGCTGTCGCCTCTGACGAGCTGGCTGTCGCGCCGCGCCGAGTATCAGGCCGACAATTTCGCGAAGGCGATGGCCGGCTCCGGACCCATGATCAGTGCCTTGACAAAGCTCGCGCGGGACAATCTATCGACTCTGACACCCGATGCGCTCTATGCCTTGTTTTATTATTCCCACCCGCCGGTTCCGGCGCGGATCGCCCGGCTGAGAGCGGAGCCAGATATGCTTGACCGGATAAGGATCTAGCGGCGACCGGTCATCTAGGGCTGTGCGGCCGGCGGCCTCGACACTTCGACATCCTGCGGCCCTCGAACCCGGTAATCTATGCCGGCCCAGCGAATGTGGCGGGAGCCGGGCGCCGAAAACACGCACCACGCATGAAAACTCCACCAGATGGGACGCAACCACCGTTCGACCCGCCAGTAATTTGCGCGTCCGGCAGCGGTTGCCTCCCCCCAGAGCGCGATAACGATTCTGCGCCGGCAATGGTACCGAACCTCCCCCAAAACGAGAGATACGCCAATCAGGACGATGGCAAGGACACTCCCTTGCAAGGCCATGCTCAGCGCGGCGATCGCGGCGGCGAGGGGGAAGAACGTTCCGAGCGCCCCCAACGCCCAAATGTCAGGGCTATATAGCCATAGGAGGCGATATTGGCGCCGCCCAAAGGATAGAGCTTCGCTCCAACTCATGGCCACGGGGGAGAGAAGGAGGCTCTGGCGCGGCGAATAGACCGGGTAACCTGCTTCCTTGAACGCACGTGTCATTTGCGCGTCGTCGAGGATCGTCCCCACCCAGAAGCGGCGGATATCGATGGCTTCCAGCGTCGTGCGCCGCATGGCCATCGTGCCGCCCCAGCAATGGTTAATTATCGAAGGCAGTCTCGGCAGCGTCACAACGGAGGCGTTCGCGGCCGCGACGACGGCCGAGCTCACCCGGTTGTCGGCCGGGATGATCCAGCGGTAACCCGTGACCGCGTCACGGCCCGTATTGACCAGAGCGGCAACGAGCCGGGAAAGCCACTCCGGCGACGGCAGCGTGTCCGCGTCGACGAAAGCCACGATCTCGTCGCGGTCCTCGATCGCATCGAGGGCGGCGAGCAAGTTCCATACCTTCTGACCGGTCTGTTCGGATTGGCCGGCGACAACCGTGCGAAGGGGTGCTCCCGGCCGTTTCGATTCCTCCGTTACCATCGCGAAGGCGGGATCTTCCTCGGACTCGACCGCCGCGATGATTCGATAGTCCGGATAGGCTTGATGGCGCAGCCGGTCGAAGAACGCACGCGAAACTTCCGAAGCGTTCTTCACGGCTACGATGACGGCGACGGGAGGCGTACTCCCGGGAATTTCGCTCTGCGGAAGCCCCCATGTGTAGCGCCAAGCCGAAAGCGTACTCATAACCGTGATCGCGCCCCATGCGACAAACAGAACATCGATAATCGTATTCATTATCATGACGTGGCTTAGCTCGCCCTCGCTGAATGAAAGGGCCAGCCCATGGCCGTCAGCGCGGCCAAGGGATGCGCCAGCGAAACGAACAAGCGTGACTCAATTTGCATCTTTAGCCCGCCGCGCCGTCAACAGCAGTCCCGCGCCCTCGTCCCTGGTTGCCGGAGTCCCAAGTAACCGGTGAGCAAGACGGCCGCCGAGCAGGCCGAACGCGGCGGCGGCGTGCCAGGACCACGCCGCGCGAAAATGCTCTCCGATGCATTTGACCAGGGTGCAACGCTCGATCCAATATATGAGCGAATCATGGCCACCCCAGGGGACATGCTGGATACCGTCTACAACAGCATTGGCGCCGTTTGCCAGTTCGGTGAGAGCGGACCTTGTCCACCACGTCAGGTGGTGGGGCGGCGCGTTGAGCAGGAAATTCGGGATACGGGTCAACGCGGATGGGACGTGCGGCACGCCAACGAAGATGAGGCCGCCAGGTTTCACCGCTTGCGCCATCTGGGCGAACAGGGTCGTGGGCGCCCTGACGTGTTCGAGGACTTCGAACGCGCAGACGGCGTCGTAAATTCCCGCGTGCTCGACAAGATGCTGAGCGAGCGTTTCGTTGCGCACTCCGTCGATCGCACCGCCTTCGGCGAAGTTCGGGTCGAGCCCCGTGTACGTCGCCTGCGGCACGCATGACCGGAAGCTCGCAAACCCACATCCGACATCAAGGACGCGAGCTCCCGCTTCGATGCGCCGCGCGGCGATCAGAAACTCCTGGCGGACGGCTTTACGTGAATAAAGCTTTTCGGCGTTCATCGTCGAGTAGAACCGGACATAAAACGCGCGGTCTCCTTCAATAAGAGGATCGAAGAAATAGAGACCTGTCGGCGACTCCCACAATCCGAATCGATCGATGCCGCGGAAGCTTGGCCGAGCGTCCGTCTTGAACTCGATACGCCAAAGGTCGGTGAGAAGACGGGCCGTCACCCACTGGACATGCCGGACCGCCGGACGCCCTGTGACCGGACAGGCGGGTGCGCTTTCGGGAGGCGGCATTTTCCAGGGCGCCAAGAGGCTTCGAGACCGGCAAGAAGGATTCCATGAAATCTGAGAGATTGCAAACTGCTCAACTATGCTCAAACTGTGTCGGCGCCTCTGATCGCCGGGCAACGTATAAAGCACCTCCATTCATCGCTCGAATTGCTTCCGGAACCACCATGTTGCTGAACTTACAAAATCCGCTCACGAGTCTTTCGCTGGTCCGCAGGAGGTGGCTCATTGCGCGAAGCCGGATCCTCGATCGCAAATGGTACCAGGCCGAATATCCAGAGACCGGCGTGGCGGGTTTGAATCCGATCATTCACTATTTGCTCAGCGGCGCGGACCGGGGTTACCGGCCACATCTTTTATTCGATCCCGCTTGGTATGAGAACGCGCGCGGACCGCGGCTGCGCGATCAAAATCCGCTCATTGATTACATCAAATACGGAGCGCGGGAGGGTATCGAGACGTCTCCCTATTTTTCAACAGCATTCTATCGAAAAGCCGCTGGCGGCACCGGCGATTTGACGCCGCTCGGACATTTCGTGGCATACGGGCTGCCGCGCGGCCTTGCCCCGACGCCCCTGTTCGACCGGGCATGGTATTTGGCAAACAATCCTGACGTGCGGCGCGCGGGCTTCGACCCGTTTCTTCATTTCGTGGCGTCTGGAGCCAGGGACGGCCGGTCGCCTGGTCCGCTTTTCGATTCGGCATGGTACCTGATGCAGAATGCCGACGCGCGGGACGGGGGCATGGAGCCGCTACACCATTATCTGGCGATTGGCGCTCGCAAAGGCCGCGACCCCTCCCGTTTTTTCGACACGGAGTTTTATGTCGCGGCCCATTCCGGGCAAGGTGCGACGCGCGAGACGGCGCTGGCTTTTTATGCCGAGCACGGGCGCAATGGGTGGCACAGCACCCACCCTGTTCTTCCGCCACCTGCGTCCCCGAGTGCCTATTTCGAGGAACTTCCCTGGCAAGAATCGTTGCCCGCACCCGGCAGGATCGAAGCGCCGTTTCGCATATTGATCGTCGATGTTGGAGAGGCCGCCGAAAGGGAAACGGCCGGACTGAGGCAACTCTTAACGATGCTCGTCACACTGCCCGGACTGGACGTACATTGCGTGACTAACGCAGCCATGGAATCGATCCCAGGAGTTGCGATACTCGACTTGTCGCGCCCCGATCTAGCTTTGTTCGACAAGAGTGTTGTCCTCGAGCGCGTGTTGCGAGCAATGAAGTTCCGGGACCCGAAGGGGCTCGTTTGCGAGGCGGCCTGCGCCGCGTTGCCGCTTGCCAGGACATGCGCGAACATCGGTCTGCCGTACCACAATCTCACGGAAGAGATGCCTCTCCCCGCCGCGGATTGGGCGGAACACTTGGCCCGTCGCGCCGGCTACCGCCCATCCCGTCGCATGACAATTTCCGTGATCGTTCCAAACTACAATCACGCGCGTTATCTCGATGAGAGGCTCGCGTCGATTCTCGAGCAACGATTGAGGCCGGACGAAATTATCTTTCTCGACGATGGGTCGAGCGACGGCAGTTTGGAGATCGCGCGGGCGTGGCGGGCGCGGTCGCCAATTCACTTCGAGATCGCTGCAAATGCGACGAATAGCGGCTTGCCTTTTAAGCAATGGGCAAAGGGGATCGAAAGCGCCGCCGGGGACCTCGTCTGGATCGCGGAGAGCGATGATTCGTCTTGCCCTCGCTTTCTCGAGCGCATGGCCGCCGCCTTTACGGATCCGGACATTGCAGTCGCCTATTGCGATTCCGAAGTGATCGGAACGGACGGAGAAATTCTCTCTTCGACCTACCGGTTCTATACCGATTCGCTCAGCGAAACGAAATGGCTGGCAGGATATGTCGAGACTGGTCCGCGCGAAATCGGCGAGGCTCTTGCCGTCAAAAATACGATTCCCAACGTAAGCGCTGTTCTATTCCGGCGCGACGCGCTCAACGAAAGTTTGAGCGCGGCCGAAAATTTCCGCTATTGCGGTGATTGGGCGATTTACGTCGCGTGCCTGCGCAAGGGAAAAATCGCCTTTTGTCCGCGTGCCCTTAACAAACACAGGCGGCCACTAGGGAGTTTGACGCAAGAAGGCGAGCACGATGCACAAGGCGTGCGGGAAGCAATTGCCATCAAACTCTCGATTTTCGCCGGCGCGCCGTGCGACGCGCGGGTCATCTGGCTGAGCCTTGCCCAAACAGTCTTCGAATATGAAATTCGATCGAAATCAGGCGGCCGAAAGCGCCCCGCATTCACCAAGAACAAAGAGCTGGCAGATTGCGTTGAAAGGTTGCGAAGTTTCCTTGGCGGGCAAGGGCACCTATTTCCACAAGACACAAGCGAGATCGCAGCATATCTGCGAGGTGTCGCGGCGCAATCCGCGTCCTTGCGCGCGACAGACTGTCCCGGCTTCGTAAACAGCGTTCTGCAGGAACTCAAAACCATCGCCGTTCGCGGATAAGGGCCCGATCATCCCTTCTTTTTCCTGGCTGAGCGTGTTGGCCAATTCCTCACCTGGTATTGCACCTTGGGGATCTTGTGGCGGCGGCTCCGGTTGAATTTATAAGGCACGGACCTTCCCAATCCAAGATACTTGAGCTAACAATTCTTACCCCCGAGGCTGTCACCGCTTCTCTGAAACGGCGAGTGCGCAGACAATTACAATCCAAGGCCTATCCTCGCACCAGCGCAGGTCATAGTCTAGCCGCAACCCCGACATCGCCAAATTGCCCCGCACCGGGGAAATGCGTATTTGCCGCCTCGACGGCCCGGTCAAGGTCATTGGCCGCCCACCTACCTAAACGCGGGTGGAGAACGTTTTGCGCTGCCTCCGCCAATGGCAAGCGCGGAACCCCGCGGAAGCCGGCCAAAGACGGCGTTGACATATTCTCTGGAATAGCGAACCTTCTTCCACGTCCGTTCACGAATGAATCGACCGCTTCGCCAGGGCCGTCGCCTAGTCCCCAGGAAATTTGCATGAAGTCGCAAAATCGAGCTGGGTTGGATGAAGAGGGCCGGCGGCACCTCGACGAAATGGTTCAAAACCGCCTTGACGCCCTGGCAGCTGGCACCAAGACGCAAATTGCGCGGGCGCCGGTCCCGCCATCTCCAAACGGCGTGATGGACTTTCAAAATCTGGCCGGGTATCGCGAGCTTAAACTTCAGCGATCTATGGCGGCCGTGGTTGGCCTCGACAATCCCTATTTTCGCCTCCATGAAACTGCTGCCGGCGCGACGACCCTCATAGGCGGGCGCCAATTCATCAATTATTCGTCATATGACTACCTTGGCCTGAACCATCATCCGGAGGTCCGCGAAGCCGCGCATGCCGCCGTTGACGCATTCGGCACATCGGCGTCCGCGAGCCGGCTGGTCGCTGGCGAACGGCCGGGACACCGGATACTCGAGGGGGCCTTGGCGCAACATTATGGGCAGGAAGATTGTGTCGTTTTTGTTAGTGGCCACGCGACAAATGTTTCGACCATCGGCGCCATTCTCGGGCCGAAGGATTTGGTCGTGCATGAAAGCCTTGCCCACAACAGTATCCTGGCCGGCGCGACCCTGTCCCGCGCCGAGCGGCGTTCGTTTCCGCACCGTGATTTCATGGCGCTGGATTTGCTGCTGACGTCGATCCGGCGGCGGTTCGAGCGTGTGTTGATTGTCGTTGAAGGCCTATACAGCATGGACGGCGATGTTCCCGACTTGCCGATGCTCGTTGAGATAAAGCGGCGGCATAACGCCTGGCTGATGGTTGACGACGCGCATGGTCTCGGTGTGCTTGGCCCGAGGGGATACGGGTTGTTCGATCACTCCGGCACGGACCCGCGCGATGTGGATATCTGGATGGGGACACTTTCGAAGACGCTTGCCGGATGTGGCGGTTTCATTGCCGGTCCAACCGCGCTCGTGGAGTACCTGAAATGCATGTCGGGCGGGTTCGTCTACTCGGTCGGCCTCTCGCCGCCGCTGGCCGCCGCCGCCTCGGCGGCCCTTGCCATCCTGCATCGCGAACCCGGCCGAGTCGAAGCATTACGCCGTGTGAGCCGTTTGTTTTTCAATGCCGCCAAAACGCGAGGATGGAATACGGGAACGAGCGCCGGTTTCGCGATTATTCCCATTATGGCCGGCAACTCGGTTTTTGCCGTAGCTCTAAGCCAAGGACTCTTTGAGCGCGGGATCAATGTGCAGCCCATTATTCATCCAGCGGTTCCAGAGCGCGCCGCGCGGCTGCGTTTCTTTCTTACCACCGAGCATCGCGCTGAACAGATAGATGAAACGATTCAAGCGATCGAGGAGGCAATGAAAGAAGTCAACGCGAACCCGTCCATGCAAAGCGTACCGGGATTTCCGCAAGGCGGTCCAGCATGACCGCACTGTTGGTGCGGAAGGTTCAAAACCCGGCCGGCGTCGAAGCTTTCATGGCGGCGGGGAAACGCGCTCAGCGCGGCAATTCGCGCTGGATCGAGCCGCTTCGCGACGAGATGTTCAAGGTGTTCGACAAGAAGCGGTCGCCCTTGATGCTTGAAAATGAAATTCAGCCTTTCGTCGCTTTTCTCGATGGCCAACCGGCCGGGCGGATCGTGGCGGTGGTCAACCGGGCGCATCTCGAAAAATACCGCGATTCCTGCGGACATTTTGGCATGATCGACGCGATCGATGACCGCGACGTTTTCGCCGCCCTCCTTCAACATGCCGCCGGTTTTTTGCGCGCGCGCGGACTGCGCCGGATGCGCGGCCCTTTCAGTCTGTCGATCAATCATGAAGCCGGACTCCTCGTGAAAGGATTTGACCAGCCTCACGTCGTGCGCACCAACCATGCTCCGCCTTATTATGGGCGCCACATCGAGGCGCTCGGGTTTCGCAAGGCCATGGATTTATTCGCTTATGTCTGCAGGATACCGGAGTCGGATTTTCCCGAACGCGTAGCCAAAACGGCAAACCGGTTCGATTCCGCCAAGGAGATCCAAACCTACGGTCTGTCCCTGACGCGCTGGCCAACGGAATTTTCCCGAGTGCTGCGGCTCTATAACGACGCCTGGAAGAATAATTGGAGTTCGATTCCGGTCAGCAACGCGGAGGCCAGACTGATCGCGGATCTTACCCTGCCCGTGGCCAAGCCGTCCTGGATCAGAATAGCCAAATGGCGGGGCGAGGACATCGCGGTTGTATCGCAAATACCAGACGTCAATGAAGCGCTCGTTGGGCTCGGCGGGAAGCTATGGCCGTCCGGCTGGGCGCGCATGCTGTGGCGCATTCATGGCCGAGGAACGCAGATGACTCGAATCCCGATGATCGGCGTCGCCAGCCGCTGGCAGGGAACCTGCATCGGTTCGATGGCTGTTTCGCTGCTTCTTGCCGAAGCGATTACCAAGGCCCGCAGTGCCAGGATCGAAGAGACCGAAATCAGCTGGATCCTCGAAACCAATCGCGCAATGCTCAATCTTGCACGAAGCCTTCCTGCTCATTATACTCGCACATTCCGCATTTACGAGCGCGAACTCTAAGGCGCGTCCCGATCAAATGGAACCAATTGATCGATAAGGACGCCGCTCCAAATGAAAGAGTCGGAGCATGTCGGAATCGAAAAAGTCGAGCAACCTTTTTAAAGACATGCTCGGGGGGTTTCCATTGGAACGGATGCCTCCCAAGTTACCGCCGCGCTCGTTCCACCGCGCGCCGCATGAGCGGGAAAAAAAGCGCGTAGGGCAATAGACACATGGCCTTGAATGCGTAGGCAAGCCGGCGCGGAAACATGATCTCAAAGCCGCTTTTTTCGAAACCGTCACAAATGATTCTGGCCGCGCGCTCCGCGCCCATGATGAAAGGCATTTCAAAATCATTTTGCGCCGTCATCGCGGTGTGGACAAAACCCGGATTGACGACCTGGATGGTGAGACCCGCCCGCCCATAGGAGAGTCTTAATGCTTCCGCCATGTAGATCAGGGCCGCTTTGGCCGAACCATAGGCAGGCGACCCTGCGATACCGCCGTAACCCGCCAGGGACGAGGTGAGAGCGATCTGACCTTTTCCGCGCCGCTTCATCGCGGCGAGCACGGGATCGAGACAATTGACCGTCCCGCCGACATTGATCTCGAAAGTGCGCCAGACAAGGCCGGCCGAAAATCCGTCGCGTTCGGCGATGAAAAAAACGCCCGCGTTAAGGAAGGCCAGCGCGATTGGTCCATGCGCCGCCTCGATATCGGAGACCATGGCGGCCATCGCCGCGCGGTCCGTCGTATCGCCGGGAAAGCTGAAAATATTGTGGGATTCCGCAGCCATGGTCTCAAGTTCGGCGATTCGGCGCGCTGTCGCCGCGACCTCAAAGCCGCGTTGGGCAAGTTCGAGCGCCACCGCCCGGCCAATGCCCGAACTTGCTCCCGTGACCCACGCAATGCCATCATTTGGATGGGCGCGATACATCAGTTTTCCTCAAACCATAGACAATACCCAACAATATCCGCTTCAAGCCGATCGCTTGGGCGGGATAGCACGCATTTGTGCGGGATAAAATAGAGCCGCTAGCAAGGCCGCGAGTTCGGGCGCTCAATATGTTGATTCAGCCAAGAAACTGAGGTTTTCCCTGTTACAAAACCCTACTCACCCAGCACGGAGCCTCGCTGAGCTCGACACCGTTATTTGGCTCAAGTATGGCAAGAGCCAACGATGGCCCCGCCCTCGCGAAACCTTTGGTGCGGACGACGGGGGTCGAACCCGTATGACCGAAGTCGAGGGATTTTAAGTCCCTTGCGTCTACCAGTTTCGCCACGTCCGCTCGCCGCCATCGGCTTTAACGGCGCGAGCATCGGAGGACAAGCGCCGTTAGGGGCAAGGCAAGGTCGCCATTGGTCAGCCTAGGCCAGGCCCGGCGATCGGCGCCTGAAAACTCAAGCCGGGGTCCCAAGGGAAATAGATCCAAGTGTCCTGCGAAACCTCGGTAATGAAGGCATCGACGAAGGACCGCCCCAGAGGCTTGACGTAGACGGTTGCGACATGCGCCTTGGGCAAATTCGCGCGGACGATTTTTACCGTCGCGCCGGTATCGGCCAAATCGTCGACAACGAGAAGGCCTTCGCCGTCGCCGCGCACGATCCCGGGCAAAACACTTTTCAAGACTTTAATTTCACCCTGGACGTTCTCTCCGGCATAGCTCGCGACACAAAATGTATCGATGACCCGCATATCGAGCTCGCGCGCAACGATGGCGGCTGGCACCAGGCCGCCTCTTGTGATCGCCACCATGCCGGAAAAGCGCCCGGCCGCGGAGAGCCGCCAGGCGAGCGCCCGCGCGTCGCGATGAAACCGATCCCAGGAGACATGAAAGGCCTTTTCGGCAACGGCGTTTCTTTGGAAGGGCGCACCGGGCATCGGGGTTCAGGCCCGCTCTTTGGCGAGCCGGGCGACCATGGCGCCGATCGCCGCGACAGCCGCGGCGACCTTTGCCGCGTCTGTTCCGCGAACCACGATCTCATTGTGAATGCCGCCGTCGCGGAAAGATGGATAGGAGCCGATCGAAAGCTCGGGATTGGCGGCGGCGAGATCGCCAAGTGTCCCGGCATAGGCCCCCTCGAACAGACCCCCCGCTGGAATGGTCTCGACGACCATCCGAGTGCCGGTTTTGAGCCTCGGCGCGACATCGTCGAGCATGGCTTGCATGATCGCGGGAACCCCCGCCATAACGATGACATTGGCGATCCAAAAGCCGGGCGCCGCCGATATCTTGTTCTCGATAAGGCCGGCGCCATGCGGAATGCGCGCCATCCGGCGGCGCGCTTCGTTCAGATCCCCCGGCTTGATTCGCTCAAGCAGAAGTTTTATCGCGCGCGGGTCTTCCGAAATTCCGACGCCGAGCGCGGCGGCCACCGCGCCGGCGGTGATGTCGTCGTGCGTCGGGCCGATGCCCCCGGTCGTGAACAGATAATCATAACGCGCACGCAGCGCATTGACCGCCGCGACAATCTCGGCCGTCACATCCGGAACGACGCGCACCTCGCGCAGATCGATGCCGATCTTGCTAAGGTAATCCGCGATATAACCGATGTTTTGGTCGTTGGTGCGCCCGGAAAGGATCTCGTCGCCGATGACGAGGAGCGCCGCCGTCACGGATGCAGCTTGCGTCATGGCCGTTCTCCAAGACGCTTGCTAGCATGAAAGGCCGCCGCCCGCGACGGCTAAAAAGGGTCTAGAAACCTTCAGCAATTCCTGTTTGAGAGGACATGATGGCGGAGCTAGCGGTTATGATCGACGGCCGGGTCTACCGGGTGGCCTGCGACGAAGGGGAGGAAGCCCGTCTCGGCGACCTCGCGCAATTAGTCGATGCCAAGATTTCCGCTTTGCGGCAGCGTTTCGGCGAGATCGGCGACCAGCGTCTCATCATCATGGCGGCGATCACCCTCGCCGACGAATGGGCGGAGGCGAACAATCGCGCCCGCGAGCTCGAAGCCGAACTCGCGCGGCTGAAGGCTCCTTCGACTCCCGCCCCTGACTGGGCCGAGCAAGTCGCGGTGTCGCTGAGCGAAGCGGCGCGGCGGATCGAGAATGTGGCGCAGGATCTGAATGATTCCAGCCGCGAGTAGCGTGGGACGTGAAGTTGGCCGAAGCTCAGCGCGCACCAGCAGGACGAGACGATCAAAGGCCTCACCGCTGGCGAGCCGGTGCGTGAGATTGGGCGCACATACAACGTGAGCCATTCGACAATTTCGAGGCTGACGACATGAACACAGGCTCGCTTGCTCGGCAAGATATGCGTCGGCTGCATGATACATTTTGGCCTATTTCAGCTGGCAAAAGCCGCATTGATTATCGTGCCGGTGATTCCGACGCGAAGTACATGATCCACGCCCAAGCGCAACGCAGACCAATTCCGACCCGATCACTGCCTGGATATTGCACTGACATGACCCGCTTCGATCCGCGTCTGACGCCGGCCCGGCCCGATCTTGCGGCCGCGCGGTTGCGTGGCAAGATCGCGGCGGCCGATTATGTCGAGGGCCGCGCGTTGCATGTCGGCGCTGGCACCGCCGATCTGCGCCATGCGCCAGCACCCGATGCGCCCCTCGACACCCAGGCGCTGTTTGGCGAAGAGGTAATGCTTTACGAGGATCACGAAGGCTGGGGCTGGGTCCAGCTCGCGCGCGACGGTTACGTCGGCTATATCGCCATGGCCGCGCTGGCGGACGGGCGGACCGGGGCGACCCATCGCGTAAGAGTCAATCGGAGCTTCGTCTATCCGGGGCCGGACCTGAAGCTGCCCTCGCGCGACGCCTTGCCGCTTGGCGCCTCTGTTTGCGTCCGTGCGGCAAAAGGCGCCTTCGCCCAAATCGACGATGCCGCTTTCGTCTTCTTGGGTCATCTCATGCTGAACGGCGAGAGCCAAAAAGACTTCGTCGCCGTGGCCGAGCGGCTTTTGCATGCGCCCTATCTCTGGGGTGGTAAAACGAGCCTCGGCGTCGATTGCTCGGGGCTCGTGCAGATTTCGCTCGACGCGGCCGGGATTACCGCGCCGCGCGACACCGATTTGCAGGAACAAGCGCTGGGATTGCCAATCGCCGTCGCCACGGACCTTGCGGGCTTGCGGCGCGGCGACCTCGTCTTTTGGCGCGGGCACGTCGGCATCATGCGCGATGAGACCACGTTGCTCCACGCCAACGCCCACCATATGCTGGTTGCAAGCGAGCCATTGCGCATCGCGCGCGACAGAATCCTGGCCAAGACCTCGCACCCGATCAGCGCGATCAAGCGGCTCGAACCGGCTTGAACATAGGCGGAAAGATCAGCGTGGCCACCGCGGATATCCGCGCAGCAAACCGGCGATTATGGCGGCGGCGAGGACAACGCCTGCCACGGGAATCAAAATTAAAAAAGCGCCCAACACAAAAATGAGCAGCGCGATCAAAATAATACCACCGAGCAAGAAGAAGGGCAGGAGGCCAAACCGTCCGATCTTGGCAACGTAGATGCGGTCGCCGCCGCGCTCGACCTCCCGCGCCCAGAACGTGTTTTCCGGCTCCCTGCCGTGGGCGCGGCCGGGGGGGATAATCTCTGGCTCCGAACGATGCTCTTCGTCTGGTGGGAAGCGCCGGTCGATCATGGTCATATGGTCACAAGCTAAGGTTTTCTCGCTCTAAATGGGGATGGTGGCTAACGGCCGCAACTGTTCCTTGCGGCGAACAAGAAGGATCTTGTCGAGTTGAGACCCTCGCCAACCTTGACATGGCGGCGCCCCAGCGCGGCTTGTTCCCGCGCCCCGGAAGGAGCGCCCCCGCCGCGAATATCTTCCAACGGATTCCCCCTCGCTCTAACGCCAGGCAAATGCAGATCGCCTTGAAATGACTTCTTCCATGCGTATTGGCAGGCCAAGCGATACAATATTTATCGAAGCTGGCGCAAGGGAAATATCGGCCAAACTTAAGCTGCCGCGATTATAGTTTTTAATTATTCCAATCAAAAGTACTTTCGTTGATATGTGAACGATCATCGTATAATGCCTTCAACAATCGAACTCAACTATCCGCGACTGCACCGCGGCACTGCCGCCGGCGCCTTGAAGCAAGCATCGGCCAAGCTTCGATGCCTTGCCAAGCTTGGGGACATGGAGGTATTCGCGTGGCCGGCGCCCTTGTTATCGTCCTACGCGAGGTCTTCGAAGCCGGCTTGATCGCCGGCATTGTGCTGGCCGCGACCCAGACCTTGCCATCGCGCGGGCTCTATGTCGCGGGGGGGGGCATTCTCGCCGGGCTTCTGGGCGCGGCTTTGGTCGCGGCGTTCGCGGGCGCCCTGTCCAATGCGATTGCGGGCGCCGGCCAGGAAGTCTTCAACGCGTCCATTCTCGGCATCGCGGTCATCATGCTTGGCTGGCACAATATCTGGATGGCGCGGCGCCGGCGCCAGATCGGCGAGGATATGCGTCAGTTTGGGCGCGACGTCCTTACCGGTTCGCGATCCTTGACAGCGCTCGCCATCGTCGTCGCCGCAGCCGTGCTCCGCGAAGGCTCGGAAGTTGTTCTGTTTCTTTATGGGCTGGCTATTTCGAGCGGCGAGTCGGGGCCTAGCCTCGTGCTCGGCGGTTTGCTCGGGCTTGTGCTCGGCGCCGGTATCAGCGCCCTTACCTATAAGGTCCTCGCGGTCATCCCACCGCGGCATCTCTTCAAGGTGACGAGTGTCTTGATCGCCTTCATGGCGGCAGGAATGGCGGCGCAAAGCGTCGCTTTTCTCGAACAAGCCGATATCGCCACCGGACTGGGCGATGCCGTTTGGAACACACCCTCGGTGCTCGCGGATAACAGCATCGCGGGCCGCGTCCTTCACGCCCTGCTCAGTTATACTGGAAAACCTACTGAGCTTCAGCTTGTAGTCTATCTCGCGACGCTCGGAACAATCCTCAGTGCCATGAAGCTGTTGGCGCCGCAAGCGGGGCAAAACCGCAAGCTCGCCACCTATTGAAAACGAGAATGAAGGCAAGCGTGCATCGAATTCAAATCGGGCACGAGGCGCGGCAATTCAGCGCACGCGGAATCGTACCTTTTGCTGGCGCCCCCGCAATTGAAGCTTGGAAGTGCATTGCGTCGAGACGAGATAAGCGATAGTGAAGTAAGCCATCGCCTGAATCGTCGGCCGCGCTGTCACCTATCCTTCTTAAGAACGGCCCGGCCGGGGCGTCCAAGGTACGTGCCGCGATGTTCGTCGGCACGAAAGTCCGGTGAACTTGGACGGGTGTTCCAGTTGCAAGGCGAAAGCTCACCCGCCAAACTGCGGCAATCCGGGCAGGGTTCCGTGCCGCGCCGGTTCGATCACAGCCCGTTTTTGGGAACAAAATGACATTCAGCAAACTCGGTCTCAGCGAGAAGGTTCTCCAAGCCGTCGAGGCCTCGGGGTACCTCCTACCGACTCCCATTCAAGCGGAAGCGATTCCTCAAGTGCTCGCCGGACGCGACGTGCTCGGCATTGCCCAGACGGGTACCGGCAAGACAGCGGCCTTTACGCTTCCGATGTTGTCGCGGCTGGAAAGAGGCCGCGCCCGGGCCCGAATGCCACGCACGCTGATCTTGGAACCGACCCGCGAGCTCGCCGCGCAGGTCGAGGAAAGCTTCGTCCGGTACGGCATCAACCATAAGCTCAATGTCGCGCTTTTGATCGGCGGTGTTTCCTTCGGCGATCAGGAAACCAAAATCATGCGGGGCGCCGACGTTCTGATCGCGACGCCTGGACGGCTGCTGGATTTCTCCGAGCGCGGCAAGCTGCTTCTGACTGGAATCGAAATTCTCGTCATCGACGAAGCCGACCGGATGCTCGACATGGGTTTCATCCCGGACATTGAGCGTATTTGCAAGCTGGTGCCATTCACACGCCAGACCCTGTTCTTTTCGGCGACGATGCCGCCGGAGATCACAAGGCTTACCGAGGCTTTTCTCCATAATCCGGTGCGCATCGAGGTGACCCGCGCCGCCTCCACGTTAATCACCACATTGCAAGGCCTGGTTGCTTCGGCAAGCGGCCAGGCCAAGCGCGAAACCTTGCGCCGCTTGATCCGCGGCACCGCCGATTTCAAGAACGCGATCATTTTTTGCAATCGCAAGCGGGACGTGGCGATGCTGCATAAATCCCTGCAAAAACATGGCTTCAATGCCGGCGTCTTGCACGGCGACATGGATCAGCGCGCCCGCACGGCTTCCCTCGATGCTTTCAAGACCGGCAACGTCGACCTTATCGTCTGCTCGGACGTCGCGGCGCGTGGTCTCGACATTCCAGATGTAAGCCATGTGTTCAATTTCGATGTCCCAACCCATGCCGAGGATTACGTTCATCGAATCGGCCGCACGGGACGCGCGGGCAAAACCGGCGTTGCACTCTCGATCGTTACCGCCGCCGATCAAAAATACATTCTCGAAATCGAGCGGCTGATCGCCCGCAAGATCGATTGGCTCGCCGGCGAAAGCCTCGCCAATCTTCCCGCGAAAAGCGAAACTAGCCAACAAGTGCCGCGAGGCGCGAGATCGCGGCGACCTTCTCCGCCCGGCGGCGGCGCGCGGGGCCAAGGGAGTTCTTCCCGGCAACAAACTACTAGCGCACCCGCCTCCGCCAAGCCAAGCGGTGCGCGGCGGCGGGACGACGATCGTCCATTCGGTGAGGCTGGGCCGAAACCGTCTGCCGCAGGGTCCAGCGCACCCGGGCGGCGGCGCCATAACGACGACGATTCACCGGTTGTTGGAATGGGGGACCATGTGCCGATGTTTCTCCTGCGGCCTGCCAAGGTCAAGCCAGCAAAAGCGCCCCAGGATAATGACGACCCGGGTGAGAACACCCGAATGGGGTAAATTACGAAAGGCTTAAACGGACTTTTCCGGGGCGTCGCCCGCCGGCGTGATCGAAACCGATTCTCCGCAGCCGCACGCCCCCGTCTGGTTCGGGTTCTGAAAGGTGAAACTCGCCTGCAAAGTGGTGGTCTCGAAATCGAGCTTGGTGCCGAGCAGAAACATCAGATCCTTTGGCGCGATCAGGATTTTCACACCCTGGTCCACGATGATTTCATCGGCGGGCCGGACTTCATCGGCGAGATCCATGGTGTAGGTCATGCCGGCGCAGCCGCCTTTTTTGATCCCGACCCGCAACCCAGCGACCGGCCGCCCGGCGGCCTCGATCAGTGTTCGCGCACGCGCGGCGGCAGCCTCCGTCAACGACAAGACCGCGAATTGCGAGTTGGCCATACAATCCTCCGAGACCGCCAAAAAATCGTCGGTCTACCTTATATAGCATCGATTTTCAGCGTCGCCGCTAAAAAGCTTCCCCGTCCATCCCGAGGAATTACGCGGCACCGGCTCAAAGGACGGCAGCGCGCCATCCGCCGCGTCCACATTTGCGCGAACTTACATACTCTCCTCGGGTTCTTGTACACAGTCTGGTTTAAGTGATTTTGCCGGCTGCTGGTATGCTCCGGACCGATGTATTCTACTTGAAACACGACGCCTCGGGGCATCCACAGCAAGAGCTATTGCGAAAATATGGGAGGCGCGCGCGCGGCCTCCGTCCGCGCATGGAAATCGGCGCCGAGGGCCGGCTCCTCGGCGCGGGCATCGGCGCGGCGGCCTCGACCCGGTCAACCATGGGAGCTTTACCCGCGCCACAAAGCGGGTGTTCCGCAGCCTTGACAGGGTCGAACGCCTCGGCCCGCAACCGCGCAACGCTCCAATCCCGGCGGGTCATCTCAACCGGCGCCATGCTGTCCTCCACGAATCGATGAATTACGGCATCGACTCACGTCCAGGGCAGTTTGGGAATCCCCGCGAGTCAGGTTTTGGGCGGTTGGTGACAGCAATCCGGTTACAAGTAGTTCGATATTTTGCTTGACTTGGTGAATCGAAGTTGATTCTCCGCCGGCATAAGATAAAGACGACGCGCTAAAGCTGGATCATAAGACCTTGGAAGCGTTGCGCGCGCGGCATGTGCAGGAAGGCGGAAGTTCCGCGATCATCACCCGCGTTTTTGGTTGCGACCAGTCGACCGTATACGGATGGCTGGCGCGCCGCCGGCGTGGCAGCTCTAATGGTCTGACGGCGAAGCCCTTGAGCTTGACGTCCGCCGAAGCTTGATGGCAAAAAGCCGAGCTGGGTTTACGACGCCGCGACAAAGAAGAACCCGTGGCAATTGATGTTCGCCTTCGCGTTGTAGCCATGCGCCATCCTTCGCCAGGCTCGGGAGATCAAGGACAAGTTCCGTTTGTGTTGCGCGCGGTGTCGGTGGGACGGCTGTTGGCGCAACATTGCATCGTGCGCAAGAACGGGACGAGGCTTTGGTTCAGCAATGGCGTCTTGATTCGGCGGACTCGCCAGCCTATCCGGAAATCAAGCAAATAGCCCAAGACCAAGGGGCTGGGATATATTTTGCCGACGCCGCCCAGATCCGGTCTGACCATCGCGGCCTCCCGCATCTCGGGCATTCGAGGCGAGACGCTGCTTGGCGAGGCGACAGGTGCTCGGCACGGCATGAGTCTGCTTTCGGCGATCTCCTCGCGCGGCCACATGCGCTTCAGAGCCAAGCAACAAGGTGGCCTCAACCCCTCAGTTTTCATCGCGTTTCTGAAACGCCTGCTCGCCGGAGCGAGCGGCATAATCTTTTGTCATCGCCGATCGCGGACCCGCCCATATCGCTCGAAAAACCAGGGCGTTTGTCGAAAGCCTGGACGGATCGTCGCGGCTGTTCTATTTCCTTCTATTCCCCCGACCCAATGCGATAGGGTGGAAGCACCTGAAGGCCGGCACAGTTGGCCGCATGGCGGTCAAGGGCAAGGACGACTTCAAGGCCGAGGTTAGTTCGTCCATGTACCAGCTTCAAAACAACCCGGAAAAAATCCGCAGCTTCCACCCAAAGCCATCTCTCGGATACGCCGCGTGAATGTTTAGACGGTATGTACTGATTAGTATGTTAGCGACAAGAGCTTGCGCGGCATGCTCGAAAACCGTGTCAAGCCGTACGTTCTCTCCCTTCGCGGCAATGAGAGACCGATGATGGGCGGCCGGCGCACGCACGGCGGAGGAACTCGCGGTTGATGTTTCCGCCGTGCATGGCGGCGCCTGCCCGCCGGAGAAAGATCGAAGGGGCCTCGCCTTTATGATTAGGCGCGGCTTCGTCTGTTTCGTTCCGCAATCGCCGCCGCGGGCTCGTCGATGTTGGCGCTGGCTTATCTGGCCGGATTGCGCGGTTTGGAAGGACGCGCGGATCGGCGTCGCTTCCGCCAAAGCGAGCAAAAGGCGTCTCTCCGCCGCCGCGTGACGGAAAGCGCGGCTCTCGTCGCCATCGGCGGGCGGCAAATGCGACGGCTCCTCGCCTATCCGCGGAATGTGCACCCGCCGAATAGGAGCTTTCATGGGAGGGGGGTCGATCTGGCGGCACCAGCATCAAGCCGTGGCACGGCGTGCACGTCATCGGAAATGGGCCGCCTAATTACAACTGTAGTACTCTCATGATTGCTGGCAAGGGCCTTTTGAATAGGATCCACCGCTCCAGAGCGCCCGCTCTCCGCCACCGCGATCGAGATCCGCTCTTTAGCGAATATCCAAGCCAACAAATCGGGTATCTTCCATGCGGCCCGTCTCCCATGCTTGCGGCTCTGTGCCGGCGAGCCGGCTTAACCCTCGTACCGTTGCATATCGGATGACGGGCCCACCGTCAGGCCCAGCAATCATAAGGTCTAGGCGCTGGAGGTCGATAAAGGAAAGCAACGCCGTGAAAAGACTTATCACAACCACTCCCGCGTCAGGGGCTCAAAAAAGAATAATGCCGCAAACTTCCGCGCCATCAACCCCGGGGACTTTCGGGTTCCGGCGCGAACGGTGTATAGTTTGGGGAGGGAATATGAAATATGTGCGCCGGTCCATTGGCCAAGCAAGCGCCGGTCCCATTGGCGCTTGCGGACGGCAATGCGAGAACATCGATGCGGGCGAGCAGGCGCCGCCGATTCGGAGCCTCCGCCCAAATGGCAGGCTTTGCGGCCCGGAAACCTGGACCTGGCAACATGAGGAATGAACCGAAAACTAGCTTGTCGAACGGAGGCCCGGCTGATTCGCGTGGTGCCGCGGGCCGCTCGCCCAATTCAGGTCTCCGGAATCATTGCATCGTGGGCGGGCTGCCATTTGGAAGCAGCCGCGCAAGCGGAATATCGAACGGGTGGCGGGAGCGGTGAAGATCCTTGCAGGCAACTCCAATCGGTCCCTGACGGAGGCAATCGCGGCGTATCTCGGGGTGCCGCTGACTAAGTGCCAGGTTCGCCGCTTCGCCGATTTGGAGGTTTTCGTCGAGATTCAAGAGAACGTGCGCGGGCAGGATACTTTCGTCGTTCAATCGACCTCGTATCCGGCGAACGATCATCTGATGGAAGTCCTCATCATGACCGACGCGTTGCGGCGCGCCTCGGCAAGGCGAATTACCGCGGTCATCCCCTACTTCGGCTACGCAAGGCAAGATCGCAAGCCCGGTCCGCGCACGCCCATTTCAGCCAAACTCGTCGCCAACCTCATCACCCGCGCCGGTGCCGACCGGGTTCTCACGGTGGACCTCCACGCAGGCCAAATCCAGGGCTTTTTCGATATCCCGACCGACAACCTTTATGCCGCGCCCGTCCTTGTCCGGGACATCAAGGAACGGCTAAAACTCCATAATGTCATGGTGGTGTCCCCCGATGTCGGTGGCGTGGTGCGCGCCCGCGCCTTGGCAAAACGCATCGCCGCGCCGCTCGCCATTGTCGATAAGCGCCGCGAACGCGCGGGCGACTCGGAAGTCATGAATATTATCGGCGACGTTGCCGGCAAGACCTGTATCCTGGTCGACGATATCGTAGACTCTGGGGACACTTTGTGCAACGCCGCCGATGCCATGCTGCGGGACGGCGCCCAGGTGGTCTATGCCTATATCACGCATGGGGTCCTTTCCGGCGGAGCGGTGGCGCGAATCGCCGCCTCGCGGCTCAAGGAGCTGGTTCTCACCGATACCATCCAAGCAACCGAAGCGATCCGGATTTCCAACAATATCCGGGTGGTTTCGATCGCGCCCTTGATCGGCGAGGCGATCGCTCGAATCGCCAAGGAAGAAAGCGTTTCAAGCCTGTTCGACTGACGCGCTCGCGTTCCTCCGCCTCGATCCGCTTCATACTTAGAAAGCTCTGTAATCCATCATGAAGTTCCGGACAGACACTTAAGGAACCGCGCGAGATCGCTCGTCACGAAGTCGATATAGGCCGGCGCAGGATCATGTGTGATCTCGAAGGCTTCGCGATGGTCCCTCTGGCCGGGTTCCGGCACGACGAGCACAGTCGTCATTCCTCTTTCATTGGGAATAATGAGATTTTTCGCAAGATCGTCGAACATAACGGCCCGCGCCGGATCGACCGCGTGCCGGGCAAAGAAGCGCGCGTAGGTCAGAGCCGCGGGCTTCGGCACGAAATCGGCGTCGGCAATGTCGAAAATATCCTCGAACATCCCCTCCAGCCCAAGTGCCCGGGCGGTCCCCAAGGCATGCTCGCGCGAACCGTTGGTCAAAATGAGCTTGCGTCCGGGCAAGGCCGTGATGGCGGTTGCGAGAGCAGGATTGGGCAGAAGCGAGGAGCGGTCGATGTCGTGCGTGAAATCGAGAAAATCGTCCGGCCCGATGCCATGTTCCACCATCAATCCACGCAGGGTCGTGCCGTAGCGCTGATAATAATATTTTTGCAACGCGCGGGACGACATACCATCAAGCCCAAAGAGATGACTGAGGTACAGCGTGATCCGCTGATCGATCTTCGGCCAGAGATCGCAATCGGCGGGATAGAGTGTGTTGTCGAGATCGAAAACCCAGGTATCAATACGGGATAGGATACCGGCGAGCGGCAAGGCTTCGCCGTTTGCAACCGTTTGCTTCAAGGTGGCCGGCGCGGCCCCGCCGGCAAGCGCCCACGGCCTCTGGGGAGGATCGTCCAAAAAGGGATTCGTGTCTTTCACCGTGTAATCAGAGTGCCGGCGCCGTGATCGGTCAAAAGCTCGATGAGCACGGCATGCGGCATCTTGCCGTCGAGAATAACGGCGCCTTCGACGCCATGTTCGAGCGCATCGATGCAGGTTTCGACCTTCGGGATCATGCCGCTGGTGATCGTGCCATCGGCGATGAGGGCATGAATTTCATCGACGCGCAACTGCTTGATCAACTTTTTGTCGCGGTCGAGAACGCCCTGCACGTCGGTGAGCAGCACCAGCCGTTTCGCCTTAAGCGCGCCGGCGATCGCGCCCGCGAACGTATCGGCGTTCACATTATAGGTCTCGCCGTCCTCGCCTTGCGCGACCGGCGCAAGGACCGGAATGAGTTCGCGCCCGAGCACCTGGTCGAGCACGGTTTTATCCACCTTGGCTGGTTCGCCGACGAAGCCAAGATCGACGTCGTTGCTGGCTTGCGGCAGCTTGCTGGCGAGCACCATGTTGCCATCCTTGCCGCAAAGCCCGATTGCCCGCCCGCCCTCGGCATTGATGAACCCGACGATCTGCTTGTTGATCGAACCGGCCAGCACCATCTCGACAATTTCCATGGTGGCCCGGTCGGTGATCCGCAGGCCGTCTGCGAACGCCGACTGAATGCCGAGCTTGCCGAGCATCGCGCCGATCTGCGGCCCGCCGCCATGGACGACAACGGGATTGACTCCCGATTGCTCGAGCAAAACCATGTCGCGCGCGAAATCCCGCGCGACCTTGTCGTCCCCCATGGCATGGCCGCCATATTTGACGACGACGATCGCATCGTCGTAGCGCAACATATGCGGCAGCGCCTGCATCAGGATCGCGGCCTGTTGTTGCGCTTGTGCTTGTGCTTGTTCGTGCGGGCTAGGATTTTGTTCGTTCATCGGCTCTCGTCTCCGGGTCAACCCGTGCGAGTTCTAGCCGCTCGTTGTGACAAGCTCAACGCAAGGGAGCCAATGCGGGAGTTGGCCCAGGTAGAAAATGGCGCGGCCGGGGAACGATATTTGAGAATTTCGGCGGACATTTTCGGTATTATGCCGCAAACGACACAACTTGCCCAGCGACCGCTCCGCCACATTTCAGATAAAGAGGCTGGCTTGTAGGAATGCGCGCGGCGCAGGCGCGGCACCCGGCGGCCGTAGCCGCGATCTTAGTCAGCTTCGCCAGCCAGAAAGGGTTCGCGGGGGAGGTCTACCAATTGATCCGGTTGAATAGCGGTCCCGATTGGGACATTGAGCATCACGTGAGCATCATACGTTATGTGGGGGGAAATGTCGCCGACGATTCTGTAACTGAGACCAATGAACACCGTGAAGCCGATCCTTTTTTCTCCGGACGGCCGCGTTCCTATGGCATCCTTTATTTTTTCAATTCCGTCAGCCCAACGTTGCCTATAAATGTTCGTATCGCCTGGGAAGAGAAGTTGACCCAATGCAACGGGGCGCGCGCGCAGTTGATCTTTGAAGCGCCTTTGGGCGTCTGTAAAATTTTCGCTATTGTTTTCCGCGAAGTAGCTTTCGAAATCGATCCAAACGCTGGTAGCTGGCGTATGACCGAGATTTTTAGTTGTCGCTTGGACGCAAAAAACAATGCCGTCTTCCATGAATTTTGTGGGATGCGTGAGTTTAACATCCTCAATGGAAACCCATGCCCGGCGGCTAGCAACCGAAATCTCCCGGTTGAGATTGTTCGCAGCTTCGGCGGCGGCGATAGAGGATTTCATGTCGCGAGATTGAATGAACGCTGCGATCAACAATCCGATAGTGGCGATGCACAAAACGGCAGTTGCGTAAAAAAGGCCCTTGGTGAAAAGAGCAAGCTCGCGAGTGTATTCGGCAAGATTGGCGTCTGTTTCGGATTTATTGCGCCACTCCTCAGCTTCCTGGGCGCGATCGGCATCTGTTTTTGTGGCTGGGGTAACATTTACAATGATAGGTGGCTGTTGGGTTTGGGGTTGCTCCTTGCCGCGTTCGGATTTGGTAACTTGGGCTGGTGGCTGCTTTATCCCGAATTGATTCCGGTTTGATTGAGCAAGAGCGGTCGCCGATATCGTAACCGCGACGGCCACTGTGACAATCCATATCTTCCGCAAGGCTGAGCCCCACTCGTTAGATGTTTTCCAGTGTGACTGTCTCGCATTGCGATTTTTATCCGCTCGCTGTGACAAGCTCAACACAAGGGAGACATCCCAGGCCGCCCGCGCACAAAGGGTGAATTTCATTCGCCGCCCCAAGGATTGAGAAGCGGTAATCCGAAAGGCGCGAAGTCCTTGACGTTGCGCGTCACGAGCGTTTGGTTGTGCGCGCGGGCGGTCGCGGCGAGGAATCCATCCATTGCGTGCAGGGCAATTCCCCGCTGTTTGGCGTCGGCCATCAATTCTCCCCACAGATCGGCGACAGAGACCGTAATATCGACGATTCTGCCGGAAAATCGTTGGGGGAGATCGACGCGAAGCCAGGCGTCGAGCGCCGATTTGACTCTGCCGCCGGTCTTCAAAGCGATCCCCCGCCGAAGTTCAGCCAAAGTGATGACGCTGATGAAAAGGCGATCCTCGTCAGTCTCGTGGAGGAATGCCATGACGAGTGGATTGGGATGCGTTTTGGCGGCTTCGGAAATCACATTGGTGTCGACGAGAAAGCTCACGGCTCGATCTCGCGCGCGTCGTCCTTCGATCGTTTGAGATCGAGGCCTGCGCCTCTCAAGGGCGAGGCCAGAAGAAATTCGGCGAGCGAGCCCGAACGGGCGGTCTTCCTCTCCCACTCTTCGATGGAGACCAATACGGCCGTCGTTCGGCCGTTCTTGGTGATGATTTGTGGACCGTCGCGGCGCGCCTTCTCGACGGCTTCGGAAAGCCGCGCCTTGGCGTCCGCCACGGTCCAGCTGTTGTCAGGATGAGCCATGCGGAGATCCTGTCATAGTCATCATAGTCACTATGACTATATATCTTTCGCGGGCTGTGTTCAATAGGGCCGCTATTTCCAATTTTGGAAAACTTTGAGATACGGTCCCATTTACCCGGCGATGGTGCCCTCGCGCCGCCTATCGAAACACGATCCGTCCCTCCACCTTCGCGTCAATAAGCTTCAATGCCTCGACATAGGCGATCACATCAAGCGCGACGAGACTTGTGCCGGAATCCGCGCTCACATGGGTTTTGCCCGCGAGCATCCCATAGCCGTCGCCGCCGCGCGCCAAGAAATCATTGGTCGCGAGCTTGTAATCGCGGCCGGGATCGAGCGCTTCGCCATTGACCGTCACGGTCTTCACCCGCGCCCCTGGCGCCACCGCCGGATCGGCGACGATGGAGAGCCCGGAAACTTGCGGAAACCGTCCCGACAAGCGATCCACCTGAGAAAACCCGTTTTCGAGCGCGGCCAGAATGGCTTTGCCCGGAACAATCGTCAGCATGGTCTTGTTGCCGAAAGGGAGTTCGTCGAGGATATCGCGCTTCGAGAGCCTTGTGCCCGCAGGATAGAATTTGTCGCCTCTGATGCTGCCGCCGTTGACGATCGCGATGTCCGCCTCCGCGGCCTTGCGGAGCGCATCGACGATGAGATTGCCGATCGCGGATTCCCCCGAGCGCACGGCCCCGGTGCGGCTGTCGAGGGGCGCGGCAAGGGTAGCGATCTCGACATCGAACCGCTTTGCCAACTCGGCCTGGTAAGCGCGGACCTTGGCAAGCATCGAAGGATCGGGATCAATCTTCGCCGTATCGACGACGCGAAAGTCTGGCCACCATGGAAGCGAGCGGCTTGCTTCGTCTCGCGTCCTCGCGACATCGAAATCGACGACCGTGAAATAATTTGCGTCCTGTTCTGATTCGACGAGCGCGGTGCGGCCATCGAAATCGATATGCAGATCGTGATTATGGCCGGACAGGATGAGATCGACGGCATGCGTATTCATCAAGACAGCGCCCGTCGCCTTGTCGGCATGCACGATGGCGATGATGAAATCAGCTCCCTCCGCGCGCGCGCGCTTGGCGCCCGCGAGCATCGCCGGGATCGTTGGTCCGAATACGAGGTCGCCGGGGCGCGAGGCGCTCGCCGTCGCTTCATAGGCGGCGCCGATGAGCGCGAGTTTGAGGCCGTCCGCCTCGAGAGCCAATCGTTCTCGATGATGCGGCGGTATCACGCCACCGCTCCCTTTAAGATTTGCCGCCAGGATCGGGAAACGGGCCTCTCGTATCCGCTCGAAATAAATATCCTTGCCAAAATCGAACTCATGATTGCCCGGAACGAAAACATCGAGCCCCACATCGTTGAAAAAATCGATCATATGCGCGCCTTGATCGAAGCTTGACAATAGGCTCGGCGACAACGTATCGCCGGCATGCACGCAAAAAAGATGGCGGCCTTCGGCGAGCGCCCTGGCGCGCTCCGCCTTCACTACGGCCGCGAACCGCGCCATGCCGCCGCGCCCGTCCTTGTTTTCGTCGATCCGGTAGACATCGTTGACCAGAAGAAAAGACACGCGAGCGGCGGTAGCGGCACGCGTGGCAGGCGCGGCAATGCCCGCGCCGGCGGCCAGCATGGACGCCAAGGTCTGACGGCGGGAGAGCTTTAGCATGGCATGCCTCGCGCGGGCGGGTTCGAACCAACACGCGTTATATCACATGGCTCACGCCAAGGCGTAACATCCCGCATAGCCTTCCGGGACCGCGACCGGTTGGACGGCGACCGAAGCAAGCAAGGACGAAAAGCAGTTCGGTTCGGGATGGATTGTGTATCCATCCTCGGTCAATTCGACCGAGAAATCCTTGAGACGCTCGGAGATTCCGGCGCCAATCGCCTTCAGAACAGCTTCCTTGCACGTCCATATTTTATAAAAGGACGCAAGCAACGTGTCGCGCTCCAGGCCTTCGAGAGAGCGGTATTCGGCGGCCGAAAAGAAGGACCGCGCCAAGTCCAGTTCGCCGCTCGTCTCGCGCATAAATTCTATATCCACGCCGATATCGCGGCTGTCGGACAGCCCGATCAATGCCCAGCACCCCGAATGGGAAACATTGAAGTGCGGCCTGTTGGTCCCGGCCAGTTGGGGCTTTCCGTAAGGCCCTTCCGCGAACGCGATCTTGCCCGCGGCAACGCTTGTCGCCTCGCTAAGGAGGCGACGCAAAGTGCCGCGCGTCAAGGCGAACAGCGCCCGGTCCTCCGCGCGGCAAAAACGGTTCGCCCGGTCCTGTTCGCCGCTAGAGAGCGTGTTCCACAAATGCTCCGGCACCCCGCCCGGAGCGGCGGGACCCGCGAGCCAAAGCGCGACGCCCGCGCCGCTTGGCAAGGTCAACCGCTTGAGGGGCAGCGCGCGGGTCTCCACCATGTCGATCCCAAGCCCGGCCGCACCGCGCCGGGGTTCAAGATCCTAACGCTCCTTTGGTCCGGAACGATCGCCGTCCTGTGGCGCGAAACCGTCCGATTCGCCCCAGCCTTGACGCCATCCCCAATGCTCCTGGCCATCGCCCATCATGGCGAAATGGCGATGGAAAAAATGCGGTCTGAACCCGTGCATGAGCACCGGCAGACGATGTTTCTGGTCCTCGCTCAAGGTCGCATAAAGAGGCGCCGCAGCGTCCGCGATCGCTTCGAGATTTTGGCCCCGCGCCACCGCGTTTTCGCCGCGCCGCCGCAGCCGGTCGACGAAGCTTGCGGGCGCCGGCGCGTCCTTGACTTTCTGGCGCCTGGCCATCGCG
Organism: Methylocella sp.; assembly: GCA_050728715.1. GTDB lineage: Bacteria > Pseudomonadota > Alphaproteobacteria > Rhizobiales > Beijerinckiaceae > Methylocapsa. The sequence continues at coordinate 30,797 of JBOHJT010000004.1, forward strand.
TTGTTGGCGGCGGTTCGCACCGCGGTCTCGACGCCGGGCCAGAGCTTTTCTTGCTCCGGAGACAGTTTCAAACCGGTGTGGAGGGCCGCGATCCGCGCGTCGAGGAAAGCGGCGCGGTCGGCGGCGGAAAAAGCATGCTTTTCCGTGCCGGCCGGAGCGTTGGCGGGGAATTGTTCCGCGTGGCCATTAAAGGCGAAAAGCGCGACGCCGGAGCCAACAAGGGCGATCATAATCAAGGTGAAAGGCAAACCTGGTTTCATGGGACTTCTCCAATTTTCGATTGTCGCCCGATCCGCGAAACCGTTTCGATTTTCGCAAGATCATGTCGAGATGCATGACCCGGAATAGACAAGTGCGCCGCAGGCTTCAAATGAAGCTTTCGTCATGTTGTGGCATCGTTAAAAAACCCGCGCGCGCCGCGATCCCGCTTCGATGACGGAGATCGAGCGTGCCGCCGCACCGCGTCCGAAAAACCCGATTCGCCGCCTTGCTGATCGACGAACGGATGTGGCGAAGCCGGCCCCCCGCTAGACCACGCGGCGGCGGAATGAGGCGGGGGTTTCCGCCATTCCCGCCCTGCCCCGCTGCTGCTGCTTCCACAAGGGCGGCAGTTTCAAATATGATGGTTTGCGGGCTGCCTGGTGGTTCGGCCCCGCGCTAGGACGTGCGAAGACAGCTGCCCGCCAACGCACGGGGCGTGAAGACCGGCGGAAACGCCGCGACGAGAGAATCGTGGTACGATTTAGAGGCTGAGGTGTGATCCTCTGTCGCAATTACTAAGTTGGAGACTGTTAAGGGTCTCGCCCCGGATGCCTTCGACAGGGCGGACGTTTTGGAGCCATTGACATTCGCGGGGGGGGTGTACCGAAACCTCCCGCCCGCGTTGCGATTTTCCCACTGCCGGAGACTCATATGCACGACCTCGAAACGATTATCGACGCCGCTTTCGAGGACAGCGCCAGCATTGATGCAAGGACGCATCGCGAGGTCCGCGCGGCGGTCGAGGAGGTTTTGGGCCTGCTCGATTGCGGAAAACTCCGCGTCGCGGAAAGAATCGAAAACGCGTCGGGGCTAGGCTCTTGGAAGGTCAACCAATGGCTGAAGAAAGCCGTGCTCCTGTCGTTTCGCTTGAACGATATGGCGGCGATTTCGGGCGGACCCGGCGGTTCCACCTGGTGGGATAAGGTTCCGTCCAAATTCGCGGACTGGGGAGCGGTTGAACATGCGGCCGCGGGGTTTCGCTCGGTGCCCAATTGCGTGGTGCGGCGCGGGGCTTACATCGCGCCGGGGGTGATCTTGATGCCATCCTTTGTAAATCTCGGCGCCTATGTCGATAGCGGCACGATGGTCGATACCTGGGCGACCGTCGGCTCCTGCGCGCAAATTGGCAAGAATGTGCATCTTTCCGGCGGGGTTGGCATCGGCGGTGTCCTTGAACCTTTGCAAGCAAATCCCACCATCGTCGAGGACGATTGTTTTATCGGTGCCCGTTCGGAAATTGTTGAAGGCGTGGTTGTCGGCCAGGGTTCGGTGATCGCGATGGGGACTTTCATCTCCGCCTCGACAAAAATCGTCGACCGGACATCGGGCGAGGTCCGCTTGGGCTTTGTGCCGCCCTATTCGGTGGTGGTCTCGGGCAATCTGCCCGGAAAACCCCTGCCGGACGGCGCGCCCGGCCCCTCGCTCTATTGCGCCGTGATCGTGAAAACCGTGGATGCCCGGACCCGCGCGAAAACCTCTATCAACGAACTGTTGAGGGAGTGATGGCGGCGTCTGTCGCCGAACCCGCGCGAATCCCGTATTTTCTTGCCGCGAACCGGTTCCCACTTCTCACCAAAATGCTCTAAGACAGGCGGGCAAACCCGCGAGCCCAGCGATGATGACCACGCCGCCCCGTCTCGAGACCCTCGGAGATCTCAGAATCGAGATCGATCGCATCGACGCGGCACTCCACCGGCTGTTGATGGAGCGCGGCCAAATCATCCACCGGCTGATCGAAGCGAAGGCGCGGCAAGGCGGCGGCCCGGCGTTCCGGCCCGGCCGCGAGGCCGACATGATGCGCGGGCTCGTTTCCCGCCACCAGGGCCTGCTGCCGCTTGACACCGTCGAGGGCATTTGGCGGATCATCATCTCGACTTTTACCTTCGTCCAGTCGAATTACAGCGTCCATGCCGACATTTCCGGCGGCGATGCCGCGATGCGCGATTGCTGCAGGTTCCATTTCGGCTTCACGGTTCCCTACGTGACGCATCAAGGCGCCGCGCGGGTCATCGAGGCGGTGGCGCGATCGTGCGGCGACCTCGGCTTGGTGCGGGCGGGAGCGCCGGCCGATCCTTGGTGGCGCGGCCTCGTCGAGCCTGAAGCGCCCAAGATCATCGCCAGGCTGCCTTTCGTCGAGCGCCCGGACCACCCGGCCGGAATGCCGGTGTTCGTCATCGCCCAGCCTCTCGCCGAGGCGGCGGCGCGCGATGTCGTTCTCTACGACGTGACGATCGCCGGCGCGAGCGAATTCGCTCCGGGTTTTGGCGTGCGGGGGCTTGAGGTTCTTGGCCAATTTAAGGATGGGTCCGGGCTTTCCTTGATGATCGCGACGGAGGCCGGGCTTGACGATTTGCGTCAAACCCTTGTTCGCGGCGCGGCCGAACCGCGGATCGCCGAAATTGGCAGCCACGCCGCCCGCTTTGATTTGAGCGGGGTCCAAAACCTGGCGGCGCAATGATTTTGTTCTGGAGTTTGCTTCTATGACAAAAATCGCCATGTCTGGGGCCGAGGCAAGGCCGCGCGCGCGCCCAGCTATTTTTGACATCGACCCTTATGTTCCAGGCGAAAGCGCTGCGCCGGGCTCGCCCAAGGTATTCAAGCTTTCGGCGAATGAGACGCCGCTCGGGCCGTCGCCCCGCGCGCGGGAAGCTTTTCGCGCTTTTGCCGGCCGTCTTCAGGATTACCCGGACGGCGCCGCCACGGCCTTGCGCGAGGCGATCGGCGCAAAACACGGGCTCGATCCGGCCAGAATCGTCTGCGGCACGGGCTCGGATGAAATCCTTCACCTGCTCGCCGCCGCCTACATCGGTCCGGGTGACGAAGGCGTTTTCACGCAGCATGGTTTTCTCGTATACAAGATCGCCATTCTCGCGGCGGGCGGGGTTCCGATCGTCGCGGCGGAAAAGAATCTGACCGCCGATACCGATTGTATCCTCGCCAGGGTTGGCCCAAGAACCAAGATGGTCCTCCTCGCCAATCCAAACAATCCGACCGGGACCTATTTGCCGGTTGCAGAAGTCAAGCGGCTCGCCCAAAACCTGCCCGCCCATGTCGTCCTTGTTCTCGACGCGGCCTATGCCGAATATGTGACCCGCCCCGATTATTCGTCCGGCCTGGAGCTTGTCTCGGCCCGCGAAAATGTCGTGATGACGCGCACTTTCTCGAAGATTTACGGTCTTGCCGGGATCCGGCTCGGCTGGTGTTATGCGCCGCCCGATGTGTGCGACGCGATCAATCGCATTCGCGGGCCTTTCAACACCAATGGCGCGGCCATCGCGGCCGGGGTCGCGGCGCTCGACGACACCGGCCATATCGGCAAGGCCATCGCCCATAACGAGACTTGGCTTGCCTGGCTGAGCCAACAGATTTCCACGCTAGGGATCAAGGTCACGCCAAGCGTTTGCAACTTCTTGCTTTTGCATTTCGCCGGCGAGACGCAAGCGCGGGCAGCGGACCGCTTCCTCTGGGAACGGGGGTTGATCCTGCGTGCTGTCGACGCCTACGGGCTGCCGCATTGCCTGCGGCTCACGGTCGGCACGGAGGAAGCGAACCGTCTCGTTGTCGAGGCCCTCAAGGACTTCGTCAAGCTTGAAGGCCCCGCGCGTGCCTGACGGTCTCGGGGGTCCCTTGCGCGAGCCGCCGTTCCAACGCCTTGCACTCATCGGCATGGGCCTGATCGGCTCGTCCCTGGCGCGGGTCTGCCGGCGCAAGGGGCTTGCGCGCGAGATCATTGCCACGGACTCCTCAAGCGCCGTTCGCGCAAGAGTGACCGAGCTCGCGCTCGCCGATCACATCGTGGAAACGGCGGCTGCCGCGGTCGAGGCGGCCGATCTCGTCATTCTCTGCGCTCCCGTGGGCGTCATGGGCGCGATCGCACGGGAAATCGGGCCGCGCCTTTTGCCCGGCGCGATCGTGTCCGATGTTGGGTCGGTCAAGGTCTCGATCATCAAGGCGGTCGCGCCGCATCTGCCCGCTATGGTCCATTTCGTCCCGTCGCATCCCGTGGCCGGTACCGAGCAATCTGGCCCGGAGGCAGGATTTGCGACGCTTTTTTTTAATCGCTGGAGCATATTGACGCCGCCGGAGGGGACCAACCCCAAGGCCGTGGCAAAGCTCGCTTCGTTCTGGACCGGCGCAGGCGCATATGTCGAAATCATGCAGCCCGCCCACCACGATCTGGTGCTCGCGATCACCAGCCACGTGCCGCATCTCATCGCCTACAATATCGTCGGCACCGCCGCCGATCTCGAGGAAGTCACACGCTCCGAAGTCATAAAATTCTCCGCCGGAGGGTTTCGCGATTTTACCCGGATCGCCGCCTCGGATCCCACGATGTGGCGCGATATTTTCCTTAACAACAAGGACGCGGTGCTCGAAATGCTCGGCCGTTTCAACGAGGATCTGAGCACGCTTCAGCGTATGATCCGCAATGGCGACGCCGAAGCGCTGTTCGATCTTTTCACAAGAACTCGGGCGATCCGGCGCGGCATTATCGAGCAAGGCCAGGAAACCGCGGCTCCGGATTTCGGCCGCCGGGCGGGCGAGACGTGACCCTAGGCGCTTGAGCGCTGCTTTGTCTCGAGCTTTTTTGACGGCATGGTTTCCTCCCGGGTCGTAAGTCGGCCAAGTGTGTTTTGTTCAGATGGTTTCTATCATTGCGCCCTCGAGGTTTGTCGACGCTTTGCGCGGATTAACTCGGCTTTTGGCGCGCCTTTGCCTATATCGCGGCGGTCAGTGGAGCAAAATTCCTCAATGACCATGACTCCAACCATCCAAGGCGGCTGGGCAAGCACGCGCGGGCGGCGCCTTGATCCAGCGCCAGCTTGCCGCCGGCATTCCAGCGAGCATGATGGCTCACGGAGCGGGCCTTACGAATGCCAGAAGGCGTTCAACCTTGCCAACAAGTCCAAAGGAGCTAATCTCCGACTTTTTTGGGGGATGCCGGAAAAAACGGATTGCATGGGCACGTGGGGAACCGGTCTCTTCGGCGATGATAATGCCAGCGATTTGCGGGACGAGTACCGGCAATCGGTCGGCGACGGCATGGCAGGGCCGGAGGCGACCGACCGGCTCATCGCGCGATGGGCTCCATGTGGAGATCCCGATCTTGAGCCGGTTTTCTGGTTGGCGCTAGCACTCACACAATGGAGTTGCGGCCGGCTGGAGGATCGAGTCAAAGGACAGGGGTTGCGGGTGATCGCGGACGGCTCTGCGATGCGGCCCTGGGCCGGTGGTCCAGACGAGCGGAAACGCCGAGCCGTGCTCGATGCGGCGAAGCGGAAGCTGGAGTCCCCTCAGCCAGCCGTGCGCAGGATCAAGAGGAGGGTTCTCTCAACGTGCGATTGGGAGCGGGGTGAGCTGATCGGATACCGCCTGAAAACAGGCGACTACGTGGTCTTACGTATGCTCGATCGTTATGTGGATCTGGGTGGCGCCTATCCGGTTTGCGAACTTCTCGATTAGCGCGTCCTGAAATTCCGGCGGACGGACCGGTTGATACCACGCCGGTGCTGCTGCAAATGGAGAGGTGGGGAGTAGCAAAGCGAATAATGATTTGTTCGACTGGCAAACGCTTTTTGAAGGATCGTCTTAAGCGGTTGAACGTGAAGCACGCGTTGGCCGAGACTTACTCGCGAGTGCCACGAGGCCACTCTAACCCGACCTCGGTAACGTCCTGAAAGGAATTTGATAAGTTTCTAGAGCGAGATGAGTTTTGTCTGAATCAGTGGGGGATTCCCAGATTGCCAGGTTTCTGATTCAAGGATGGTGTTTGAGTCGGAGGCCGGTGGAAAATGGCAAGACCCTATTCGATTGATTTGCG
>JBOHJT010000005.1:0-35376 GCA_050728715.1 Methylocella sp.
GATGGGCGGCGGCCGTGAGCTGCACCGCCCCCCATGGCTGATCGAGGCGGATGTTGCCGACGATATCCGGCACCCGCGAGCCTCCTGGCTGAGCCTGGAAGGAGGTTGCCGAAATGCCCCCGACCGTAATTGGGGCGGCGGTTGTGCTGGCGATCGTGCTGCCGATCGCGGCGCGCCGGTCTGGCTGATCCTCGAAGGAAAGCGTTGCCGAAAAACCATCGCCGAATGTCGCCGTGTAGGCGAGCAACGAGACGGTCGCGTTGGAACCGCGCAAACCTAGGTAATTATAGGCGTCGGCGTAGAAATCGAACATCGATTGCGCGAAGCCGGCGGTCAATCCGGCGAATTGGATGAACGCCTTGTTGAGAACCGTCGTCTCGCGCGGCGCGCTCGTTCCCGCCGTTGTGTTGAACGTATTGAGTTGCTGCCCAAGGCTGCCAAGAGCGGCGCTGCCATTCGACCCGTAGAAAGCATCGACACGAACGAACGACCGCAAGGCGCCCCAGGGCGACTGCGTCCGAGCGTCGAGTTCGAGACGCCCCAACGCGGCGTAGTCGATGGCATCGCGCGAGCGGGCATTGGTAAATTCGAACGGCGCCGGCACGAAGCCCATGCCTAGGTGAGGAATGCCATTACCGTAAAAAAGCGGGCCGGCGACGGTGAAGGACGGATCGAACCCGCGCAGCTCGGCGAGAGCCAGGCCGCCAACCCGCAAACATGTTTCGGTGCCCGGAATATAAAAGAAACCGGCGCCATAGGCGTCGCAAATGCGGACATATTCAATCGGCGCCGCCTGGCGCGCCGGAAGATCGGCGGCGCGGGCACCCGGCACAAAGGTCACTCCGGCCAAGCTCGCCGCCGAACCCAAGAGAAGCCCTTTGAACAGTTTCATGTCCAATCCCCGCAGGGCGGATATAACCCCGCCTCCGCTTCCGGCGGCGCCGGTCCGGCGGGCCTTTGCCGGAAGGCATTGTGTGTGCATCTTCCGTCTCATCTCGCTCCGAATCTTTCCGACTATATATTAATTGCGCGCAGCCGCCAATGGCGTCCGGGTTTGATTCGGGCGCAGTCTTCCTCCTGGCCATAACCGCAGTTTAGCGTCGGCGCCGGTCGGGTAAAGCGAAGTTGCGTCGGTTGCCTTTGTTTGGACGGGGGGTGTGGCTTTGCTGCAACGCACACAAGCGGTCTTCGGTTGCCGGCCCGGACAGTGCGCCGCAGGAGCCCGCGCGCGGGCTCCTTGCCATTGCGCCGGTGCTCGGGCATACCTCAGCAAGCATATGGGAACGCATCCAGAGTGCGCCGTTTTCCGCATGCACGGAGACGTGGCCGAGAGGCTGAAGGCGGCGGTTTGCTAAACCGTTATAGGGTCGTAAAGCCCTATCGAGGGTTCGAATCCCTCCGTCTCCGCCAGCCGCGGCAAATCGCGATCCGAGAACGGGCCACCAACAAACGCCGGCCGCCACTTAACTTGCGCCGGCAACTCATGCGCCCGCCTGCCCGCCGGCGCACAATTTGAATCGCAATAGAGCAAACTGGCTGGTTTGGAGTATGTTCATGCAGCAGGCTCGCGTTCGTCTTCCCGCGTGGCTTCCTTGCCAGTGCAACTGGTCCCGTATGCCGTTGGCCCTGTTATCGCCGCCGGGCCGTGGCACCAGCGGCGCGCGCCGATCCGTGGGGCGTGTAAGGGACCAAGGACGATGGTTCGATCAATAAGGTCGCGCCCGCGCGTGGCATTTTATTGCGGTACTTTGAGACTCTTCCTCAAGGAGCCCAATTGTCCCGCTGGCGCGGCCATGACGTTTGATTGGAAGCCCGAAGGCGCAGCCTGGAAGATGAACGCGGCACGCCGGCATCCGGGAATAAAGTGTTCAGAAGGTGATGCGATTTGAATGGAACCGGGTCTCGCTCCAAAACGCCGTCGTTTTGAACGGAATGCCATGAGCGCGGCAGAACGTGGGGTCACGCCACGCGGAGGCGCACTCCTTACATTGACCCATGCCTTGGCGTGGGTCGTTTTGGCCGCCGCTCAACTCGCCCTCCGGCCAGCGTTCGCGCTGGATGCGGGCGCGAAACCAAACCCATCGCTCACGGCGCCGCTGCCCCCGGCACGTCCAGCGGGTCCGGCCGGCAGGCGCGCGACAATTGACTCTCCTTCGGCTCCGGCAATTTCCGCCGCGCCAGTCGAGGCACCAAGGCCTCAGCGAGAACCACCGCCGCAGCCGCGAAATTTGCCGCCGGCATCCCGCGCCCGGATGCACGCGTGCGGACGGGAATGGCAAAAGATGAAGGAAACGGGGGCAGCGGCGGACAAAATCTGGCAAGATTTCGCCCGGATCTGTCTGGTGAAATGAGCCTTAAATTGCTTCCGGACGATAACGGAGGGGGCACCGTGGTGGCGCGGACACCCGATGCCTTTTGCTCCCGCGCGGTTTTGTATTCGCTACATGCCGCGAGCCAATCTTCTCCGCGGGCGCCACGAGGATTCGGCCACCCTTGCGGTGAAACCGTTCGCTCCCATCCGGCCGAATGAAACCTCTCGTGACAGCAAGAGGGGACAACCGGCGACACGAGAAAATCCTCTCGCGCAAACGACGCGCCCGAGAGCTGCGGCCGGCCGTCTCCATACCTCTTGTGAAGTCGTCACGTAGTCTCGGGAGGGCCCGGCGGCGGCGGCGGCGGCGGTTTGCGGGCAGCCGGCTTGCGCACCACCTTCTTGGCGCTGACCTTCCTTGCCGGTGCCTTCCTGACGATCTTTTTCGCCGCCGTCTTCTTGGCGGATGCTTTCTTGGCCGCAGCCTTCTTCATCGGCCTTTTCTTGGCCATTGCCTTGCGCGCGGTTTTCTTGACAGCGCCCTTTTTTACCGTGGCCTTCTTCGCGACACTCTTCCTCGCCGCAGTTTTCCTTGCTAGCTTTTTGGTGGTTGCCTTCACCATGTTCAAAGTTCCTCTGCTGTTTTTAGCCGACTGATTCGAAATGCCGACTAGAGGCTTGCATAGCGTACCGTTGTTAATCAGCTGTGCAAGAGGGGTTGCTTCGCAAGCAAACCAAATGAGCGCGTATGACGCGGCGTCCGCGCGTCCAAAAATGCTTTTGGCCGCGTTCACTGCGATGAAGTAGCCACCGTTTGATTAGGCGCAATCGTCGCCCGCGAAGGGCCGGCCGCGAGCGAACCATGGACGCCAACAAGGTGCGATCAAGCGCGTCTAGCGGGCGTGACCCGGCTCTTGTCAAGGACGTTAGCTGATTCAAAAACCTATTATATTTAAAGGCTCTATTCTATTTTTCGAGGTCTCGGAAAACGCGCGTATCGAGGCTTCTCACAACTGCTTTCGCAATTTCTCGCGACGCCTTCGCAAGGCGCGATTTCGATCGGCAAAAACGGTTTGGCAAGATCCATTCGACTCGCGGCAAGCGGTCTTCGAGCAAATCGCGCGGCGCCAATTGAACGCGTGGATCAGGCGCAAAAAAATTTCGTTGGATGAAACAAAATATGCACCGCAATGGCGCTGCCATCGCTCTAATCGACGCGCATCGCGCGAATCACCCGAATCAAATGGCGATTCGTGATCGCATTTCAGACTCCAAGTTTCGCTTTTAAGAGTTCGTTGACGGTTCGCGGATTGGCCTTGCCGCCAGTGTCTTTCATGACCTGACCGACAAACCAGCCGAGCATCGAAGGTTTGGCCCGCGCCTGGGCGGCCTTGTCCGGATTGGCGGCGACGATCGCATCGACGCAGGCCTCGATCGCGCCATGGTCGGTGACTTGCGTCATGCCACGGGCCTCGACTATGGCGCGCGGATTGCCATCCTGATCCTCGGCGATGATGATCGCCAGCACATCCTTGGCGATCTTGCCCGAGATCGTGCCGTCGGCAATGAGATCGACGATCGCGGCGATCTGGCCGGGCTTTATATGCGTCCGCGGAATCGACAGGCCTTGCGAATTGGCGAAGGCGGCGACGTCGCCAATGATCCAATTGGCGACAAGCTTGGCATCGCGGGGTCCGCCCCCGTGCTTGATCGCGGCTTCATAATAGTCCGCGGTGTCCTTGTCGGCGATGAGGACGCCCGCGTCATAGGGCGGCAAGCCGTAATCCCTGACGAAACGAGCCTTCTTCGCATCGGGGAGCTCGGGCAGATAGCCCACGAGGGCATCGACAAAGGCCTGGTCGAGTTCGAGCGGCAAAAGATCGGGGTCGGGGAAATAGCGGTAGTCGTGCGCTTCTTCCTTGGAGCGCATCGAGCGCGTCTCGCCGCTCCCTGGATCGAACAGCCGGGTTTCCTGATCGATCTTGCCGCCGTCCTCGATAATGCCGATCTGGCGGCGCGCCTCGGCCTCGATCGCCTGACCGATGAAGCGGATCGAATTGACGTTCTTGATTTCGCACCGCGTGCCAAGCGGTTCGCCGGGGCGACGCACCGACACATTGACGTCCGCCCGCAGCGATCCTTGTTCCATGTTCCCGTCGCAGGTGCCGAGATAGCGCAGGATCGTGCGGAGCTTCGTCACATAGGCCTTGGCCTCGTCGGCGGAGCGCAAGGCCGGCTTCGACACAATCTCCATGAGGGCAACACCGGACCGGTTGAGGTCGACGAAAGAGTCCGTCGCCGACTGATCGTGCAGCGATTTGCCGGCGTCCTGTTCGAGATGCAGCCGCTCGATCCCGACCTCGATCTGCTCCGAAGGCGAGACATCGACGGCGACGGCGCCCTCGCCGACGATCGGGCTTTTATATTGCGAGATCTGATAGCCCTGCGGCAGATCGGGATAAAAATAATTCTTGCGGTCGAAGACCGAGCGAAGGTTGATCTTGGCCTTGAGGCCCAGTCCCGTGCGCACCGCCTGCGCCACGCATTCCTCGTTAATGACCGGAAGCATGCCGGGCATCGCGGCGTCGACGAGCGAGACATTGCTGTTCGGCTCATTGCCGAACTCGGTCGAGGCGCCGGAGAAAAGTTTCGACTTCGAGGTGACCTGGGCATGGACCTCCATCCCGATCACGACCTCGAAGCCGCCGGTCGCGTCCTTGATGAGTCTTCCCAGTTTCACTTGGGGTTTCATCGCCTTGCCTCTTGTCGCTTCCAATCAGCTCCATTGGCACATCATAACGCTCCCCGCTGCTGAAGCGAAGCTTCCCCCGAAGGAGCCTGAGACTGGGCGCGTCGCAACGCCTTCTCCAATATTATAAAGCAGGAACGGCGGCGTTCCCTCGGGCTGAGCGCGCGGCGATGCCGGTTCAGGTCCCAATCTGGGTCAAGCTTGCGCCCGGCAGGAAGCGGCTGAGCCGCAGCCCCAGCTTGCCATGCCAGCTGCGCGCGAAAACGCCGCCACGGCCGATCGAACCGTGGCGGCGCATACGGCTGCCATTTGATTCTGGCAGGGCCTTCGCCTGACAGCGTTACTCAGTATTTGGCGACCACCGGACCAGCGTACGGCCAGGCGAACTTATAGGTCAGGCCAATCCGGCCGGTCTGCATGGTCTCTCTCGAAGTGTGGTTGGGAGTAGCGAAAACAATGAGCCCATTGACGGGGGACCCGAAGCCCGCAGTGTTGAAGCCGCGCGTGCCCCAATCATAATAGCGGTATTCGGCCCGCGCCGTCCAATTGCCGTAGAAATTATATTCGAGGCCGCCGCCGACATCGAAACCATAGCGGTTGACGGCGAAGAAGTTTATAGCTCCAGGCGAAAGGCCCGCTAATTGTATTTGGCTCCGGATGTCGCCATAGGCGAAGCCGCCAATCGCGTAGATGAGCAAGCGGTTGAAGGCCACGCCGAGACGGGCGTCGGCCGAACCGAATTCGCGGATCGACGTCGACGCAAAATTAAGCGGAGGAGCCGAGCCGCTTCCGGTGATGCCGGCGAAATTGTATTCCCCCTGCACGCCAACGACGAGAGGCCCCATCAGCTGGTAATTGAAGCCGACGTGAACGCCGCCGAAAACCCCCGAGCTCCCGTAGCTGTCGGAAACGTTGAAGCCGCGGAACGTGGTCTGGTTGACCGAGGTCCGGCCCGCTCCGCCGCCGACCTGGGCGCCAAGTTCAAAGCCGGTCCACGTAAAGACGGGCAGAGGCGCGAGCGGTGCCACGCCAAGATCCGCCGCGAAGGCGGATGTTCCCGTCAATAGAACGCCAGCCGCCGCGCCAGCCAAACACTGCAAGAAATCTCGCTTCATGGAATCGCTCCCCTCTGTCATTTCACCTTTAGCCGTCGTTGTCGGCATTAACTCTTACCACCAACGCAAAACCTAACAAGCGCGCCGGAGCCACAATGCGGCGTTAATCGCACACCGAGGTTGCAATTTCGCGGTGTGTTGCATTTTTGTTGCACGTCCCGCATCCGATTATGTCGCCGGACACCGATTGAAGGCCCGGCACCTCATTTCCTCCCCCAGCCCTGGCTGGACTCTGGCAGGATTCCTTCAAGATCTGGAAGCATGCCAAAATAAGAACGAGATATAATAAGACTGACCTGCGGCGCGGCGGCGCGCGCCAGCGCCGGTGTCGAATATTTGGCTGCCGAGTTTCTTGAACGTTTTTCCGGTCCTCGCCCCCAGCGATCCGGCGCGGCCGCAAGAATTTCGAGGGCCAATTCCACCCCATGGAAAAACGTCTGCAACATTGCCGGCGCAACTCCCCAAACCCTGGAGCAAATTGACACGATACGCCACCTTTGGGATCGCCTCACGCCAGGGGCGCCTGTATTGCTTGGTGACTACGCCTGTTTTGGCTTTGATTGGCGGAAGATCGGGATGGATGCTTTCGCAACTGAACGAGGCTTTCTATCTTGGCGCCGCCAACTGGACACGGCGTTCTCATTAAACCACCTTGAGCTCCGGTTCGCTGGCCGAATTTCAAACTGATGCACCACCATTTCGGGTGGGGTACTTGACTCGTCCTTTTTGCAATGCCACTCGCTGCGCTCACGCGAAACGCGGCATAAAACGCGGCATAAAACAATGTGGGACGGGATGTCCAAGGCTTTCGTTTTTCCAGGACAAGGATCGCAGACAGTCGGCATGGGCAAGGCCTTGGCGGAGGCATTTCCACAGGCCCGAGCGGTTCTGGCCGAGGTCGACGAGGCCCTGGGGCAAAATCTGTCTATGCTCATATTCGAGGGACCGTTAGCCGAACTCACCCTGACCGCGAACGCGCAGCCAGCCTTGCTTGCCGTAAGCCTCGCCGCCATCCGCGTGCTCGAAGCCGAGGCCGGACTGAACCTTTCGCGGGACGCCAGCTTTGTCGCGGGCCATTCGCTCGGCGAATATTCGGCGCTCGCCGCGGCGGGCTCGTTGACCGTTGGCGAGGCCGCGAAACTGCTGCGCGTGCGCGGGCTCGCCATGCAGGCTGCCGTGCCTGTTGGCATCGGCGCGATGGCGGCGCTGCTTGGGCTCGATTATGATGCAGCCCTCGCAATCACCAAGCAAGCGGCCGATGTAACAGGCGGCGGCGCGATCTGTGAGGTCGCCAGCGACAATGGCGGTGGCCAGGTTGTGGTGTCCGGGTCCCGCGCCGCAGTGCATCTCGCGATCGAAATCGCCAAGGCGCGAGGCGCGCGCCGTTCGATTCTGTTGCCGGTGTCGGCGCCGTTTCATTGCGCCTTGATGCAACCTGCCGCCGAGGCCATGGCGGCGGCGCTCGCCACGGCCGCCATCAAGCCGCCTTGCGTTGCGCTCGTCTCGAATGTCCTGGCGGCGCCGGTCACCGCGCCGGAAGAGATCCGCAAGCTTCTTGTCGCCCAAGTGACCGGCGCGGTGCGCTGGCGTGAAAGCATGGCCTTCATGGCGAGCCGGGGAATTTCGCTGTTCGTCGAATGCGGCGCAGGAAAAGTCTTGGCGGGACTTGTCAAGAGGATCGCCCTGGCGGCGCGCAGCGTTTCAATTGGAATTCCGGCCGACATCGATCTTTACCGGGCGATGGCTTAAACCCTGGCGGCCGTCACGGGAGTTTCATTGTCTCATGTTCGATCTTACCGGAAAGACGGCCCTCGTCACGGGCGCGAGCGGCGGCCTCGGCGGCGCCATCGCGCGGGCCTTGCATGACCGAGGCGCGATCGTCGGGCTATCGGGCACCCGCCGCGACGCGCTCGACGCGATCGCCGCCGAACTCGAAACCAACGTCCACGTCTTTCCTTGCGATCTTGGCCATAAAGCCGCGACGGAAGCGCTGGTTCCCGCCGCCGAAGCCGCGATGGGAAGCGTCGACATCCTTGTCAACAATGCCGGCGTGACCAGGGACAATCTCTTCATGCGCATGAAGGACGAGGAATGGGACAGCGTTCTCGGCGTCAATCTGACCGCCGCCTTTCGTCTCTCCCGCGCCTGCCTCAAGGGGATGCTGCGCAAGCGTCATGGGCGCATTATCGGGATCAGCTCGATCGTTGGGGTGACCGGCAATGCGGGCCAGGGCAATTATGCGGCCGCGAAGGCGGGAATGATCGGCATGTATAAGAGTCTCGCCGCCGAAGTGGCGAGCCGCAGCGTGACCGTAAATTGCATCGCGCCAGGGTTTATAGAGAGTCCGATGACCGACGCCTTGAATGCGAAACAGAAAGCGGCGATCCTCGCCACGGTACCGATGGGACGGCTCGGAACCGGCGCCGAAGTCGCCGCCGCGGTCGTCTACCTCGCAAGTTCGCAAGCCTCCTACGTCACCGGCCAGACTCTCCATGTAAATGGTGGAATAGCAATGATTTAAATAGGATATGAGGCAGTTCGCGGGGATCACGCGGGCTCTCGCCAACCGCCATGAAGTATGTTACCAACCCGCTCAAGCGATCAGGGAAGCAGTTCGCGGGCGCCCGCATCGCGGCGACACCTGCCTAGGGCGGTGAATTGTGAGCAAATTGTGAGGACGAGGAACAAACAACCATGAGCGATGTCGCCGAGCGCGTGAAAAAGATAGTAGTGGAGCACCTCGGTGTCGATGCCGACAAAGTCATCGACAGCGCCAATTTCATGGAGGACCTTGGCGCCGATTCTCTCGACACGGTCGAGCTCGTCATGGCGTTCGAAGAGGAGTTCGGCGTCGAGATTCCGGACGATGCCGCTGAAACCATCGTGACGGTCGGCGACGCGATCAAGTTTCTTGAGAAAGCATCCACCGCTTGATTTCTTTCAAGCCGGGCGCGGCCCGTCATCAATGCGGCTTTGTAGGAACGGATGCTCCCACGCGCCGGCGAAGCGGCGCAAGGCTTGCAACGCCTCTGCAGGGGGCGCTGGCGCGACGAGCTGCTGCTCCAATGAACGCCGGTGCTATTGGGGGCGGCAACGCCGGCAGGAATAGTCGCAAGGTCGGTTAGATGCGCAGGGTAGTCGTCACGGGTCTCGGCATGGTCTCGCCGCTCGCCTGTGGAGTCGAGCCGAGCTGGCGCCGTTTGTTGGCGGGTCAAAGCGGCGCCCGCCGCATCGAAGGGTTCGACGTCTCCGATCTGGCCTGCAAGATCGCCATGCCTGTGCCGCGCGGCGAAGGCGACAACGGGAGCTTCAACCCGGACCAATGGATGGAACCGAAAGAGCGGCGCAAAATCGATGACTTCATCCTTTACGCCGTCGCGGCGGCGGCGCAGGCGCTTGCCGACGCGGGCTGGAAGCCGTCCACCTATGAAGAGCGGATCAAGACCGGCGTTCTTATCGGCTCGGGGATCGGCGGCCTCGGCGGCATCGCCGAGACCGCGCTCGTCTTGAAGGAAAAGGGCCCGCGCCGCGTTTCGCCTTTCTTCATCCCCGGCCGGCTGATCAATCTTTCTGGAGGCTATGTCTCAATTCAGCATGGCCTCAAGGGGCCGAACCATTCGGTCGTTACCGCCTGCTCGACCGGAACCCATGCGATCGGCGACGCAGGGCGCCTGGTCGCCCTGGAAGATGCCGATGTCATGGTCGCGGGGGGCGCCGAATCGGCGATCAATCGCATCGGCATTGCCGGATTCGCTGCCTGCCGGGCCCTATCCACCAATTTCAACGACCGGCCAAAGCAAGCCTCGCGGCCCTACGATAAGGACCGCGACGGTTTCGTCATGGGCGAGGGCGCCGGTTGTGTCGTCCTCGAAGCCCATGAACACGCCAAGGCGCGCGGCGCCAAAATCTACGCCGAGCTTGTTGGCTACGGGATGTCGGGGGACGCCTACCACATCACCGCGCCCGAGGAGAGCGGCGACGGGGCCTACCGGGCCATGGCGGCGGCGGTCAAGCGCGCCGGGATTTCACCAGGCGACATCGATTATATCAACGCGCATGGGACCTCGACGCCGCTTGGCGACGAAATCGAGATTCGAGCGGTCGAGAGGCTGGCTGGCAACGGCGGCCATTCGCTTTCCATGTCCTCGACGAAATCGGCGATCGGACATCTCCTCGGCGCGGCGGGCGCCGTCGAGGCGATTTTTTCGATTTTGGCGATCAGGGATCAAATCGTACCGCCGACGCTCAACCTCGACCATTTGTCGGTTGCAACCGAAATTGATCTCGTGCCGCACAAGGCGCGCAAGCGTGAGGTTGAGTTCGTCATGTCGAATTCCTTCGGCTTTGGCGGCACCAACGCCTGCTTGATCTTTAAGCGTCCGGAATGACCGGCGGGCCAAAGCCGCGGCATGGCGGTCATTCAGGAAATTCCGGCGCGTGAACCCGATTTCGCCATATTTTCGGGGCGGGATAGGTAACATCCGTCAGTTCGCGGTCAGAGCATTTTGGCGCGAAGCGGAGCCCGGTTCGCATCAGGAAAATGCGATATAGCGAGCCGTTATGCCAACAGCCGTGGGAAACGATCCATGGCATTCGAGCGTTTTCCTATACGAAAAGGCTCCCGCGGCAAATTCGTGGGCTGAGTTGATGGACGGCACGCCTTCAAAACCGAACGGAAACGACGCGCCGGACCAGCCGGACCAGCCGGATCAGACCCTTCGCGACCTGACCCATCCGGGTGGCCGGTCCGCCAGTCAAAGGGTAACGCCGCAAAGCCCCAACGAGGCGTTGCAGCCCGCCGCCGCGCCGCCGCCGCCGCCAATCCCGCAGAGCAGCAGGCGGCCCATGCTTTCGGCGTTCAGCGGATTCCTCTCTTTTCTTTTGTTCGCGGCGATTGCCTCGATGTTCGGGCTCGTCTGGAGCCAACACCGGATGCATGAAGCAGGTCCGCTTGCCGCCAACAAGGTCCTCTATATCTCGCCCGGTACCGAGGTTTCCGACATAATCGCCGAACTTGATCGCGAGGGGGTCATCGACAGCCCGTTTATGCTCAATGCCGCGCTGTTGCTCGAAGGCAGCCGTTCGAAGGTCAAGGCCGGCGAATATCTATTCAAACAAAACACCAGCCTGCGCGAAGTAATCGACACGTTGATTAGCGGCAAGCAGGTGCTGCACGCCATTACAATACCCGAAGGACTGACAAGCGAGCAGATTGTCGAACGGCTCCGCGACAGCGCCGTCCTGCTTGGCGACATCACGGACGTGCCGAAGGAAGGCAGCTTGCTGCCGGAAACCTACAAGGTCGCGCGCGGAACCATCCGAGCGGACGTCGTCAAGAAAATGCAGGACGTTCAAAAGCGCGCCGTCGATCAAATTTGGTCGCGCCGGGCGGGCGGCCTTCCCTTGCGCTCGCCCTTTGAGCTTGTCATCTTGGCCTCGATTGTCGAAAAGGAAACCGGCAAGGCGGACGAGAGGCCCCGGGTCGCGAGCGTTTTCCTGAACCGCTTGAGAAAAGGGATGCGGCTGCAATCCGATCCCACGATTGTTTATGGCTTGACCGGGGGCAAAGGCTCGCTTGGCAGGGGTATCACCCACGCCGAACTCGAAAAGCCTACTCCCTACAATACCTATTTGATCGACGGTTTACCGCCCGGGCCGATCGCCAATCCAGGCCGCGCGGCGCTCGAAGCGGTGGCAAACCCATCCCGCACCCAGGATCTTTATTTCGTCGCCGATGGCACTGGCGGCCATGTTTTTTCGGAAACGCTCGATCAGCAAAGCCGCAACGTGCAGCGTTGGCGCCAGATCGAAAAGGACGCGAAAGACAAGCAGGAGCAATCAGCGCCTGACATGGACAAGAACGCGCCGCAAACCTCCCCGGCGGCAACCCAGCCCGGCGGCCGGAAAAGCGAGAGCGGGCCGTCTTCCGTCTACGGATCGTTGCCGTCATCGCTCGACGCGCCGCGAAGCGCGACGCCAGCACCGCCATCCGGCTCCTACGCGCCGGCCGCCTCAGCCATTGCGAAAGCGATGCCCGCAACGGCTTCCAAGACCACCGGGCCTAAACACACCGCGACGGTGAGTGCCTTCACCCTGGGGCCGGGTCTCGACGAACTCGGCATTTCCGTGCGTGGGGTCCACTATCCCGCCGCGACGCTCGACGGTCCCGTCGGTCAAGAGGATGCGGCGGATGCGCCAGGCCATGACGTCACTTATCCCGTCTCGCCCGGCCGCCGGGCCGAGCAGAAGGGACGCGCGGCACGCCTTGGCCTTGGACCGGGGGGCGCTGATTTGCCGAATGAATCCCAAGGGCCGGGTACGCCGCCCGCGCCGCCGCCGCAAATAGACGGACGGCCCGTGCACGCGCGGGCCTTCGACGTGTCCGAAGGAACCCTCCTCGACCCCCTCCGGAATAAGACCTACGACCTGAATTACGCCAAGACCGTGCCCCCGATTCAATAGGCGGAGATTGCTTCCCGGACCCTGGCCGGCTCGGCCCGCGCGTCAGGCCGCGAGGGCCGCTTCGGGCGGCTTGAGCGCAAACCCGAGGCTTGCCGCGATTGCCGGATGTGTCACATGGCCGCGATGCACATTTAGGCCGCCGCGCAGGCCAGGGTTGTTGGCAATCGCGCCGAGCCCGCCGGCGGCAAGGGCAAGGCCATACGGAAGCGCCGCATTGTTCAGCGCATGACTCGATGTGAACGGTACCGCGCCGGGCATATTCGCGACGCAATAGTGGACCACACCGCCTTTGATGAAAGTCGGGGCGGCATGCGTCGTGGCGTGCGAGCTTTCGAAACAGCCGCCCTGATCAATCGCGATATCGACGAGAACGGCGCCTTGCTTCATGCGGCTCAACATTTGTTCAGTGACGAGCTGCGGCGCGGTGGCGCCTGGGATAAGCACGGCGCCAATCACCGCATCGGCGGACAAAACCGCATCCTCGATCGCCGCCGCCGAGGCAAACCTTGTCTTGGCCCGCCCTTGGAACAATTCCTCGAGCTGGCGCAGGCGCTGGAGCGAGCGATCGAGGATCGTCACATCGGCGCCGAGACCAGCCGCCATCCGTGCCGCTTGGGTTCCGGCGACGCCGCCGCCCAGCACGACCACACGCGCCGGCAGAACCCCCGGGACGCCCCCAAGCAAGATGCCGCGGCCGCCGTTCTGGCGCCGCAGAGCCACGCCCGCCGCCTCGATCGCGAGCCGCCCGGCGACTTGGCTCATTGGCGCGAGAAGCGGCAGGCCTTGGCCGTCTGGCCCGGTTACGGTTTCATAGGCGACGGCGGTGCAGCCGGAAGCCAACAACCCTTTTGTCTGCGCGAGATCGGCCGCAAGATGCAAAAATGCGAAAACGATCTGATTTTCGCGCAGCTTCGTCCATTCGCTCTTTTGCGGCTCCTTTACCTTTACGATCATTTCGGATTTGGCAAAAATTTCGGCGGGGGTGTCTACTATTGTGGCGCCGGCCGCCAGATAGGCCTGATCCGTGGCATTGATCCCGGCGCCGGCGCCGGTTTCGACGCTCAGCTCGTGCCCCGCGGCGGCGAATTCGCGGACTGACTCCGGGGTCAACCCGACCCGATATTCTTGCTCCTTGATTTCCTTCGGGACGCCAATCCGCATTCGCCAGGCCCCAGATCAAAACGCCGCACATGCCCAATCGCCTTGAATGTGGTACGTTTCATCGTGGAAAACAATCCGGCGATAGCGATCACCTCGAAGCGGCAGGGCCGAAACCGGCGGGTGCCCGCTCGTCGATTCGGCTGATACGTGCGGGCCGCTGGCGCGGTCCGGCATCGCGCCGGCGCAACCTGATGGGAAAAAGGATTAGTCACGCTCCCGTCGTCAATTACACCGAAAATCCAGCGGCCGTTAGGTCAAGGAGGGGATGTTGAGCTCGCAAGCGCAAGGACGAAAGCTGGCCGTCGTAAAACGCGGAGCGGAGCCAAAACGCGGCATGAAAAGCAGCCCGGCCGCGACGAACCTTATTTCAGCGCCAATGGCCGCGGCGCTGGGCGGAAGCGATCGTGCCACGGTTTCGATGGAATTCGCCGCGCAGACCGGCACGGTCCAAGGAGCGTCCGCGCCGGCCGCTTCGATTCCGCCCACGGATGATCGCGACGAATCCGCCGCGCCGCCGCGCGGGGTTGCGCCATCGCCGCACCGCTTCATCAACCGCGAATTGTCCTGGCTCGAATTCAACCGGCGGGTCTTGCTGGAGGCCTCGAACCGCAATCATCCCTTGCTCGAACAATTGCGGTTCCTGTCGATTTCCGCCGACAATCTCGACGAATTCTTCATGGTGCGGGTCGCCGGTCTTCGCGGCCAGATGCGCGCCGGAATCGCGGCGCCATCCGAGGACGGGCTTTCGCCGTCCGAGCAGCTTGGCAAGATCCGCGAGCGCGTAAGTCTTTTGGCGGCGGAGCAGCAGCGCCGCTGGCGCGAGTTACGCAAGGAGCTGCACGGCGCGGGAATAACGCTGGTCGATCCACCGGATCTCAATAAGGCGGAAACGGATTGGCTGCGCCAACATTTCCTGACGCATGTTTTTCCGGTTCTGACGCCGCTTGCCGTCGATCCGGCGCATCCGTTTCCATTCATCCCCAATTTCGGCTTTACGATCGCGCTCGAATTGCTCGGGCCAAGCGACCACAAGAACCGCATGGCCTTGATCCGCCTCCCAGCCAAGATCGAACGGTTCATCCGCCTCCCCGACGAGCCGGGCGAGAAGGGCCAGCGCTTCGTCGCGCTCGAAACCACAATCGGCATTTTCACGCAAAGCCTGTTTCCCGGCTATCACGTGCGTGGTCACGGGCTCTTCAGGGTCATTCGCGACAGCGATCTCGAAGTCGAGGAGGAGGCCGAGGACCTGGTGTTATTGTTCGAGAGCGCGCTGAAGCGGCGGCGCCGGGGTTCGGTCATCCGGCTCGAATTCGACAGCAGCATGCCCGAGGAGCTGCGCGGATTTGTCGCCGAGGAACTCGATGTCGTGGGAGACGAGATTTTTATCCTGGACGGGATGTTGGCCTTGAACGAGCTGTCCGAGCTTGTCGGTCTCGACCGGCCGGACCTCAAGTTCAAGCCTTATAATCCGCGCTTTCCGGAGCGTGTCCGCGACAATGGCGGCGATTGTTTCCTCGCGATCAAACAAAAGGATCTCGTCGTCCACCACCCTTATGAATCCTTCGACGTGGTGGTCCAGTTCCTCAATCAGGCGGCAGCCGATCCCAATGTCGTCGCAATCAAGCAGACGCTCTATCGCACCTCTGCCGACAGTCCGATCGTGCGCGCCCTGATCGAGGCGGCGGAAGCCGGCAAGTCGGTGACCGCCCTCGTCGAGCTCAAGGCGCGCTTCGACGAGGCCGCCAACATTCGCTGGGCGCGCGATCTCGAACGCGCCGGCGCGCAAGTGGTGTTCGGCTTCATCGAATTAAAGACGCACGCCAAATTGTCGATGGTCGTGCGCCGTGAAGCAGGCTCCCTCATCACCTATTGCCATGTCGGCACCGGCAATTACCATTCGGTGACGGCGAAGATCTATACCGACATTTCGTTCTTTACCGCCGATCCGGTAATCGGACGCGATGTCTCGCGTATCTTCAATTATATCACCGGCTATGCCGAGCCGGCCGGACTAGAACGGATCGCGGTTTCGCCGATTTCGCTCAGGAAACGGCTTCTCGAACACATTGGACAGGAGATCGCCTTCGTCAAAGCCGGCAAGCCCGCCGCGATCTGGGCAAAGTGCAATGCCCTCGTCGATCCAGAGATCATCGACGCTCTCTATGCAGCGAGCAATGCGGGGGTAAATATCGACCTCGTCGTGCGCGGGATCTGCTGCCTCCGGCCGGGCGTCGAGGGGCTGTCCGAAAACATAAGGGTTAAATCGATCATCGGCCGGTTTCTCGAGCATGCCCGGGTTTATTGCTTCGGCGGCGGCCACGCGCTGCCGCATCCGAAGGCACACGTCTATATTTCCTCGGCCGACTTGATGCAGCGCAATCTCGACCGGAGAGTCGAGGCGCTGCTGCCGGTTCTCAATCCGACCGTCCATGAGCAGGTCCTTGATCAGATCATGGTCGCCAATCTGATCGACAATCAGCAGAGCTACCTGGTTTTGCCGGACGGTTCGAGCGCGCGCAAAAGAGCACCTGAAAACGAAGAGCCGTTCAATGCGCATTCCTACTTCATGACCAACCCCAGTCTGTCCGGCCGTGGAAAATCCCTCAAGCATTCGAGTCCAAAAACCCTGCTTAAACGGCTGGATGGCCGCTAAGGGCTCCATGTCCGAAAATCGCCAAGAGGCCGCTCCGCCAACTAGGGCCAAGGAGCCCCTCGCGATCGTCGACGTCGGGTCGAACTCGGTTCGTCTCGTTGTCTACGAATATTTGAGCCGCTCGCCCCGCCCGATTTTCAATGAGAAATCGCTTTGCGCGCTCGGCAAGGGCGTGGCAACCACCGGCCATCTCCCGAAAGCCGGCGTCGAAAAGGCGCTCGCGGCCCTGCGCCGCTTCCGGGTCTTGAGCGATATCATGGGCGTGTCGGTGCTGCATGTGCTTGCAACCGCCGCCGCCCGCGATGCTTCGAACGGTGCCGAATTTCTTGCCGCCGCGGCGGAAGCGATCGGCGCCCCGGTGACGCTTTTATCGGGAGACCGGGAGGCGAAGCTTTCGGGCCTCGGGGTCATCACCGGTATCAACCGCCCGGATGGCGTCGCCGGCGATCTCGGCGGCGGCTCGCTCGAATTGATCGACGTGAAAGGCGCGCACGTGGGCAAGGGCACAAGCCTGCCGCTTGGCGGTCTGACCCTGATGGACGCCTCGGGACGGTCGCCGCGCGCGGCGGTCAAGATCGTCCGCGAGGCGTTGGCTAGGTCGCGCATCGCCGAGCGGCTCGCGGGACGCACTTTTTACGCGGTCGGCGGCACCTGGCGGGCGCTCGCCAAGCTGCACATGAGCCAGCGCAATTATCCGCTCGCCGTGACCCACGGCTATGTCATTCCCGCCCCCGACGCCGCCGATTTCGCGGTCCTCGTTGAACGGGCGAATACCGAAACGCTGATTTCGATCGACGCGGTCAGCGCAGCGCGACGGCCGCTTCTTGCCTATGGCGCCGTCGTGCTCGACGAGATCATTCGCCGGGCGCGGCCGCTGGAAGTCATGATTTCCGTAACCGGCGTGCGGGAAGGCCTTCTTTACGAAATGCTCGACACGGCGCAGCGCCAGGAGGACCCGCTGCTCGTCGCGGCCGCGCAATTCAACCGGCTTTTCTCCCGCGCGCCAGGCTATGCCGAGGAACTCTGCGATTGGACCGGCGGATTCATGAAATCCATGCGTGTCGAGGAAACCCCGGACGAACGCCGGCTTCGCCATACCGCCTGCCTACTGGCCGATGTCAATTGGCGCGCGCATCCAGATCACCGACACGAGGAGAGCCTGAACATCGTCGAGAACGCCGCCTTCCTCGGCGTCGATCATCCCGGCCGTTCTTTCCTGGCCCTCGCTGCATCCTATCGATACCTGGGGCTCGATGCGGACGTCAGCCCGCAGCTCCGCGCGCTTGTTTCCGCGCGGACGATTGAAAGAGCGCGCATTCTCGCCGCCGCGACGCGCGCCGCCTACGTTATTTCAGGAGCCATGTCCGGAGTCCTGCCCTTGACGCCCCTGACTTGCGTTAAGACCACATTGATTTTGACCTTGCCGCGAGGTCTTGCCGATCTCGCGAGCGAACGGCTACAGAACCGATTGAAACAGCTTGGGCGTTTGATCGGACGCGAGCCGGCGATCACCTTCGCGGGATGAATTCCGAGCGAGGGACTTCGCTTATTATACCAAGGGTCATGGGGAAGGACCGCGGGCTCCATTTATCGGCTTCGACAATTCCGCCGAGTTTTTCGATGTCTTCCAACAAGGCGACGTGGATCTTATGGCACATTTCCCATGCGGTCTTGCAGGAACCGAACCCCATGTCGCGATAGATGCGCAGCGCGCTCACTCCCTTCTTGCTGGTCAGCATCGGGTGGATCATCCTGAACCAGTCCCGCAGGGGCTTATTCGTATTCTCGAAAATAGTTCCAGCGATGTGGGAACAGCGATAAGTGGTCTCCGGCGCGCATTCTCCGCACTGCCTGCGCCGTGGCATTGTCGAGACCGGACGGACGACTGACCTCGGCGTCGCAATGCGGGCAGCGGAGACCCACTGGCCAGCGGCGGCCAATAAGATACGCACAACAGGCGTCTTCATTCGGGAACGTCAGTTCGAATTGGGCGGTCGTCAATTGATGGATTGGCTTGGGCTGATTACGTGCCGTGACGGTCCTCGCGCGCGACGAGCTTTTGCTGGCTGCCTTCCCGTCTAGCCGCCGTTCCGGTTGCTTGCGAGCCTTCCACTCAAGTACACTTCCACTCAAGTACTCTTCGCCCGCGAAGTGTTCGATCCCGGGAGTCGGCCGCAAACGCACCAAAGCCAGATTCAATCGTTTGTCACGGATTGCTAGAGACATGCTGATATTGCTCACACGCGCTCTCGACGAATCGAAGCGAACGGCCGCGAGCCTGGCGCGCGAAGGGCATGACGCGGTGCTCTCTCCCGTTCTCGACATGGTGCCGACCGGAGCAATATGGCCCGTGGGCGTTATCGATGGCGTCATCGCGACGAGCGCTCGCGCCTTCGAATTATTGTCCGCCGCGCCGGACTGGCCTCTGCCGGAGGCGCGCCGCCTCTGGCCTCTGCTCCTGGTCGGCGAGCGGACGCGGGAAGCCGCGCGCGAGCGGGGTTTTGACGGCCCGCCACTGCTTGGCCCAGACGCCAAGGGTCTCGCGCGGGAAATCGCCTCACGCTTCGCTACCCCCTGCCGTTTCGTATATCTCGCTGGACGCGAGCGCAAGCCGGACCTCGAGGACAGCCTCACTGAGGCAGGTCATGGCATCGAGCCGATCGAAGTCTATGCGGCGCAGCCCGCCGAATCTTTGACCGAGGCGGCATTGGCCCTTGCCCGCACAGGCGAATTAGGCGCGGTTTTGCACTATTCGCGGCGCAGCACGGATGTCTTTCTCGGCCTCGCCCGCAAAGCTGGTCTGGACGCGTCCCGGCTCAACCATGTCTGCATCTCGCATGATGCCGCGGCGCCGCTTCTGGCTGCGGGTATCCACGAAGTGCTCATTGCCAAAACTCCGGACGAGCCGGCGATGTTTGCCATCGTCAATGCCTTGGCTGCGCTGCCAAAAGCGCCGCTTGGGCAAAGCAAAGAATAAGCTTGCAAAATTCCGCAACACGTTATGTCTAAGCTTGGGCCAACCACTTTTTAAAACGAACGGCGCGACACGACGCGACACGGACGTAGTGGTGGACCATCGGGAACGCGGGGTGGCCTAACAAAGGGGCGAGTTCCGGACAGATCGCGGCGGTAGACTTGTTACGCATTGCGTCCAATCTCAAAGTTACGGATCGAAAACGCTCGATCAGGTCCGTGCGATTTTCGGCCATCATGTGATCGATGATGTGCCGGAACTCGCCCTGTATCGAGCAGTCGATCGCCCCTGCGGTGGCGTTTGGAGCCCTGTGCCATGAGCCTTCCAGGCGGCGCCTTATCTCACGCTTAATAACGTCCGGGAGAATCTGAACACTGTAATGCTTCGGTTCCTGCAGAACATTAAAATGGACATCGCGCGCGCCGGTGCCTTCCAGCGCCACAAGGTCGCGGTACAGCTCGGGGAGGGCCCAGACATTAAACACCGAGACCGTGACACAGAAACCCACGCGGACATGCGGACACCGTTGTTTAACGGCGCTGACTTTAGCGACGAAATTGGTCCAGGACATACCCTCGCGGATCAGCTCGCCCCGCGCCCCCGTGCCATCGACGCTGACCCCGAGATAGACGTACTTGAAGCGAGACCACAGCGCCATCACATCCAGCCGCCCAAGCCGCAGCTCCGACATGTTGGTGTTGTACGCCAAAGAAACATCCGTGCGCCCCTGCGCGATCAGTTCGTTCAGAACGGCGTAGTGCTGCTCGATCAGCAGTGGTTCTCCGCCAGCAAAGTAGATTTCCTCGACTGTTGCCAGCAGCGGACGCAAGGCCCGCAACCCGGCTTCGGTCGAGTTGAAGGTTGCGATCAACGCGTCTGGCGCAGCGGTCCAGCCCATCTTGCGGGCCTCAGTGAACCATTTCGAGCTGGCGGCGTGACCGCACGTCCGGCAAGTGAAGTTGCACAAGTTGCTGAACCTGATATCGAGTGTGATAGGCAACGTCGGCACCAGGGACTCGGCTGCTTGGCCGCCGGTTTCTGTATCTCCACCGAGCTGGCGGGCACGCCGCACCTGACTTGTGTTGTACCCGTTGCGCATGCTTAGGCCGCCGGTTTCTTCCTTTTCGTAGCATTTCCAGCACCGTTCATCGCGCTCGTCTCTGAGCATTTTGGCACGGAAGTCGCGGAATGCCTGGCCATGCCAGATGTCCTGGATCGACTGTTCTTTCAAATTGCCGAAATCGCCGTCGATCTCGCAACAGGGCCTGGCGACGCCACCGATGGCGACGCTGAGATTGACCCATGGGGCCATGCAGAACGCCCGCCCATTTCGCAGGCGAGCGTCGGTCGGCATGGGAACTGCTACTACGCCGGCAGTCGGCTGTTCCGCTGTTTCCATAGCAATTGACGCCAATGTTTTAACCGGCATCCCTCAGATGGCCGCCGGACGCACAGATCATCTGCACCAATCCAGCGATTCCGACAAGCCCCAGTCGTTGCCGTGGGCTGTCGATAAGGCCGGAAAGAGCCGACACTCCCCCTAGCGCCGAAATACACCGATTTTTCTTTCATTAAGGCGCACTTTCCCGTGTTTCGCAACGGACGCATCACAAATTTAACGCCTCACATTGTGGACGTAACGGGTGGCGGCTGCGGTTCCGCGATCAGCCACGGGAAGTCGGCGAACAGATTTCATGGAATGGCGACCTCGGCTATCTGCTGCGGAAGCCGAGCATCAATCGGCGGTCAAAATCGAGCCTAGGAAACTCGCTGTTCGAGTCACCCGCGGGGTTCGCCCTGATCGGGGCCTCAATTCGCGTATAACTCATTGATTATAATAAGTAAATCGCGAGAATGGCGGCGCAAATTTTTGCGTCAACCGGCGAATACGGAATAAGATCCTTATGAACGCGGGCTTGATTGGAAGATCGCTTTGCACCATCATTCACGCATGATCCTCAAGAAGGGCGTCGTTGCCGCCATTTTCGGAATAGCGCTTTCGGCATTCGCCGTTCAAGCGGTCGCGGCGGATAACATCAATGTCAAGGTGGGCTTCATTCGCGCCCCACATTTGCGAGAGACGCTCTCGATTCTCGATATTCCAGCCGCCGACGATGGCATCGCGGGTGCCGAGCTTGCCGTCGAAGACAATAATACAACCGGACGTTTCCTCGCTCAGACCTTTGCAATCGAGGACATCCCCTTGCGGCCGGGGGACGACCCGGCCGCCGTGCTAAACGGCCTTATTCAACACGGCGTTTCTCTTGTTCTCGCCGATCTCCCGGAGGCCGCGCTCCTTGCGCTCAGCGACGCGGCCAAAGGCAAGGGGGTGCTCATTTTCAACACCGGCGCGCTGGAGGATTCGCTGCGGGAGGAAAATTGCCGCGCCAATGTCTTTCACGTGGCTCCATCCTATTCCATGCTCGCCGACGGCCTTGCCCAATATCTCGTCTGGAAGCAATGGAAACGCTGGTTCCTGATCAAGGGGTCGCACCCGCAAGACGAACTGTACGCCGGGGCGTTGGCCCGCGCGGCGAAAAAATTCGGCGCAAAAATCGTCGAGGAACGGACTTACGAGGATACCGGCGGCGGCCGCCGCTCGGATTCAGGAAGCGTGCAGACGCAAAGGCTTATTCCGGTGGCGACCCAAAACGCGCCGGCCTATGATGTCCTCGTCGCCGCCGACGAAAGCGAGGTCTTTGCAAACTATCTTCCTTTCCGCACATGGGATCCGCGTCCGGTCGCGGGCTCGGCCGGGCTCAGGCCAATGAGCTGGGACGGAAGCCATGAGCAATGGGGCGCGATTCAATTGCAAAATCGTTTCATGAAACTCACCTCGCGGCGCATGAACGCGCGCGACAACAACGCCTGGGTGGCGATGCGCATGATTGGCGAAGCGGCGTCGCGCACGGGATCGGGCGTGCCAAAGGTTATCCGTGATTATCTGACCGGACCGGATTTCGCCATTGCCGCCTTCAAGGGTCAAAAACAGACCCTGCGCCACTGGAACCAGCAATTGCGCCAGCCTATTCTGCTCGGCGATGGCCGGATGATCGTTTCGGTCTCGCCGCAGGAAGGTTTTCTGCATCAAACATCGGAACTCGATACGCTAGGCTTCGACGAACCGGAAACGAAATGCAAATTGCAATAAGCCTTCGCGAGAGATCAAATATCAACCCTCTTGTCAGCTATTTCCTCGCGCTCAATGCGCTTGCTTTCGTCGTGGCCTCTCCGGCCGGGGCGTTCACCGCCTATGTCTCGAATGAAAAAGGCAATTCCATCACCGTTATCGACACCGGCAAAATGGAGGTCACAACGACCGTGCAGGTCGGCCATCGTCCACGCGGGATCGCCTTGAACAAGGACGGCAGCGAACTCTTCATCTGCGCCGGCGACGACGATTTGATCCAAATTCTAGACACCAAGAAACTCTCGATCGCTGGCACTTTGCCAGCGGGTCCCGACCCCGAGCTTCTGATTCTGAGCCCCGACGGCAAGCTCCTTTATATCGCCAACGAAAACGACAATCTGGTGACCGCGATCGACGTCGCGACACGCAAGATCGTCGCGGAAATTCCGGTCGGCGTCGAACCGGAAGGAATGGAGCTTAGCCCCGACGGCAAAGTGCTCGTCAATACTTCGGAAACGACAAACATGGCGCATTTGATCGATACGAAAACGCGCAAGATTTTCGCCAATGTCCTCGTCGATGCCAGGCCGCGCGCCGCCCAATACACGCCGGACGGTTCGGAATTGTGGGTCTCTTCCGAAGTCGGCGGCACCGTCAGCGTGATCGACGCCGCCAATTTCAAGGTCAAACAGAAGATCGTCTTCGAGGTCCCCGGGCTCTCGAAGGAAGCGATCCAGCCGGTCGGGATGAGGTTTGCCCAGGATGGCAAGAAGGCGTTCGTGGCGCTTGGTCCAGCAAATCGTGTCGCCGTCATCGACACCGCGACGAAAAAGGTCGAGAAATATCTGCTCGTCGGCCAGCGCGTCTGGCAATTGGCGTTGACCCCTGACGGCAAATATCTTTACACGACGAACGGAGTTTCAAACGACGTCTCGGTCATCGACGTGGCCAGCCTTAAGGTGCTTAAGTCAATCGCGGTCGGTTCGTTTCCCTGGGGCGTTGCGATTGCGCGCCAATGAGTTTTCCCGCGCCGGGACCTGCCGCCGCGAACGGCCAAAGGGAGGCAATCTCCGCCGCGCTGGAAGTCGCCGGGGTGAGCCACAGCTACGGCAAGCGCAAGGCCCTGGACGATGTTTCCTTAAGCGTAAGGCCCGCCAGCTTTTGCGTTCTGCTTGGACTCAATGGCGCCGGCAAAAGCACGCTATTTTGCTTGATAACCCGTCTGTTCGGGACACAAAGAGGCACCATTCGAATTTTTGGCTTCGATGTGAACCGTGCCCCTGGCGAAGCGCTGCGCAGGCTCGGCGTCGTATTTCAGGCGCGGACCCTCGATCTCGATCTGACGATTATGCAAAGCCTTTCCTACCATGCAGCGCTGCATGGAATTACTGGGCGGGAGAGAAAGTCGCGCGCGGCCTCAGTTCTGGATCAGCTCAAAATGGCGGATCGCGCGCATGACAAAGCGCGCGAACTTTCCGGCGGCCAAATGCGCCGGGTGGAAATCGCCCGCGCGCTGCTGCATTGCCCGCGCATGCTGCTGCTTGACGAGCCGACCGCAGGCCTCGATATCAAGGCGCGCGCGGACATCCTCAAGCATGTGCGGGGCCTTGTCGCGCGGCAGAGCATCGGCGTGCTTTGGGCAACCCATCTGATCGACGAGATCGAGCCCGGCGACGATGTCGTCGTTCTGCATGAGGGCAAGGTTCTCGATCACGGCGAAGCCTGCGAAATCGCCGCCCGCGCCGGCGCGCCTAGCATCGGCCCCGCGTTCAACGCATTGACCAGCGCCGCCTGTTTCGAGGGTGAGCCGGAATGAGCGGATCGTCCGCCTCTTCTACTCCCGGCGCCCAGGGCCTCGGCCTCGCGAACTATGCGATTTGCCTAAAAGGCATCGTCTGGCGCGAGGCTCTGCGGTTTTGGCACCAGCGGGAACGCTTTGTCTCGGCGCTGGTGCGCCCGCTCGTATGGCTACTCATCTTCGCGGCGGGATTTCGTTCCGTGCTCGGCGTATCGATTATTCCGCCCTATGACACCTATGTGCTCTACGAGGTCTATATCACGCCAGGGCTCATCGCGATGATCGCGCTTTTCAGCGGCATGCAATCCTCGCTCTCGATGGTCTACGACCGCGAAATGGGAAACATGCGCACGCTGCTCGTGAGCCCGTTCCCGCGCTGGTTTCTTTTGACTTCCAAGCTCGCCGCCGGCACCGCCGTGTCGCTTGCCCAAGTCTATGCGTTTCTTCTCGTCGCTTATTTCTGGGAGATCGAGCCGCCTTCGCCATGGGGCTATCTAACCGTGCTTCCAGCACTTGTCCTCGCGGGCTTCATGCTGGGCGCGCTTGGCATGCTCTTGTCGTCGCTCATCAAGCAACTGGAAAATTTCGCGGGGGTCATGAATTTCGTCATTTTCCCGATGTTTTTCGCGTCCTCGGCGCTCTATCCTTTGTGGCGGGTCAAGGAAGGCAGCCCATGGCTCGCCTTCGTCTGCGAACTCAATCCGTTCACCCATGCGGTCGAGCTGATCCGCTTCGCTTTATACGAAAAGATTAATTTCCTCGCCTTGGCTGTGGTACTCGGGACGACAATCGTCTTTCTCGGCGCGGCAATCGCCGCCTACGACCCCTCGCGCGGGATGCTCAAGCGGCGCGAGGGACCATAGGCTGAAGGAACTTATTTCTTCTTACCGTCGGCGCCGAACTGAGCGAGGTAGGCGATAAGATTATCCCGGTCGTCTTCTTTTGGCAGCCCCGCGAAAATCATTTTCGTTCCGGGAATTTTGGTTTTCGGGCTGAGGAGATACTCCTTGAGAATCGCCTCGTCCCAAGTGATCCCGGAGTTTTTATCCGCATCGGAATAATTATAATTCGGCACGGAGCCGTTCTTGCGCCCGATCAGGCCGTTCAACTCCGGTCCGACGAAGTTCTTGGCGCCTTCGCCGATCTGGTGGCACACCTTGCACTTTTGCGTGAAGATTTTTTCGCCCGCGGCGGCATCCCCCGCCCAAGCTCCTGCGGCGGAACCGGCCCAAGCGGCCGCGGCGACAAGGCAGATATATTTACGCTTCATACCCGGTTTCCTTCCCTTTGAGTGCGAGGGGCATTCGATAACGGTCCCGCCCTAGGCGCGCGAGGATGACGAGACGGACGATCCTCATTTTGGCCCGCGCGGCAAAACATGTATCCTGAAACGATGGCAAATGCCAACAAGGACTTGGCGGGAAGCCTCTCGCCGTGCCGCGGCTCGGGGCTTCGGAGCGTCGGGCGCGCGCGCGCCGGCTGCCGCCGCATCTTCCACCGCTATGTTAGCGGGATGGCACTTTGTCTAGCACTTAATCTAGCGCTGACAGTCCTTTTCAATTGCGAAGCTGGAGCCGCCGACAAGCTCCGTCTAGGGGTGCAAAAAACCGGAACATTCGCCTGGGAACTTACGATCATCAGTGAGCGTGGGCTAGACAGGGAAGCCAGACTCGACATCGAGGTTACCGAGCTTGCCTCGCCCGAAGCCGCGAAGATCGCTTTGATGGGGGGGGCGGCCGACATGATCCTCGGCGATTGGCTATGGGTCGCGCGGCAAAGAAATCTAGGCCGACTTCTTGTCTTCGCGCCCTATTCGACGGCGCTCGGAGCGGTCATGGTTCCGGCGGCCTCGCCCATTGGGGATCTCGCCGGCTTGAAAGGCAAAAACGTCGCGGTCGCGGGCGGTCCCCTGGACAAGAGCTGGCTATTGCTCCAGGCGCTCGCGCGCGAGTCGGATCTGGACATCGCGGCGCAGGCGAACATTATTTACGGCGCGCCGGCTCTGCTCTATCAGAAGGCCGCGAATGGCGAGGCCGATGCCACCTTAAACTATTGGAATTTCTGTGTGGCGCTCGAATCGCGCGGGTTCCGGCGGCTTATCGGCATGGACGAGGTGGAACGGCGCCTAGGCGCCAAGGGACCGGTCGCCATGGTCGGCTACGTCTTCGGCGAAGATTTCGCGCGGACCCATGCGGCCGCCCTCTCGCGGTTTATCAAGATCGCGGCCGAAGCCAAGGACATTCTCGCCCATTCCGGCGCGGATTGGGAGAAGATCGCGCAA
The DNA here is from genome assembly GCA_050728715.1 of Methylocella sp. Classification (GTDB taxonomy): domain Bacteria; phylum Pseudomonadota; class Alphaproteobacteria; order Rhizobiales; family Beijerinckiaceae; genus Methylocapsa. Next base: position 26,635 of record JBOHJT010000005.1, read on the forward strand.
CGGATCGGGATCGGCGGGGAAGCAGAGCTCGCCCTGTACCGGCAAACCTATTTAGATGGCATCCCCCGCCGTTCGGTCGCCGAGGAAGCGGCCGACGCGCGCGCGCTCTATCGCATCCTCGCAAAAATCGGAGGTCCGGACCTTGTGGGCAGCGCAAAGGAACTCGACGAGGGAACTTTCTACCAAAACACGGAATTGGTGCCCCCGGAAAAGTAATGGCCTGCTTTTCAGACTGGCGCCGCTGTTCTTGCTGCTTCTCGTGTGGCAATTGGGTTCAAGTATCGCATCGACCGGCACGCTACCCGCGCCGCTTGCGGTTATGTCGGTTATTGGCGCCGAGGCGTGGTCGGGCGCGCTTTTCGTCAACTTCGCGATCACGCTTGCCCGTGTCGTGGCGTCTTTCGTGCTGGCGATGGTTTTGGGAACGGCGCTCGGCGTGCTCATGGGACGCTACAAGACGATCGACCGCCTGTGCGATCCCGTGGTTATCGTGCTCTTGAACCTGCCGGCGCTTGTCGTCATCGTGCTCGCCTATATCTGGGTGGGACTGAACGAGGCCGCGGCGATCGCGGCCGTGGTTCTAAATAAATTGCCGAATACCGCGGTGACCTTGCGCGAGGGCACCCGCGCGCTCGATGAAAGCCTAGACGAGATGGCGCGCGTGTTCAACCTGCCGCTTGGCGCGAAAGTAAGACACGTTTTCTTGCCGCAGCTCGCACCCTATTTCGCGGCGGCGATGCGCTCCGGTCTCTCGCTGGTTTGGAAGATCGTCCTCGTTGTCGAATTGCTCGGCCGCTCGAATGGCGTCGGCTTCGAGATCGGCATTGCGTTTCAACTCTTCGACGTGGCGCGGCTTCTCGCCTATGCGCTTCCGTTTGTCGGCCTCATGCTGGCGATTGAAACGCTCATTGTGCAACCGGTCGAGCGGCATGTCTCGCGCTGGCGGCCTTCGCATGGAGCTTGAAGTCTCCATTGCGCGGAAGGCGCTCCGGACCGCTTCGGGGAAAACGCGTGTGGTCCTGCATGATGTGGCCTTCAGCTTGCGACAGGGAGAAATCTGCGCCCTGCTGGGGCCGTCCGGCTGCGGCAAGACAACCTTATTGCGGATCATATCGGGGCTCGATTCCGATTTCGAGGGCCGGGTCGTCCTGCCGTCGCCGCACAGGATCGGCATGGTTTTTCAGGAGCCCCGGTTGTTGCCGTGGCGTAGCGTCGTGCAAAACTTGCGCCTTGCCGGAGCCTCGAGCGAGAGCGATCTTGCCGAGATCGCCGCCGCGCTTCATCTTTCGAAGCATCTCGATCATTTTCCGGGCGAATTGTCGCTCGGTCTCGCCCGGCGTGTCGCCATCGCGCGCGCGTTCGCGGTCAAGCCCGATCTTCTCCTCCTCGACGAGCCTTTCGTCTCGCTCGATGCCGCCCTCGCCGCGCAGCTGCGCGAGGAACTCCTGGCGCTCGTCCTGAAGCGCAAGGCGACGACCCTCATTGTCACCCATGACGTCGAGGAGGCGATCTCGCTCGCCGGCCGGATCATCGTTTTGTCAGCGGCGCCTGGACATCTCATCGCCGACCGGACCATCGAGTCGCCGCGCGAGGCGTTGACGCACGCGCGTGCGGCCAAACTGAAAGAAGAGATCCGATCGCTTATGGCAAACGCTTCTTCGTGAGCGGCGCGGCGAAGCGCAGGCGGCCACGCCTACCCCGGAATGTTTACTGGAAAGCTTGGCCGCGATTGGATACGACATGATCGCGAGAACTTTTGAAACGGGAACGCCGTGAACGCGCAAATGAAGGAGGCGAGAGAGGCGCTGGAACGCGTCTTCGGCTTTGCCGGCTTCCGGCCAGGACAAGAGGAAATTCTCGAAGCCGTGTTCGCGGGAGAAAATATTCTCGCTGTCATGCCGACGGGATCGGGCAAATCGCTTGGCTATCAGTTGCCCGCGATCGTGCGCAAGGGGCTCACCATCGTCGTCTCGCCGCTGATCGCCTTGATGCGCGATCAGGTGCAGCAATTGCAGGCCCTTGGAATTGCCGCCGCCGCCTTGAACTCGTCCAACAGCGGCGAGGATAATGCGGCAATCGAGGCGGGCCTGCGGCGCAAACGCTATCGCCTCGTCTATGTCGCGCCGGAGCGCCTCGTGCGTCCGGATACGCCCGCTTTGCTTCGCGAGGCGGGAGCCAATGTGTTCGCCATCGACGAGGCACATTGCGTCTCGCAATGGGGGCACGACTTCCGGCCGGAATATCTCGGCCTCGCGCGAGCTGGGCAAGCGATCGGCAATCTTCAACTCATCGCGGTGACGGCCACCGCCGACGCGCCAACCCGCGCGGACATCGTAGGCAAGTTGTTTTCTGCCCAGCCGCGCGTTTTCGTCCGGTCCTTCGACCGGCCGAACATCCATCTCGCGATGCGCCGCAAGGCCGACGCCACGCGGCAAATTGAGGCGATGATCGCACGTCACAAACGGCAAAGCGGCATTGTCTATTGCGGCTCGCGCAAGGGCGTCGAGAAGCTCGCGGAAACCCTGAGCGGGAAGGGCATTTTGGCGCTCGCCTACCATGCCGGCCTCGAAGCGGGAATAAGATCGGCGCGCCAGGACGAATTTCTGCGCAACGACGGAACCGTCATTGTCGCCACCATCGCCTTCGGCATGGGGATCGACAAACCCAATGTCCGCTTTGTCTGCCACGCGGACCTGCCGCAAAGCATCGAAGCCTATTATCAGGAAATCGGCCGCGCCGGCCGCGATGGCCTGCCGGCGGACACGATGACCTTGTTCAGCGACAGCGACATCAGGCTACGCGAGCGTCAAATATCCGACAGCGTGGCGCCGCAAGATCGCAAGCGGATGGAAAAGCGAAAGCTCAACGCCTTGATTGCCTTGTGCGAATCCCCGCGTTGCCGCCGCCAGACATTGCTCGCCGCTTTCGGGGAGGCCTCGAAGCCTTGCGGCAACTGCGATATTTGCGATGGGAAATGGCCGCTCTTCAACGGCGCGATCCCGGCGCAAAAGATCATGTCCGCGATTCGCCGCACCTCTGGGCGATTTTTTCCGGGCCACCTCGCCAATCTCCTCGTCGGCCAAGCAAGCGACGCGATCCGGCGGCATGGCCATGATCTCCTGCCGACATTCGGCATCGGCAAAGAGTTCAATCCGGCCGAATGGCGCAGTATTTTTTACCAGCTTCACGCGGCGGATCTGATCGCTCAAGACCCGGAAGATCGTGATCGTTGGATTATCACCGGTGCGGGACGTGCCGTCCTCGCGGGCGAGGCGCCTTTGACGCTGCGTGGCGACATTACTCTGTCGAGCGGGCGCAAGGCAGGCGTGCGGCGAAGCTTGGACGAGATCGAGGTTGCGCAGGCGAAGGATCCGGTGCTTCCGCGTGAGGCTTTCGAGCCTGTCAAACCGGAGATCTTGGCGCCACCGCTGACCTCCCGGCAAAACAGCCTGTTCGCCGCGCTCAAGGCCAAACGCCTCGAACTCGCCAGGAAGCAAAAGCTGGCCGCCTTCGTCATATTCCATGACAGCGTCTTGATCGAGATGGCCCGGGTGCGTCCCAAAACCGGCGAGGATTTGCTGCTTATTCCCGGCGTCGGACCAGCTAAGGCCGCGCGTTTTGGCGCGATCTTCCTCGCGGTCATCGCAAATCATGGCGGCGATTCATGAGCATCGTTCCGGTTGAGGCAAAGCCGTGGAGAGCGCCACGCAAGCCGCTGCTTGCCAGCGTGCTTGCTCTCCTTTGTCTCGTTGCTCCTTTTGCCTCGCGAGCCGAACCGCTCCTGGCGCCGGCAATCATTTCGCGAGGCGCGCGCGTTTTGCCGGTACTGGCGAGCCATGGCATGGTCGTCGCGCAAGAAGGAACCGCAGCGAAAATTGGCGTCGACATTCTTCGTCGCGGCGGCAACGCGGTTGATGCCGCGGTGGCCGTCGGGTTTGCCCTTGCCGTGACATTGCCACGCGCGGGAAACCTCGGCGGCGGCGGCTTCATGCTCGTCTATCTTGCCAAGGAGAAGACAACCGTCGCCATCGACTATCGCGAAGCCGCGCCGGCCGATACGCCGCGCGACGTCTTTCTCAACGAGACGGGCGAGGCGGTCGCCGCGAAATCGCGCGATACCGGCCTTGCCGCCGGCGTGCCTGGAACCGTCGCCGGCTTGTCGCTCGCTCTGCGCAATTATGGGTCGGGCAAATTCTCGCTGGCCGAGCTTGTCGCGCCCGCCGCGGCGCTCGCCCGCTCCGGCATAGACGTCGAGGACGATCTCGCCGATTCGCTTCGGCGTGGGCAGGCCCGGCTGAAGCGATGGCCCGCGTCAGCCCGGATTTTTTTGCGTGCGGATGGAACGCCGCTCGGGCGCGGAGACCGGCTCGTGCAACCGGATTTGGCCGCCGTGCTGGATGCGATCGGGCGCGACGGCGCGCGCGCCTTCTATGAAGGCCCGGTCGCGGATAAAATCGTTGCCAGCATCCGCGCCGCCGGCGGCCGGATGACGCAGGACGATCTGAAATCCTACCGAGCGGTCGAACGCGCGCCCCTGCACGGCCTCTACCGCGGCCACGAAATCGTTGCGATGCCGCCTCCTTCGTCCGGCGGGGTTCATATCATCGAACTCCTCAATGTGCTCGAAGGATTTCCGCTAGCGGCGCAGGGCGCCAACTCGGCCGCGAACATTCACCTAATGGCGGAAGCGATGAAATTGGCCTACGCGGATCGCGCTGAATATCTTGGCGATCCCGATCAGGTGTCGATCCCGGTCGGAGGCCTGATCTCGAAAGCCTATGCGGAGCGCTTGCGCGCGGAAATTTCGCTCACGCGGGCGCGGCCCTCGGCCGAGATCAAGGCTCTCGATCCCATGCCTTACGAAAGCGATGAGACGACGCATTTTTCGATCGTCGATACGGAAGGCAACGCGGTCGCCAACACTTACACCTTGAATTTTTCCTATGGCCTCGGCCTCGTCGCCGAAGGAACCGGCATCCTTCTTAACAATGAGCTCGACGATTTCGCGGCAAAGCCAGGGGCTCCGAATGCCTATGGACTGGTTGGCGGCGCCGCCAATGCGCCGGGGCCGCGCAAGCGGCCGCTGTCATCGATGGCGCCCACATTGGTTTTTCGCGACGGCGAACTCGAACTTGTCACCGGCTCGCCAGGCGGGTCGCGGATCATCACGATCGTCACGGAAATCATCCTCGACATCGTCGATTTCGGCATGAACATCGCGGAGGCGACCGAGGCGGTGCGCATTCATCACCAGTGGCTACCAGATGTATTGCAGGTCGAGCGCGGCCTCACGCCCGATACGATCCGGCTGCTTGAAGCACTGGGGCACAAGGTCATGGTTCACAGCGCCTGGGGCTCGGCGCAGAGCATTTTTCGCGAAAACGGCGTGTTGATGGGCGCCGCCGACATGCGGCAACGGGGCACCTTGGCCACCGGATATTGAGGCCCGGTCGCGTCACGCATAGCCGCCGGGCGCTCCTTGCAGAACTGGCCGAAGCGCGCGGTACGGTCTCCCGCCACAATCTAGCCATTATCCTGCGCGCGCAGGGCAAGACCGAGGATGCGGACGCCGAGGACCAAAAGGCCGCCGGCCTTGCCGCCAAAACACTCCGATTGAAATTTCCGTGATTCTGCGCCATCTTCTAGGGTGCGCCCGGCCGGCCGGCCGGGCTTGAGGAGGATCGACACACTGATACAAACGGTTTTTGCGGCAACGGCATCTTCGCCGCTCCACCCGGTTCCCGGTTCAGATGGACCCCAAGCCGGTACACTCGTGCGGACTGTCTTAACCTGTCTCGATGATTCCAAAGCCGAAGACATCGTCTCAATCGACCTGCACGGCAAAACCATTCTCGCCGACGTCATGATCATCGCGACCGGCCGCTCCAGCATTCACGTCGGGGCGATCGCTGAGCGCCTTATCGGCGCGCTCAAGGGCACCCGCCATAAGCCGCCGCGCGTCGAAGGCTTGCGGAACTGCGATTGGGTTCTGGTGGATGGCGCCGACATCATCGTCCACATCTTCCGGCCAGAGGTGAGGCAGTTTTACAATCTGGAAAAAATGTGGAGCATCGACCGGCCGGGCGAGCGCCGCTTAGGCTAAGGCAGCCCATTACCAACACGTTGCGTCTTCCGCTAATTTGCATTGGGCGACCGAAAGCCGGACCCGAGCGGGATTTGGCCGCGCGCTACATCGAGCGGGCCTCCGCCGCACGCGCGATCTGCTTTTCCGGCGTCGAACTGCGCGAGGCCGGGGAGAGCCGCGCCGGGCGGCCCGGCGATCGTATGAGGGACGAGGCGCAAACGATTCGGGGTTGGCTGATGCCCCGCACCGGCGTGATAGCCCTCGACGAAAACGGCAAGCAGATGACGCGCCGGAGCCTTACCACCGAGCTTGGCCGCGCGCGTGACCAAGGCATTGCCAGCGCCGCGTTCGTCATCGGCGGCCCGGTCGTTTGGAACCCACATTTTTTGGCATCTGTTTCGTTCATGCTCTCCTTTGGGGTGATGACTTGGCCGCAGCAATTGGTGTGAAACACGGCCGCCGAACAGATTTACGGGCGGTAACGATTCTCTCCTGCCACCCTATCACCGCGATTAATTCGCGAAGTCGCCGGTCTCGCCGCGACGGCGCCATTTTCCTCTGATGCTTGACGTCATGGGATAAATATTCGCGGCCAGTCTATCCGGCCGCAGGCAAAAGGACCGTCGTGGCAGCTCACGGGCGGGATAGCGGGATTGCTTCGGCCGGGGCGGCAAGCCGCCGCGTCGCGCTCGCATTATGTCTTGCCCTCTTTGCGCCCGCTTGCCTGGCGGCACAATCCGGTCAGCCGGCGGCGTGGGACATGGACGAGAAAGGCGCGGAGCTGAACGGCCGCAGGCTCGAACTGCACGGCATGGAGGACACGCTCGAAGCGTCGCAAGAGCAGCGCCGGAGGTTCGAAGCCGAGATCGCATCGATCCGCGCCGACCGGGCGAAGCTTATCGCCGCGCTTCTCGACGCGTCGCAAAACGTCAACGCGAGCGAACGCAAGATCGGCGAAACGGAGGCAAGGCTCGACACGCTGACCGGGGCGGAGGACGCGATCAAGCGTTCGCTTGCGAGCCGCCGTGCGATCATTGCCGAGGTCCTCGCCTCCTTGCAGCGGATGGGGCGCAAGCTGCCGCCAGCGCTTCTGGTCGCGCCCGAAGACATGCTTGCCGCGATCAGAACCTCCATGTTGCTCGGTTCGGTCCTGCCGCAGATGCGCGGCGAAACCGAAGTGCTCGCCTCGGACCTTTCGGATCTCGTGCAGTTGCGGCAATCGATCGCGGCCGAGCGCGAGACGCTTGCGCATGGCGTGGCGAAGCTTCGCGCCGAGCGTCGGCGTCTCGCCGCGCTGGTCGAGGCTCGCCAATCGGCGTTGTCCACTGCCCAACAGGCTCTTGGAGCCGAGCGGGAACGCGCGCTCGATCTCGCTAAGCACGCGGCGAGTCTCAAGGATCTAATCACAAGGATGGAAACCGAAGTCGCCGCGGCCGCGCGGGGTGCCGAGGCGGCGAGGAAGGCCGATGAGAACCGCAGGCGCGCCGCGCAAGCAGCAGCGCCAAGCACTGGTATGAAATCCGCCTTGGCGCCTTTCAAGGATCCGGCAAGGCTTGCGCCAGCGACCGCCTTTATCGAGACAAAGGGTCTTTTGCCGATCCCCGTGAACGGCACGCTTCAACGCGGCTTTGGCAGCCAGGATGGGTTTGGCGGCACCGGGAAAGGAATGCTGATCGCGACCCGCATCGAAGCGATTGTCGCCTCGCCGTGCGACGGTTGGGTGTCGTTTGCCGGTCCGTACCGCAGCTATGGACAACTTTTAATCGTTAACGCTGGCCAGGGCTATTATATTATTCTTGCCGGGATGGATAAGATCAACGTAAACGTAGGGCAATTCATTCTGGTCGGGGAGCCCGTTGCCGTCATGGGCGATGGGTCCGTCAAGACGGCTGCGGCCATCGCCATTGGCGCGGTCCAGCCGATCCTCTATATCGAATTTCGTAAGGACGGGGTGGCGATCGATCCGGGCCCATGGTGGGCAAAGCCGGAATTGCAAAGGGTTCGCGGATGATGCGCAAAGTCTTACCTCTACTGGTGGGCGCCGTTTTGGGCGCGGGGCTCGTTACGTTGGCAACAAAGACGCCGGTTTTTCCGGCGGGAACGGCGCGCGCGGCCGCCGCGGACACCTACCGTAGTCTCAACCTCTTCGGCGACGTTTTCGAGAAGATTCGATCCGATTATGTCGAGAAACCGGACGAACAAAAGCTCGTCGAGGCCGCAATCAACGGCATGCTCGGTTCGCTCGACCCGCATTCGAGCTACATGGACGCCAAAAGCTTCCGCGACATGCAGGTTCAAACGCGCGGCGAATTCGGCGGTCTTGGCATCGAGGTGACGCAGGAGGACGGGCTTATCAAGGTCGTCACGCCAATCGACGACACTCCAGCCTCGCGCGCGGGAATCTTGTCCGGCGACATCATCAGCGCGATCGACGGCGAGAATGTCCAGGGCTTGAGCCTCAACCAGGCGGTCGACAAGATGCGCGGCGCGCCGGATACCTCGGTGACGCTCAAGATTTTACGGGGTTCCAAAAAGGACTCGCAGGATATCAAGCTTACCCGCGCCGTGATCCAGATCAAATCGGTTCGCGAACGTCAGGAGGGCGACGATATCGGCTACATTCGAATCACCCAATTCAACGAACAGACGTTTGAGGG
>JBOHJT010000006.1:0-35010 GCA_050728715.1 Methylocella sp.
GAAGCTAGAACGTCGGCCTTGTGGATCGCAGGCGGTTCGGCCAGCAAGTCGCCGGCCTTGGCCATCAACGCGGCGGCCACTTTCCCGGCCAAATGCGCTTGCCTGCCGGCTTCATCGGGAAAAGCGTCAAAAATGGCGAAGGTTGAGGGTCGGAGACGAATGCCGAACCAGGCAATCGTTGCCGGTTCGGCCTCGGCCAATGCCTTGCCCTGGCGCAAGAACTCGGCGACCGCTTCTTCTTTTCCAGGTTTGGCTTCGAGCCTGACGTAAAGAGCGACATTGACCTTCTCAGGGCTCCCGCCGCCAGCCTGAGCAAAGGCCTGAGAGGCGGACGAAACCGTCGCAGCGGTTCCCAACGCGGCAAGGAATTCACGACGCTTCATAGTTTTCTCCTTTGCAAGCTTGACGCCGATTGACGGATTTCTTCTCGAATTCAGCGTTCGACCGGCAAGCCACGGACAGCCGCCGGTTTCCACCGCATCCTGCTTCCTTTCCGTTCTCCTGACAAGGGGGAGCCGGTGCGCTTGCAAGCGGACCCGTTGACGAAACGATAAACTACGACACAAAATTTGTGCGCTGGCAGCTGCCCTCGCGCTTATCCCGCGATCTTGGAAAAATCGGCGACTTCATGCATCGCGCTACGCAATTCGTTCAAAAGCCGCAGGCGATTTAGACGGAGCCGCGGATCCTCGGCGTTCACCATTACCTGTTCAAAAAAAACATCGACCGGCTGGCGCAGCGAGGACAAGCATTCCATCGCATCTTCAAAAGGCGTTTGTTGTGCAAATTCGGGCCGGCCGACGCGCCAGGAGGTGAGCGCCAAATGACGCTGCGTATCCGCGCTAACACTTTGAATGACGCTCCAAAGTTGTTTTTCGGCAAGCTCTTGAAGAAGCGAAGGATCGAAGGCGCCGTCGAAGGCTCCCGGCCCATCGTTTTTTTCCTCGGCCCGGAGAATGTTGCAGGCGCGGCGATAGCCGGTGAGCAGATTCGCGCCGTCTTCCGAAACGAGAAAACGCCCAAGCGCCTCGACGCGGGATACGATCAAAAAGAGGTCGTCTTGTCCTGGTAAGGCAAACACCGCGTCGATGAGATCGTATCTCGCGCCGCGCTCGCGCAAATAGATTTTCAGCCGCTCGCTAAAAAAGCTCATGAGCTGAGCGAACAATTCGTCCGGATCGCCAACCGGCACGTCACTCCTGTCCACAAACGTGGCTTGCGCGAATGTTAGGGCAAGAAGAGAATGCAGCGGAAGACGCAGTTTGTTTTCGAGGATCAGCGCGACGATGCCGAGTGCCGCGCGGCGCAAAGCGTAAGGGTCCTTGCTGCCGGTTGGCTTTTCGCCAATTGCAAAGAAGCCGGTCAGCGTGTCGAGCTTGTCGGCGAGCGCGACGCTGATCGCGACCGGCGCGCGGGGCACGCGATCGCTCTGGCCTTGCGGCTTGTAATGATCCTCGATCGCCTCCGCGACGCTTGCGTGCTCGCCTTGTGCGCGCGCGTAATAGCACCCCATCACCCCCTGCAATTCAGGAAATTCGCCGACCATTTCCGAGGTCAGATCGGCCTTGGCGAGACGCGCGGCGCGTTCGGCAAGGGCAATCCCGGCGCCAGCATACGGGGCAATCTCGCGGGCAAGCTCGGCCAGTCTCTTGGCCCGCGCGCCCTGAGTGCCAAGCTTTTCATGGAAGACGATTCGATCAAGCTTTTCCAATCTGTCTTCGAGTTTGACCTTGAGGTCGGTCTCCCAAAAAAACTTGGCGTCGGAAAGCCGCGCTTGCACAACCCGCCCATTGCCGGCGGCGATCGCCGCGCCGCCATCGGCTGCCTCGATGTTCGCCACCAGCACGAATTTATGGCTGAGGCGTCCGCTCGAAGGATCCTTCAACACGAAACATTTTTGGTTGACGCGGATCGTTGTCCTGACGACTTCCGGCGGGAGGTCGAGAAAAGCGGCGTCGAATTCGCCAGTCAGCACCACCGGCCATTCGGCCAGCCCCGCGATTTCGTGCAAGAGCGCTTCATCCTCGACGAGTTCGAGCCCTTGCGCCAGGGCGAGGTCGCGCGCGTCATAAAGGATGATGTCGCGCCGCCTTGCGGGATCGAGCACGACTTTGGCTTTTTCCAGCGCCGCCACGTAATCTTCGAAACGGCGCACCTTGATTTTGCCAGGCGCCATGAACCTGTGGCCGAAGGTGAAATTGCCGGCGGCGACGCCATCGACAGCGAAAGGCACCACTTCGGTCTCTTCGGTCTCCGGGCCGAATGTGGCGAGGATCGCGTGCAGCGGGCGCACCCAGCGCAGCGAGCCGCTCCGCGCCGAGGCCTCGCCCCAGCGCATGGATTTCGGCCACGGAAAGGCTTTTATCGCGGCGGGCAAGACCTCGGCCAAGACCTCGATCGTCGCCCTGCCCTTTTGCTCCGTGACGGCGATATAGAATTCGCCTTTTTTGGAATCCCGTTGGATTTTGGCTTCCGCGAGTGATTTAAGACCCGCGCTTTGCAAAAACCCTTGCACCGCGGCATCGGGCGCGCCGACCCGCGGCCCTCGCTTTTCGTCGCGCGTATCGGGCTGGCGCGCCGGCAGACCGGATACGTGCAAAGCGAGCCGCCGGGGGGTCGCGAAGCTCGCCGCGCCCTCGTGCGAAAGGCCGCGCTCGCGCAAGGCCCCGGTAACGAGACGGCGAAGATCCTCGGCCGCCCGCGCCTGCATGCGGGCGGGGATTTCCTCGGAAAAAAGCTCGAGCAAAAGGTCGGGCATTGCGGCGTTTCAGCACCAACTCGTGACCTCGTCGCATAGACCGAGGAAGCAACGGTTTCTTCTATAGACGGAGCTTGACCGGGAGGAAAATGCCGCGGAAGTAAAATTGTCGCGAGCAATTTCGGAGGACCGGAACAAATGCGCGGTACGGCCGTTTGTTAAGCCTAGAAGGAGGTATGTCATGCATGCGAAAAAAGTTTCCCTGCTCTCCAGTGCCGCCCTGCTTGTGCTTACCGCGACCGCGTCAGCTGGTCCTATGAGCGTAGCGAGCTCGAAGCTCATGGCGCCACCACAAACACAGACCGAGCCGGTCGCTTATCGCTATCGGCATCATTATAGACACTATGGTTACCATCACAGGTACTATCACAGGTATTACGGTTGGAACCCAGGAGCCGCGGTCGCGGGCGCCGCTGTTGGCTTGGCTACGCTTCCATTTGCGCTGGCAACGGGCGGCTATTACTACGGGTCTCCCTACTACGGGTATCCATACTATGGGTATCCGTACTATTACTACTAATTAAGTCTCCGCGAACTATCGCCATTGCGCTTATTGGCACGGCCGGCGGTTTGCCGGCCGGGTCGCGCCAATCGTACCAATATTGGGCGGTGTTTGGGCGGGTAGCGACGGACGATTGGCCCCGCCCAAGGCGAAATCCGCATAATTGCGTGCTGCATCCGCTACACACGCGACCCGCACCAGCTTGCCGCCTTCGAGCAGTACGCCAAGCGCTGGCCGCCCATCAGCCGCCTCGGTCCCACCGGGGACAACCTATTGAGGCTCCACATCTAGCGCCGTCTTCCACCGACGTCGCGCGATTGGGCTTCGGCCAGACGACGCGACCGGCGGCCCGGCCGGGGCCGGTCCACGAGCCCTGCCAAGCCATCCGCGTTGTTGCGAATACTCTCCGCCAGCCATGCCTCCCGCGATCGCTTGGGAAGCAATTGCTCCGCCAACTGGCGGCGCCAGCTGGAACCTTTGGCTAACTTCACCCAATCGCGCGGCGTCTGCCGGTTCATGCCCCACCGGCCTGCGCGGCCACCAGCCGCGAATGCCCATCCAACCCCATGGCAATCGCCGGAATGCGCCGCGCCTGCCTGGCGTCCGCCGTCCGCGCCGCCTCCACCCCGCAACCGCGAAATACTCAGGTTTTGGCGTGTGAGCTCGCTTGTCGGTAAGCAACGGGTACTCTCCGAAACCGTTGATTATGCTATTGTGTAAATTATCATCCCAGATAATAGAGTTGAGTAGAGTAGAAAATCATGATCAAGTTTACCTAGCAATATATATATATCTTAAACCACGGACAATCGACGACACTGCCCGATGGCACTTCCATATGGAATAATGCATATTGGGTCCCGGTGGCCTCCTACGAGAACCCGATTGTCACCGCCACCGCCAAAATCTGTGACAAGGACTCTGTGACCAGGACAAGAAACCCAACGCTACGCAACCGCCGCCCGGAGTGTCCATCGGCACTAGAGCCATAAGCCGTTCCCCGTCTCCCCGGCAAGGCACCGGCACAAGTCGCTCCGGCTGTTAGCTGGCCCCAGGGTGCATTGTGTTTGATGCCAATCGCAACGCGAAGCGCAGGCCTCGCGGCTGCCCTTTTTAATCGAATCTGCAAGCCCTTTGGCCTAGCGCGCGAAGGTATTGCAAGTATCAACCTCGCCCGATTTCAAGCCGGCGTTCAACCACTGCACGCGCTGCGCCGCCGAGCCGTGGGTGAAGGAATCGGGGACCGCGTAGCCTTGCGCCGCCTTCTGCAAACGATCGTCGCCGATCGCCTGCGCGGTCGCGACCGCAGTTTCGAGGTCGCCCGCCTCCAAGAATTGATATTTGCGCTCGGCATTGGCGGCCCAGACGCCGGCGAGGCAATCTGCCATAAGCTCGACCCGCACCGACAAATTATTCGCCTCGCCCTTGCTCGCTGCGGCTAGCTGCGCCGCCTGGACCTTTGGCAGAATACCAAGCAGGTTTTGGACGTGATGGCCTATCTCATGGGCGATGACATAAGTGTAGGCGAAGTCGCCGCCGCCGCCGAGGCGCCGTTTCATGTCCTGGAAGAAGGCCGTATCGAGATAGACCTTCTGATCCCTCGGGCAATAGAAAGGCCCCATGGCCGACTGGGCACCGCCGCAGCCCGAGGCGGTCCGCCCGCTATAGAGGACGAGCTTCGGCTTGGTGTAGGGAATCCCTTTCTCCCTTGGCAGGACTTCCGACCAGACGGTTTCGTTCGCGGCGAGGACGGCGGCGACGAACTGGCCCATGTCGTCGGAGGGCGTCTGCCCCGACTGTGTCGCGCTGGTTTGCGCGCCCTGGCGCATGCTGTTCAGCTTTTCCGCGCCGCCGATCAGAAGCCGCGGATCGATGCCGAGCGCCCAACCGAGGAGACCCAGAACCACCACCGTCCCGATGCCAAGACTGCCTTTGCCGCCAAGTGCGCCGCCGCTTTGTCCGCGCCGGTCCTCGACATTGGACGAACGGCCGAAATCTTGCCATTTCATAAGCGCCTCCCGCTGGTTACTTTCTCACATCCCGCGTGGACGCAAAGAGTCACGCAAATAAGCTCGAAGTCAATAGCGGAGCGAATGGCGTGCACTATGTGCCGTGCTCTTGCCTCCGTCCCGCGCTCATCCGCCGGTGACGCTCATATGACGCGCAACCGCGGGCTTCGCATGGGTGCGATCGATGATGAAATCGTGGCCCTTGGGCTTGCGGGCGATGGCGGCGTCGAGAGCCTCGTGCAAAAGCGCGTCCGCTCGCGACGCGCGCAACGGCGCGCGCAGATCGGCCGCATCCTCCTGACCAAGGCACATGTAAAGCGTTCCGGTGCAGGTCACGCGCACGCGATTGCAGCTTTCGCAAAAATTATGGGTGAGCGGGGTGATGAAGCCCAAACGGCCCCCGGTTTCCGCGACATGCACATAACGGGCGGGGCCGCCTGTCCGGTAGCCTGTCTCGCGCAAAGTGAAGCGCTCCTTGAGCCGCGTCTCGACAAGGTTAAGAGGCAAAAATTGATCGGAGCGCCGCGCGTCGATCTTGCCGAGGGGCATGACTTCGATCAAGGTGAGGTCGAGGCCGCGCCCATGCGCCCATTCGAGCATTGGAACGATCTCGGCCTCGTTCACGCCCTTAAGCGCCACCATATTGATCTTGACCGAAAGTCCCGCCGCTTGCGCGGCATCGATCCCGGCCATTGTTTGGGCGTGATCGCCCCCGCGGGTGATCGCCTTGTATTTCGCCGGGTCGAGCGTATCGAGCGACACGTTGAGACGGCGCACGCCCGCTTCCGCGAGTTCCTTGGCGCGATGCGCGAGCTGGGACCCGTTCGTTGTGAGGGTTAGTTCGGAGAGTGCGCCGGACTCGATGTGGCGGCCGAGCGCGTGGAACAGGTGGAGGATATTCCGGCGCACCAAGGGTTCCCCGCCGGTGATCCTGAGCTTGCGGACGCCGCGGCTGACGAATGCCGTGCACAGACGGTCCAGCTCTTCGAGGGTGAGCAACTCGCGCTTGGGCAGAAAATTCATTTCTTCCGACATGCAATAGACGCAGCGCATGTCGCAGCGATCGGTCACCGACACCCGGAGGTAGGAGATCGCGCGTCCGAACGGATCGACGAGCGGCGCCGTGGCGGGCGGGGCGGGCGCTGGGTCAAAACCCGCATTTGGAATCTGGCTGACGACGGCCATGGGCACACCCTTACCTATCCGCGGGCGGGAATTCCACGCCAAAATGATAGATAATGATTAGATAATGAGAGCAGCAGGAAAAGCGACGCGTTCGCGGCTGGTCCGGAATGCGAATTTTCGCGAATGTCGCGGACGTCAAAGCGGAAAAGCGCGAA
This sequence comes from Methylocella sp., assembly GCA_050728715.1. Classification (GTDB taxonomy): domain Bacteria; phylum Pseudomonadota; class Alphaproteobacteria; order Rhizobiales; family Beijerinckiaceae; genus Methylocapsa. Next base: position 6,610 of record JBOHJT010000006.1, read on the forward strand.
TGCAAAATCCGTAAGCTTCAGGGCGGGGTGGGATTGAGGTGAGGCCATGCGCGACAATCAAGATCATTGGCCGAGCGAATTACGGCTAAGGGAGAACGGCCGTGTCCTTAGGGTCAGCTTCGAGAACGGCGATAGCTATGATCTTTCCGCCGAATACCTGCGGGTCATGAGCCCCAGCGCGGAAGTCCAGGGCCACCGGCGGGAAGAACACTTGACCATCGGCGGCAAACAGCATTGCGGCATGACCGGGATCGAGCCGGTCGGCACCTATGCGGTGCGGTTGATCTTCGACGATTTGCACTCCACGGGCATCTTCACCTGGGACTATCTCCATGAGCTCGGCTCGCGCCATGCCGAGAAATGGGCGGTCTATGAGGCGGAGCTCAAAACCAAGGGGCTCAGCCGCGACCGGGCCGGACAGGCGTGACGGAGAATCCGCGCGTGTTGCCCGATTGCCCGAGCGCCCGGTCGAGGTCCGGCCGGCTGGGCTTGAACGTTAGCGCGGGTCCTTAAAATAAGGTGACAGATTCTTTCGATTAGGACCTGAAGGGCTCCTCCAACTTATTGAACAGCGCCGCAGCGCCGGTGAGCCAAGTGCCCGAGCAAGCCGATTCTGGCTTTGCCACATCGGTTCGAAACATAATCTGGCGCTGCCGTCGGATCGCCGATTTGCAGCCAGACATTTTGGTCGATTTGCGACTGGCGTTTGACAAAACGATAGCCGGTACGGTCCCAGGATTTTATCTCGTCATTCAAATTGTCGAGGACGAACTCGCCGGCATTGGTCTTGACGGTCAGGATCGCATGGCCCTCATCATGTTCGTCCTTGACCACCGTCATCAGCAGGGCTTGGCGCGGGAAGCCTTCGCCCATGAGGATCTTGCGCTTGAAAAGCGCGTAGTCCTCGCAATCGCCCTTGGCGTCGGCCGGGTAGTCCCAACGATCGATGACGCCCCAATGTTCCATGTCCGAAACCGGTTTGACATGGGCGTTGACCCATTTGTCGACCCGTTCGATTTCCTTCATTGCCTGCGGTGTCAAATTGACGTCGCGCGGCGCGAGCTGGCCGCCGTCGCACTCTCCCGCGTAACGGCGGCAGAAATCCACCCAGCCATAGGGCACGCTCGCCGGGCCGCCGACCGGGACATGAGATACTCCAGCGGGGCCGGGCGCGGCGCTAGCGGACGCCGCGGCGCCCAATCCCACAAGCGACGACGCCAGCAGCGACAAAGCGAGCGCCGGTTTTTTCGTCCAATCCTTCATTTTTCTCGCCTCCCGCGCCCCCTGCATGGCGACTATGCCAGGCTGGCTTTGCGGCGGTTCTAAGTAAAGCGATCAGATTTTATCGAAATAAGCATGATTAGAGAACATTGATTTGAGAATAATTCTCCTTCAACAGGTTCAGTCGAATTGCATGAAAAAAAATTTCAAGCATGATTCTCAATTCGATTCAATTCAATTCAATTGTTCGATTTGTTCCAATGAAATGCAACAAGTCACGTAAATGGAACACTACGAAACCGCGCTGCCCTTAGCCTTGCGGCCCATCAATCGTGGGCCATGTTTCCACATGACTTGGCTGAAGTCGGTCACGCACGCGTGACCGAGGTTTGTCGAACCGCGCGGCGACGGCTGCTATTCAGGTTGCGCGTTTATTTCGCATGCGGCAATATGGCTGCCTTCAACGAGGATTTCTCATGAATTCCCTGGTGAGCACGGATCAATTCGTTTCTAAAGATCTGGCCTTTGCCGCCGGGGCGTCCCGGCTTTCGATCGACGATCGCGAAGCTCTGGAACGGGCCATGCGCGCGCTTGAACGCACGAGTCTGGCAATCCGGTTGAGCTCGATTCTTGGCCGCCAGGCTGGCGTCATCGCATCGATTGTGCCGGCGAATATCGCGGAAATCGCGAGCAGGGCAGCCGAGGCGGCGATCAGGAGCGGCCTTAGCTTCGCGCTACGGAGCCTTGCGGGAAAGCCTCTCAGGGACAGACGCCGCATGCACAAGAGCATCGCGGTTCTCGCCGGAGCCGCGGGCGGCGCGTTTGGTATTTCGAGCCTGCCGGTCGAATTACCCTTTTCGACCACGATCATGCTGCGCTCGATCGCCGACATCGCCCGTGCCGAGGGACAGGATTTGGCAGACCCAAATACCGCGCTCGCCTGCCTTGAGGTGTTCGCCCTTGGCGGCCAGGGCGGTTCGAACCGGGACGTCCGGTTTCCGGACAGCGATGTTCCGGACTCGAGTTTTACCGGCGGCGCGGTCCTGGAAACCGGCTATTTCGCGCTTCGCGCCATTTTGGCGAAATCGGTAACCGAAGCGGCAAGCTATCTCGCCGGCCGCGCCGCCGCGAGCGAGGCCGCGCCGGCGCTTGCCCGCTTGGTGGCGCAGATCGGCACTCATTTTGGCGTGGTTGTCTCGCAAAAACTCGTGGCGCAAAGCGTTCCGCTAATTGGCGCCGCGGGCGGGGCCGCAATCAACTACGCCTTCGCGGATCATTTTCAGACAATTGCGCGCGGTCATTTCACGGTCCTCCGGCTCGAACGCCGCTATGGTGCGCGAATCATCCGTGCCGAATACGATCGGATACGGAGAGGCGCCTGAAAATAGGCCGCGACGCCTCGACATCTTCAGAAACTTGGCTTAATCGAACAGGCGTTTTGGGTTAGGTTTTTCAATATAGGGATTTCACCATGGGCGCAGCTCGTAACGGTCGCGGCGTGGCGGTCGCGGTAGTGACGGTCGGCTTGGTTCACACTGCGTTTCCGAGTATCGCGCACGCGGGATTTTTCGACTTCTTATTTGGGCCTTTCCAGAGTAGGCCCGTCAGGCCTTATGAAGCCTATCCCGGCCATATGCTGGCGCCATGGGGCGCCGATCCTGGTTTCCGCCGGCACGCGGGTCGTGGTTTCCGTAGACATGAACATAAACTCACGGCGCGCCGGAAGCTAAACGTCGCCGATGAAACGGACCATCCGGTTGGGCCGCTTGCTCCGACCGATATCATGGACGACGAGAGTTTACGGCGTGGCGATGCGGTGATGACGCCAACCGGGATACGGATTTTTATTGGCTCGTCGGGCGATCATCACGAGCCGGAGGATTTTAGAAAACCATCCGAAATCAAGGGGCTTCCCAAGCGCGAACGCAAGGCCTTCGCCGCTTTGGACGCCCAGGGTTCCGGTACGGACGGCAAGCCGGTCATGGCTACAGGACGCTCGGCAAGCGAACTCACACTCGTTTTTGGGGAAACCATCGTAGACCCCCAAGGCCGCTCGATCCGCTACGTCGGACCGTAAGCGGCAGCGTCATCGGAGCGGTCCCGATCCGCGCGAAGCGGACCTTGTTCCCCGCCGTGGCCCATGGCGAGCAGCACGTCTCCCGCGATGGCCCGGGAGATCCGGCTTTGGCGCGCCAAGGCCTCGCGATCGAGCGCGTCGATAAATGAGCGCGCCGCGTCGAGCGAGCGCTCGATCCGCAAGGCGATGTAGCCGACAACGCCGGTGTCGATGACAAGCTGCCGGTCGATCAGGAGCTTGACGAGAACGGCCCGCATCATGGCGTCGTCCGGGGGCCCGATCGTGGCGGTTGGGGCGAGACGCAAGCGCGACACGAGATCGGCGGTCCGCAAGCCCCAGGTGTCCGGCGGCGTTTTCGCGGTGAGAACCAGGGCCGCGCCGCGCTCGCGCATCAAATTAACAAGATGGAAGAGCCGCGCCTCGGATTGGCCGATCGCATCGGCGTCATCTAGGAGAAGCGGCCCGGCGGCGGCCAGCGCTTCAATATCCTCCGCCGCCAGGGAAGCGGCGGATCGAATGCCGGCTTTGGCGATCGAAGCCCAGATCGCGCCAAGGTGGCTTTTGCCGGCACCTGACGGCCCCAAAATGAGCAGTGTCTGGTCCGGCCAGCTGGGCCAGAGTTCGATCATCGCATACGCTTGCTCGTTCGAACCAGACACGAAGAAATTCTCGCGTTCGTAGCCGGGGTACGGGGCGAGGTTCAGCGTCAATTGAGGGTTCGCGGGTCGCGCCTCGCGGGGTTTTTCGCCGGCCATCTCAATGGTCCTCGTCATCAGGATACGGCATGGTCGAGTCGAGGAGAATCCGAGGGTTGGGCCCGGCGGCGCCGGTATAAAGATTGCTTTCGCGGTAGCGCCTGACCGCGAAACGCAAGATCACCCCGGCGGTGGCGGCAAAAGGAACCGCGGTAATAAGCCCGGTGAAACCAAACAGGCTGCCGAACGCCAGCAGCGCGAATATGAGCCAAACCGGGTGCAGTCCGACCGATGCGCCGACGAGCTTCGGCGACAAAATATTGCCTTCGAGAAATTGACCGATCAAAAAGACGCCAAACGACATGGCGAGCAAATTCCATCGCGGCCAATCCTGGACGATTGCGACTGTCGAGGACAAGATCAGTGCGGTCAGGGAGCCGACATAGGGGATGAAGCTCAAGAGGCCGGCCGCTATGCCGATCAAAAGACCGAAATTGAGCCCGATCAGCGACAGCCCGATGCCGTACCAGGCGCCCAAAAAAAGACATACCAGCGCTTGGCCGCGCAAAAACCCCGCTAGGGCGGTGTCGATCTCGCGGGCGAGCGCCCGCACCGTCTCGCGATGGCGGAGCGGCACAAGCCCATCGATCGTCGCGATCATCCTGTCCCAATCGAGAAGCACATAGAAGGCGACGACGGGAGTCACGACAAGGAGAGAAATGAGGCTGATCAGCGCCGCGCCGCGCGTCAGAAGCGAATTTAGAAACGACCCCGCCCATCGCGCGGCCTGGGTGACAAGATCGTTGGTGGCGCTCGCGATGTCGGCGCCGGCACCCCCTCCGAGGCCGAGCTTGTCCATCAGAATACCGCCGTATTTCCGCCCAAGGTGCGCCGCCTCGTCCGAAATCAGTGCCTCCAGCTTGACGGCATAAGCCGGCAGCGCCTCAATTAAACTCCCCGCCTGACGCCAAAGAACCGGCCCGAGCAAGACCGAGATTATGACGAGGACAAGCACGAAGCAAGCCATGATGAGGAGCGTCGCGCCGAGCCGGTTGAAGCCGAGCCGCTCCAGCCGATCGACGACGGGGTTCAAGAGATAGCCAAGCGCGAAGGCGGCGGCGAAAGGCAGCAGCACGCCGCTGAAAAGCCACAGCAAAAAAACAAGCAGCAAAAATGCGCCGATCCAAAAGCCGATCTGCCATTCGATCCGCATAACGCCGCCGCTTCAATCCAAAACTTGCCAACGGCTTTCCCATACCATGGGTCGCTTTCGGCGTTCCATGGTTTCGTATACCCATGCCATTACACGACAATTGGGGCGTTGACCGGTAGAGCTGGTCAGCGTGGTGGGAGAAGGAACCGCGTTTCTTTCGCGGCACCAGGGAAAAAGTTTGAAGAGCCCCTCCCTTCCACCGGCCGCGGTCGCGTCAAAGATTCATGTGTTTGATCCATTGACCAAAATAGGCCGCAGTCGAAGCAAGGGTCAGTGCCGCTACCGCATAAAGCGAAAAATCGAACCAGACGACGGCCGGAAAATCGAAAGCCTTGACGCCGAGAACCATCGCGGCGAAGCTAATTTGCGCGGCGGTATTGAGCTTCGAGATCGTCAGCGGCTTGACTTTCACCGGCTTGCGCATGATGAGCGAAATCATAAAGGCGCCGATAATCATGATATCGCGCGCGACCACGAGAATGGCGATCGTCGCCGGAAGCACCTCGACGATGGCGAGCGATACATAGATAGAAACGATCAGCGCCTTGTCGGCCAAGGGATCGAGATAGGCGCCGAGTTCGCTGCGAAGATCGAAGGTATTGGCAAGCCAGCCATCGACCGCGTCGGACAGGCCCGCGATGACGAAGACGATGCAGGCCTCCTTCCAGCGCTGCGCGGCGATCATCGCGACGATCACCGGCACGAGCACGAGGCGGCCAAGCGTGATCAGGTTGGGCAGACTGCGGTAATAAGAAAGCATCGCTCCGTTTCGAAAATTTGAATCCGCGGCTTGGACGGATTGCCGCGATAGGACATCTCGTCCCGCCAAGGCCAGTCCGTCCGGGTCTCGAAGAACCTTGCCGGAGTTCTACAAAGCCCGAGCGTCAGCGCGGAGGCCTTTCTGAATTCAACGGCACGCGGTTTGCCAAGGGCCATGGGGAGTATCCGTCCATGCGTCTAACATGGCTACAATCCGATCCCAATAGCGTGGTTTGGCCCGTGCGGCGAACTTTTGCGGTCTTGCCTTGGCAGGCGCCAGGGATTAGAGCGAATTTTGGCAACCCGCTTCCGGAATCGAGAAAAATTTGTTGATTCAATGACCTTGCGCTCTTTGCGTTGCGTGAAACTGAAACGAGCTCGCGCGCTCGCGGGTTTGGCACGGGATCAAAATGAAAGATAAGGCGGGCCTCACCTATGCCGATGCTGGCGTCGACATCGGTGCCGGCAATGCCATGGTCGAAAAGATCAAGCCGCTCGTGCGCGCCACAAGACGGCGCGGCGGGGACGCCGAAATCGGCGGCTTCGGCGGAATTTTCGATCTCAAGGCGGCGGGTTTTACCGATCCGATTCTCGTCGCCGCGAACGATGGGGTTGGCACCAAGGTCAAAATCGCGACCCTGACGGGTATTCGCGGCACGATCGGGATCGATCTGGTCGCGATGTGTGTCAACGACATCGTCGTGCGGGGAGCGGAGCCGCTTTTTTTTCTCGATTATTTCGCTACCGGAAAGCTCGATCCCGCGGCTGGGGCGGAGGTCGTCAAGGGCATCGCGCAAGGCTGCATCGAGGCGGGCGCGGCGCTGATCGGTGGCGAAACCGCCGAGATGCCGGGTCTTTACAATGGCGCGGATTACGACCTCGCGGGCTTCGCGGTCGGCGCGGTCGAACGTGGCAAACTCTTGCCGCGAGCGGACGTCAAGGCGGGCGATCATGTCCTTGGCCTTCGCTCTTCCGGACTGCATTCCAACGGATTTTCGCTGGTGCGCAAAATCGTCGAGCAAGCCTCCCTCGACTGGGCGGACCCCGCGCCTTTCACGCCGGGGAAAACCCTTGGCGAAGCCCTGCTCGCGCCAACCCGCATCTATGTGAAGCAGGTTCTGAGCGTGTTGGCCGGGACGGACGGCGTAAGAGCCTTGGCTCATATCACTGGCGGCGGATTATTGGATAATATTCCACGCGCGCTGCCAAGAAATCTCGGGGTCGAAATCGATATATCGGCGATCCCGGTTCCCGCGGTCTTTGCTTGGGTCGCGGCAAAAGGCGGCGTCACTGAGAAGGAGATGCTGCGCACGTTCAATTGCGGCATCGGAATGGTTGTCATCGTCGATTCGGGTAAGGCCACCGAAGTTTTGCGCGCGTTCCGCTCGGAGGGCGAGAACGCGGCCACGTTGGGCCGCGTCGTGGCGATTGAGTCGGGCGAGCGGGTCGTCTATTCCGGGCGGCTTGCGTTGTGACGTGCCGGCGCAAACGCACGGCGATCCTTATTTCCGGCCGCGGTTCCAACATGCGGGCATTGATCGAACGCGCGCGAGATCCAACTTACCCGGCCGAAATCGCGCTTGTTTTGTCGAACGAACCGGATGCCGCGGGATTGGCCTTCGCCAAGGAGAACGGCGTCGCCTGTGCCGTCGTCGACCATAAAATCTATGCCGGGCGCGAGGAGTTCGAGCGTTCGATGCAGGTGCTGCTCGAATTGCATCGTATCGAGCTGATCTGCCTCGCCGGTTTCATGCGGATGCTGACGCCGTGGTTCATCGGCCAATGGCAGGGGCGGCTTTTGAACATTCACCCGGCGCTCTTGCCTGCTTATCGCGGTATAAACACCCATGCGCGCGCCTTGGCGGACGGCGTAAAAATCCACGGCTGCTCCGTGCATTTCGTGACGCCCGCGATGGACGAAGGCCCGATTATCGCGCAGGCGGCGGTCGTGGTGCTCGATTCCGATACGCCAGATTCCCTCGCCGCCCGCGTTCTCGCGGAAGAGCACGCGATCTATCCCGTCGCGCTCGCCCGCGTCGCCGAAGGACGCCTGCGCGTCGAAGGCAATCGCGTACTTACCGGCGATCCTGCGATTTCGCCAGCTGCTTTGCGCATGCCCCCCACCTGACAGAACCTCGTGCTAGAGCATTATTCACTCCGACAGAATTAGATGGGATTGAACGAAGCCGCCTTCGCGGCAGAAGCGGCGAAGATGCTGGCCTGAGGCCCCGTATCTGAGAGGAAGCCTGCTTAATGGGAACTTTCGCGGCGTCATGCAGTTGTTGATGCCATCCGTTCAACGACAGAATGTCAAGGAACAATAGCAATGACCACCGATACCCTCCACACTACTGGCCCTAACCGCAAGATAATCCCATTGACTAACGGTAGCGGCGCTATGCCGATGCTCGGCTTTGGGACACTGATCCCGGACCCGGTAGACACGCCGAACGCTGTTCGGATGGCGCTCGAGACTGGCTTTCGCCATTTCGATTGCGCCGAGCGCTATCGGAACGAGGCAGCCGTTGGAGCCGCGCTAATCAAGACGTTTGAGAAAGGCGCCGTGCGGCGGGAGGAGGTGTTCGTCACTACCAAGCTCTGGAACAACAATCACCGGCCAGCGCGCGTGAAGCCTGCGTTTGAAGCAAGCTGCGCACGGCTCGGGCTCGATTATGTCGATCTTTATCTCATCCACACACCGTTTGCATTTCAGCCGGGCGACGAGCAGGATCCGCGCGACGATTCTGGAACCGTGATCTACGACAACGGCGTCACCCTCATCGACACTTGGCGGGCGATGGAAAGCCTCGTCGACGAGGGGCGGTGCCGGGCGATCGGCCTGTCCGACGTCGGTGTCGACATATTAAACGAGTTCTACAATGCGGCGCGCGTCAAGCCGTCTGTCGTCCAGGTGGAATCTCATCCTTACCTCCCGAAGTGGGACCTGCTCGAATGGTGCAAGGCACACGGCATCGTCTTCCTGGCTTTCGCGCCCCTCGGCCACGGTATGGAACCAAGGTTGCTGGATGATCCGGTGGTTACCGAGATTGCCCATCGTGCGGGCCGGACCCCGGCACAGGTCCTCCTGGCTTGGGCCATCCAGCGTGGGACAGCCCTCCTAACGACCGCGACGACCCGCGGCCGGATCGAGGAGAACTTTGGGCTGATTGCGCTCCCCGATGCATTTGTCAACGAGATCAGCGAACGAGTCACGACCCGTGTTCAATTCAACACTGTTACGGAAAGTGGAATCCCCGGTTTCATCCCGCGCCAAGCGTAACCCAATTGCACCATAGACGTGGCTTCACCCCATCAATGCAATTTGAACGGCTCAACACTGGACGAAAGGGCATGCCGGAGAAGGGGATGAAGCGGTCCGATGGGCGTCGTCACATTCCTGGGTTCATCGCTGCTCACCAAAGGACCCAAGTGATCAGTTCTAGTAGCCGTCGTGGTCGCCTTCCTTCTATTGCGGCCTTCTACGAAGGGATAATCACCCGACGATCTCATTGCCGGAAAACCATTGCGCGATCTCGGCCATGGCGGTCTCCGGGCTGTCCGACCCATGCGCCGAATTCTCGCTAAGCGAGATCGCGAATTCCTTGCGGATCGTGCCGGGCGCGGCCTTCGCTGGGTCCGTCGCGCCGAGCACGTCGCGGTATTTTGCGATCGCGTCCTCGGCTTCGAGAACTTGCACGACCACGGGCCCGGCGGTCATCGTCGCGACGAGTGCGCCAAAAAACGGGCGGGCGTTGTGGACCCCGTAAAAAGTCTCCGCCTGCTCGCGGGTCATCTTTACGCGCTTTTGCGCGACGATGCGCAGCCCCGCCTTTTCGATCAGGGTGTTGATCGCCCCGGTGAGATTTCGCCGCGTCGCATCGGGCTTCAGAATAGAAAAAGTGCGTTCGAGCGGCATGACGTCCCGGGATGAGAAGAAGCCAAAATTGACCGCCGCTTCATAGCCGATGCGGCGGCGCATGCAAGGACCCCCCGCGACCTATCCGGCCGCCAATTAAGAACGGCCTTCGCGGTCGCGTTCCGTAAGACAGCGATCGATCCATTTGCCCGGATTGAAAGAATTCTTTGCTTGCGACGCATCGTCGTCTTGCTTGCGCTACGTTGCGCCGTTTTCATTGCTTCTGGCGTGAATGCCGGCGTTGTCGAGCGCGTGAAATCCGCAGGCGCAGTGCGCTGCGGCGGCGCGGAGCGGCCAGGCCTAGCCGAGCCGGATTTTGCCGCGGGTGGCGGATGGCGTGGCCTGTATATGCTTGAAGCCCGTACCATTTTTTAAAATCGTCCAACTGGAACAGCCCTAGATCCAGCCCTTCAGCTCGCGCGCGACGAGATCGTGGATGAGCATCATGCCGAGTTCGCTATCGTTGAGGCAAGGAATTGCGGCAAAGTTCTTGCCCCCATTTTCGGTGAAGATCTCGCGGCATTCGACGTCGATTTCGTAGAGCGTTTCGAGGCAATCGGCGGAAAACCCAGGCGTGATGACAACCACGCCCTTGGTCCCCTGGGACGCGAGACTCTTGACCAACGCCGCCGTATAGGGTTGCAGCCATTCCTTTGCGCCGAAACGCGATTGAAAGCCGACTGGACACCTGTCGGCGCCAAGCCCGAGGTCTTCGCGCAGGAGCCGCCATGTCTCGAGGCACTGGCCGTAATAAGGATCGCCCTTGGCGGCCACTTCCTTCGGCAGGCCGTGGAAGGAAACCAGGATCGTGTCGGGAACGAAATCGAGACGCGACAGCCCGGCCCGAAGGGAGGTCGCCAGCACGTCGATATAGGTGCGGTCGTCGAAATAGGACGGCGCGATCCGCACCGCCGGCTGCCATCGCATCGCTTTTAAGGTCTCGAACACCTTGTCGTTGACGCTCGCCGTCGTCGCCGCCGCATATTGCGGATAAAGCGGCAGGACCAGGATTCTCGTGCAGCCGTGCTCTTTGAGGGTAACGATTCCTTGCGCAACGTCCGGCTTGCCGTAGCGCACGGCCCAAGCGATGAAGAATTTGTCGCGGGCCGTGCGCTGGCGTTTCAGGTCGAGCCCGCCCGCCCCGATCCAAGCCGCGAGCTTTTCGGCCTGCGACCGGGTTATCGCCTTCAGCGGCCCCTCGATGGTCTCCTTGTTCCAGATCGCGGCATAATGCTTGGCGATCCGGCGCGGGCGCAGAACCAGAATGACAAAGTGCAGAATCGGCCACCACAAAATCCGTGGCGTCTCGATCACTCGCGGGTCGGACAAAAACTCCTTCAGAAACCGGCGCACCGGCCAGAAACGGGGGGCATCGGGCGTGCCAAGATTGACAAGAAGAATGCCAATCTTTCCCGGCGGAACCGGTTGGTTGCTATTCACGAGGACCTTGGAGGATGCCATGTATCGCTAGGCTCGCTTGTCGAGGTGGTCCATTGCGAAGTTATTTTTTGGGCGCATTCGTTGAAAACGGAAATGCTAAGCCGCGCGCCGCACGATGTTTCCGCATCTTCGTGCCAAGCGGGGTTTTCGCGGTTTCGACGACGCATTCGTGAACGTTCCACCGCCGCCGGGGAATAGGCGCTCGGCCAATCCTCGATCTTAAACACGTTTAAAGGGAAACTGCCCGTCACATCGAGACCCGCGCCATGAGGTTCAGTGTTTGCGCCGGAAAAGGTTGAACTGGAACCGTTGCGTCCTGCCTGCCGGCGTCACATGATCATCGCGACGGGAGTGGACGCGCACGAACCTTTGCCCAAGAACGGCGCCAATGAAAGCCGCGTCATGTCGCAGGACGGGGAGACCGCTGCACGATTGCGGTCCGTCCGGCGCGAATGTGCCTATGATGACATGGCCGCCGGGCCGCACGGCCCTCGCCACGCGATCGGCATAGGCCACACGATCGGCGGTTTCGGTAAGAAAATGAAACGCCGCGCGGTCGTGCCACAGATCATAGGTTTCCGATGCCTCCCAGCAGGTTACGTCGGCGCTGATCCACACGACTCTTGCGGACCTTGGTCCGAGCCGGGCCTTGGCAGCCGCAAGCGCGCTTTCGGAAAGGTCGAGAACGGTCGCGTGAAAGCCCGTGTCCAAAAGGGCATCCACCAGCCGCGACGCGCCGCCGCCAATATCGATTATCGCGGCGCCCGGTTTCGCGCCGGTTGCCCGGATGAGATCGAGGGAAATGGCCGGATGTTCTTGAAACCAGCTTAGCTCGCTCTCAGCCTTGGACTCGTAAATGTAGTCCCAATGGCGTTGCGTGGAGGTCACGGCTTGCCTCAGCGTTTCCCAAAAATCGCACTGCCGATCCTTACATGGGTAGCGCCGAGTTGGATCGCGAGCTCGAAATCGGCGCTCATTCCCATCGAGAGCGCCAAAATCCCATTGCGCGCGGCCGTTAGGTTTAACAGTGCGAAATGCGGCGAGGCCTGATCGTCGAGGGGCGGTATGCACATCAGGCCTGAAATTTCGAGACCGAAATTCTTGCGGCAGCTTTCGATGAAACGATCGGCGTCTTGCGGAAGAACACCCGCCTTCTGCGGCTCAGTACCGGTATTGACCTGGACATAAAGGCGGGGATGGCGGGAAGTTTTTTGGATTTCCCCGGCAAGCACCTTGGCGATCTTTTCCCGGTCCACGGTCTCGATCACATCGAAAAAAAGAACCGCGTCATGCGCCTTATTGGACTGCAAGGGGCCGATGAGGTGCAGTTCGAGACCGGGGTGGAGGGCCTTGAGCGGTGGCCATTTTTCCAACGCCTCCTGAACCCGGTTCTCGCCAAAAACCCGCTCGCCAGCGCCGATCACAGGCGTAATGTCTGGCGCGCCGAAAGTCTTGGAGACGCAGACGAGGGTCACGTCCTGCGGATCGCGTCCGGCGTCGCGCGCCGCGCGGCTGATGCGGGCGCGCAGCAAGGCGAGGCGGTCGAGGCTGGTTTCGGGAGGTTTCTTGCTTTTTTGCAAAGCTTTTGCCTTTCATTCCTGCCGAGACAGCAAGGAAAGAGGTTAAGAACCTCAATTTGAATTTCGCGCAATCTTAGATGGCGTCGTCGCACGGGCCAGCCCTTCTCAATTTTGAGTTCCGGCGTGTCCCGCGTGTCTAAGTAACTAGTATATTGTTGCGGTGCGAAGGCGCCGGTTCCGTCCCATAAAGCCCATGGCCGTCGCCACGGCCTTTCCACGCGGCGCTTTTCACGCGCGTTTATGCCGCAACGCGTCCGGTTGCGCTCGATGGGCGTTTGTGGTTTTGAACCAATGGGCCCACCGCCTCAAACGATTGGGGAAGAAATGAAAGGCGCGCTCTCCGTGGAGAACGAAGCCGTCGTGCCGGTTGGAAAAATTGTGCGCGTCGAAGTGACTCCGGCGGATGTGCGTCTCCCGGTTTCGATTGCTAGCCCTTCCGATTTTCTTGCGCTCCTAAAACCGCGCGTAATGTCGCTGGTGATGTTCACCGCGCTCACCGGGGTTTTGATCGCGCCTTCGCGTGTCAACCCGGTGATTGGATTGGCCTCGCTGCTCGCCATTGCCGCCGGGGCGGGCGCGGCGGGCGCGCTCAACATGTGGTATGACGCCGATATTGACGCGCTGATGCGGCGGACGCAAAACCGTCCGATTCCGGCGGGCAGGATGAGCAAGGAGGACGCGCTGGGCTTTGGCCTGGCCCTTGCCGTACTTTCGGTCATGACCTTGGGCATTGTCGCCAATTTGCTCGCCGCCGCGCTTCTAAGCTTCACCATCTTTTTCTACGTCGCCGTCTATACGATGTGGCTCAAGCGCTTGACCCCTCAAAATATCGTGATCGGAGGCGCCGCAGGAGCCCTGCCGCCGATCGTCGGCTATGCCGCGGCCACGGGTGAAATAAGCCTCGCGAGCCTCACGCTTTTCGCCATTATCTTCGTTTGGACGCCGCCGCATTTCTGGGCGCTCGCTCTCGTGAAGGCCGAGGAGTATGGGCGCGCCGGGGTTCCGATGCTCCCCAACGTGAAGGGAGCCGATCGCACCCGCCGCGATATCCTCCTCTACACGCTCCTTCTTGCTCCGCTTGGCATGGCGCCATGGCTCATCGGCTTTGCTTCCTTGGCCTATGGCATGATCGCTCTCGCCCTTGGCGCGCTCATGCTGTTATTTTCGGCGCGGGTCTATAATAATCGGACCGGCTCCAAGGCCGATCGATGCGCGGGGCAGCTGTTTGGCTTTTCGATCCTCTATCTTTTCCTGCTTTTCGCCGCGATCGTCGGCGAGCGGTGTTTTGCGATTTTAGCTTTGCACATGCCAGGGTGATGTCATGAAGGCGAACCGCGAAGTGCTAGGTCTCGTGCTTAATCCCGAGTAGCAAAAAACCAGAGGCCGGCGCAACGTTGCGATCGCCATCGCGATCGGTTCCTTCGTCTTTTTGTTCTATGCCGCGACCATCGCCAAGCTTGGTCCGGGCGTGCTCGACCGGCCATTTTGAGCGCCGCCAAATCGCGCGATGAGCCGGCTGGGATCTCCCCCAACGCCATTATATCGGCGCGAACGTCTTATCGCCGCAGCGGCCGGCGCCGCGAGCCTGGCCATGCTGAATCCTTTATTAAAACCAATTATATTAAACTAAGAGCCGGATTCCTCCGGCCGTTGGAGGCGTGGGATTACAAGTGAAATACATTTCGACGCGCGGCGCGGCGCCGCCGGTTTCGTTCACTCAAATGCTGCTCGCCGGCCTTGCGCCGGACGGCGGCCTTTACCTGCCGGAAACCTATCCACAGCTCTCTAAAGCCACCATCGCCGGTTTCGCCGGAAAACCTTACGCGGATGTCGCAGAGGCGATCATCGCGCCTTTCGCGTGCGGGATCGAGACGCAGGCTCTGCGGGAACTGATCGCGGATGCTTACAAGAATTTCCGGCAACCGGCGGTCGCTCCTTTGACTCAGCTCGAATCCAATCTCTTTGTGCTCGAATTGTTTCACGGGCCGACGCTCGCCTTCAAGGATCTGGCGATGCAGCTCCTCGCCAAGCTCATCGACCATGTTCTAAAGCTGCGGGGCGAGCGGGCGACCATCATTGGCGCAACCTCGGGCGATACGGGGGCCGCCGCCATCGAGGCCTTTCGCGGTCTGGCCCAAGTCGATCTCTTCATCCTTTATCCGCATGGCCGCGTCTCGGATGTGCAGCGGCGCCAAATGACGACGGCCGAGGCCGGCAATATTCACACCATCGCGCTTGAAGGCACTTTCGACGACGCGCAAGCTTGCGTCAAAAACATGTTTAATCACAATGCTTTGCGCGACGCTCTTAATCTTTGCGGAGTGAATTCGATCAATCTCGCGCGCATCCTTTTCCAGACGGTCTATTATTTTACCGGCGCCGCCGTCCTTGGCGGGCCGCACCGGAAAATTTCCTTTATCGTGCCGACCGGCAATTTCGGCGATATTTTGGCTGGCTGGATGGCCAAACGCATGGGCCTACCGGTCGACCGGCTCGTGATAGCGACGAATTCCAACGATATTCTCACTCGCGCTCTGGCGAGCGGCGACTACGTTGTGCAAACGGTTCAGCCAACCCAATCGCCCTCGATGGACATTCAAGTGGCATCCAATTTCGAACGTCTCCTTTTCGAAGCGCACGGACGGGATGCGGGCGCGCTTTGCCGCTTAACGGCGGGGTTGCGGCAATCGCAGGGGTTTACGATCGAGCCCGGCCCGCTTCATGCTATTCGCGCCGAGTTCGATGCGTTCCGTGTCGCCGAGGCCGAGACCACGCGGGAGATCGCCCAAAGCTGGCGCGAAACGGGCTACCTCGCCGACCCGCACACCGCTGTCGGCCTGAGCGCCGCGCGTAAGACAAGGGCGCACGCCTCCGGGAGCCCGCTCGTTGTTCTGGGCACCGCCCATCCCGCCAAATTTCCCGCCGCGATCGCGCACGCGACAGGAATGCGGCCGCAATTGCCTGGCCATCTTGCCGGTCTTTTCGAACGCAAAGAGATGTTTGCGATTTTGCCCAACGACCAGAGTGAAATCGAGCGTTTTATCCATGCCCGCGCCTCGCGCTCGGCGAAGCGGGCAGCATCATGAGCGTCGAGATCACCACTTTGCCGTCCGGCCTGAGGATTGCCACCGATCGTATGGAGCACCTCGAAACCGCCTCGCTCGGCGTCTTTGTCGGCGCCGGATCGCGCCACGAACGAACGAACGAGCACGGCTTGTCGCATCTGCTCGAACATATGGCGTTCAAGGGCACGCGGCGACGTTCGGCGCGCGACATAGCCGAGGAGATTGAGACCGTCGGCGGCGATCTCAACGCCGCGACGAGCGCCGAACATACCGCCTATTACGCCCATGTTTTGGCCGAGGACGTTCCGCTCGCGCTCGATATCCTCGCCGATATTTTGACCGAAAGCACCTTCGACGGCTTGGAGCTCGAACGCGAAAAAGGCGTTATTCTGCAGGAAATCGGCGCGGTTGAAGACACGCCCGACGATCTCGTCTTCGAATTATTGAACGCCGCCGCGTTTCCGGATCAGCCGATCGGGCGCCCGATCCTCGGAACCCGGGAGGCAGTTTCGGGGTTCGGCCGGGATGCGATCAGCGCCTATCTCGCGACTCACTATCGGGCGGACGCGACGGTGATCGGCGCCGCTGGAGCAGTCGAACACGCTTCGCTTTGTGACGAGGCCGCGCGGCGCTTCGCAAATTTTCCGGCGCGGGGCATCGAAACCGGAATCGCGCGGGCGCTCTACCGGGGCGGCGAGAAGCGCTTGCGGCGGCGGCTCGAACAGGCCCATATCGCCATCGGCTTCGAAGGCACCGCCTACGCGCATGAGGATTTTTACGCCATGCAGATTTTCGCGAACGCCGCCGGCGGCGGGATGTCGTCGCGCCTGTTCCAGGAGGTGCGCGAGGCGCGCGGGCTCGCCTATTCCATTCACGCCTTTCATTGGGGATATTCCGATACCGGAGTGTTTGGCTTTTACGCCGCGACAAGCGCAAAGGATGCCGCTGAATTGATGCCCGTCGCGCTCGACTGCCTGGGCCAGGCGACCTTGGACCTGCGCGACACCGAAGTACGGCGGGCCAAGGCGCAGATGAAGGTGTCGCTCCTCGCGGCGCTCGAATCCCCCGCCGCCCGCTGCGAACAGATTGCCCGGCAATTGATCGCCTTTGGCCGTATCCTCACCCGCGATGAAATAATTGCGGCAATCGATCGCCTGGATGTTGCCCAAATCCGCGCCGCCGGTGCGCGCGCGCTCCGGTCACCCCCGACCGTCGCGGCGATTGGTCCGGTAGCCAAGGTTTTTACGCCCGAGCAGGTCGCGCTGCGGCTGGGCGGCATCTGAGGGAGCGGCTGCATGGCTCTTTTCCGTCTCTCTCCAGCCATCCATGCCGGACCTCTGGTGCGCGGCGAAGGCATCTATCTTCGGCCGCCGGAGATGCGCGACCACGACGCATGGGCGGATTTGCGAGCACGAAGCCGCGCGTTTTTGACGCCGTGGGAGCCGGCCTGGCCGGCCGACGATCTAACGCGCGCCTCGTTCCGGCGCCGGTTGCGCCACAATCAGCAGGAAATCGCCAACGACGAAGCCTACCCTTTCTTGATCTTTCGCACCGACGATGATGTGCTTGTCGGCGGTCTCAGTCTGGGGCAGATCAGACGCGGCGTCGTGCAGGCGGCGATGCTCGGATATTGGATCGGCGCGCCATATTCCCGGCAAGGCTTCATGTCGCTCGCGCTCCGGGCAGTGATTGGCTACGCTTTCACCACGCTCCAGCTACATCGGATCGAAGCCTCGTGCCTGCCCCATAACGAAGCCTCGAAGAAACTATTGGAACGGACGGGATTTACCAGGGAGGGCTACGCGCGGGCCTATCTGCGGATCAATGGGGTCTGGCAGGACCATTTGCTCTACGGCCTGCTGGAAACCGATCCGGTGCCGCTTCGCGTGGCGCGGCGCAACAAGGATTGAGCGCTCCTTGCCTTGCCGCCAGCTTCGCTTCGCCTCGTGTCCGCGAGAACGCCATCATCTGCATCAATGATGGCTCTGTCTAAAGGACGCCGTGCCTGCGTGGCCAGCCCGCCACATCAAACCGAAATAGATAACGATCAAGGCAATATCGGCGCCGATCCAGAGCATCGAAAAGAACCCCGGCAGCGCCAGAGCGACTAAGATTTGCGCAATCGCGGCCAAAAGCCAAATCACGCCGCCCCAAGGCGTCGCCAGCCACAACCCGATCGCCGCTACAAGGTCGACAGTCGCGAAAAAAATCACTGCCGCGCCGCGCAACGCGCTCACATTATTGAACAGCGGTTCCGGCGGCAGGAGGATCGCGCTCCATTGCATAAGGCCCTGGATACCCCAAAGTACCGCGAGCAGGCGCATGAATACAACCAGGAAATGCCCCGCGCGATTCTCCTCGCCGGCGATGCGCGCCGGTTCGCCGAGACGGATGGCGGCACCTGAATCGGGGCGCGCGTCTTTCTTGCTCGATCCGGGCGAAAGCTTCATGGGCAACAATCTTGCGCGCGAAAGTCGAGTTCACCCTCGAGGAGAGGTGCAAAATAAGCCTCGATGCCGGCTGGTTCGACGCTTTCTACTCCGGCGGGATTCCAGAGCGGGCGATTGTCCTTGTCGATGATCACCGCGCGCACGCCTTCATAAAAATCATGGCATCTCGCAATGCGCGTGACGATGCGGAACTCGGTCCGCAATGCCTCGCCAATATCGAGCTTCGCGCCAATTTGCATTTGGCGCAACGCGATTGCAAGGCTCGATGGTGATTTGGAGCGTATCGCATGAGCGGCGGAACGCGCGAAGTCCCAGCCGGCATGGCCCGCGCAATCGAGATTGGCGAGAATGGAGGAAAGCGTCGCGGCGGAAAAACAGCGCTCGATAGATTGGCGTTGCCGGTGGAGCGTCGAGGCGGGCGGCGGCGCGCTTTCGGCGGCGATCGCGGACGCGATGTTCTCGCCGCCGATCAGCCTTCGCGCGAGGCCCGCGTGCCGCGCCGAAGGAACATGGGCGAAGGCGACCCCAAAAGCGAGCGCGTCACCGCAGGTCATCCCGGCCCCTGTCAAGGCGAGATAGACACCGGCATTGCCCGGCAGGCGCGGCAAAAAAAAAGTCGCGCCGACATCGGGGAAAAAGCCGATGCCTGTTTCCGGCATGGCGAAGGTGAAATTTTCGCCCGCGATGACGTGCGAGCCGTGCACGGAGATCCCGGCGCCGCCGCCCATGACGATCCCGTCGGCCAACGCAACGTAAGGCTTGGGATAGAGCTTGATGCGGCGATTGAGGCAATATTCCTCGCGCCAAAAGCTAAGCTGTTCGGCATGGCGCCCGGCGTTGCCGAGATCATACAGGATCCTGATGTCGCCGCCCGCGCAAAAAGCCTTGCCGCCCGCGCCTGTTATGATGACGCGAGTGACTCCCGGATCGCGCTGCCACCGGTCCAGCGCGCCCGCCATCTCGCGCACCATACTCAAGGTCAACGCGTTGAGCGCCTTGGGGCGGTTGAGCGTGATGAGGCCGCAGCAGCCCGCTTTCTCGCAAGTGATTTCCGGTTCGCTCATGGCCCCTTATGCGCCAGAGGGAAGCGGACCGGCCGGAAGATAACCATCACGCCCGGCCACGGTGTCTTCACGATTTCCGGCTTGACTTATTTGGTGCAGGCGGGCTCGCTAAGAAGCTCGAGACTAGACAACTCTCCCGCGAGAACGAAATCGCCGTAATCGAGCCTGAGCGCGCGCGAAATGCCATTTTCATAAAGGTCGAACGACAAAATATAGCTCGGCGCGTCGTCCTTTTTGCCGGATTCGAAATAGCTAATGGAGACCGGCCAGCGCCTCATGTTATCGAGTTCTGGGATATGCACCGCGTTTTCCGGGGCGGGATCGGCAATCGGACGGCCGATGTATGTTGTCGTTTCATAGTACTTTTCGCCGCTTTCCGACCCGTCATAGACCTTGACTTCGAGCAGGTTCAGGCCCGCTTCCGCCGCCGCCAAAATGCGTTTCAGATGCTCGGTTGGAAAAACCACATCGGGATCGAGCGCGAACTTATTGTGTTTCGGTTTGGCGAGATTTACCGATAATACACCGCCGGTCGATTTCCAGGCTTTTCCATCGACCGCCTCGGCGGCGCCATTATCTATGCTTGTTTGCATCTTGAAGTCGAAACTCCGGCCGTCGGCGTCCTCGAACGTCGCCGAATGCATGTCCGAGACACGGGTGGGGCCTTCGGCGGGCTGCAATTCGGTTACTTGCCGGAAATTTTGCACGTAGCCATCGCAGGCGGAGCCGGTGAAATCGAAGGCTATGCGTCCATGCGCCGCCGTTGGACTCTTGCTGCCCACCGATTTCAAAAGTGTCAATTCATAGACCGCGCGATGCGAGACCAGCGAAATCTCCTTTGTGAGGTCTGTCGTCGCCCTGGGCAACGGCGCGGCGTTGGCCGTTGCCGAATTTGCCGCGGCCGCCGAGAGCGGCGAAGTATCGAGCGCGGCAAGGGCCATGGCGAAAGCGGCCGAGAGCAGAAAGCGGGCATGACAAGCAAGCATGATCGTTGGTTCCTCGAACGATACGGGACGAGCGCCCAGCAAGTTAATTTCAAGCCGGGAAACACAAATCATTGGCGGCTCCGCGTAAGTAGGGGGCGTTATGCCTATTATGGCTTTCGCCGATTCCGGCCGTCAATGACACCGTTCAGAGCGCGCTTGCTTCGAGTTGAGACCATGCCGCTCTCTGTCCGCTGTCTGTGCAATAAAGCACACCGCACATTTTTTTGACCCTGTTTTTTATCACTCTTTCGGTGTTTTTAGTGGCCTCAGGCGTCTGAAAAGCAGGATATAGGTGTTTGAGCCTAAGACGGGCATCGCCGGCGGTAAAATGCCTATCGGCTTTGAGGTGGTTGGTGGTGCGATCCTTTTCCCAAGCGGCGACTTCGTCGGCGAGAATTTGCATGGCTGGAATGGTCGACCGACGAATTGCGACGCGAGGACGGCAAGTTCGCGCAAGGCGATGTCCCGCCAGCTTTTGTGCTTGGGCGTGCCGTGCTTGGGCGGGCATTATAACGCCATTCGTACCGTTCGGCCAGACGCCGAGCTTCGGCGGCGGGGAAAGCCTCATCCAGCAGGCGGGCTTACGAGGGTTGAGCGGAGGGCGCCTGACGCCCCCGGGCGCGCGGAGAGTTATTCTGAACCAGAACGATCTTTCTGACGTCGGGTCTGACGCCAGGAAAGTGAACGTCGGACAGGTCATTCAGGATATCGGCAATCGACGGCAGGGCGGCGATCTGTGTCCCCGGATCAAGTCCGGGGATTGACACGACGCCAGCCTTCCAGTGGCGCGAACACCATAAAGAGATTGGCAGTGCCGTTGCGTTCCGGCACTTTCCGGATAACCGCCCGTCTCGGCGTCATCTGGCTTCTTTTCCGCTTTCCTGACAAAGCCGAGCGGGTGCCCTTGGAATTGGGCCTGTCGGATTTCGAGTCCCCGCCCCGTCCCGTTCTGAAAGTCGCTGGTCTCGCCTTCATCGAGACGCATCTCTGTCGCAAGTGACAGCGGACGCGGGACCGCGGAACACATCACGCTTGCGAAAAAGCGGCTGCGGGTGAAACTGCACGATCAGCCGCAGGATGCCGGCGAACAGGTTTTGGGAGGTGGCGGCCTCGGCCATCCGGAAGGCGGCATAACGGCCTTGGCCCCTTGCGCCAGACACCTCAGCAAAAGACCTCAATGCAAAAGATATTGGCCGTTGATTGTTTGCCCGAGGCGGTCGTTGTCCTCGACGAAGGCGGTGATGAATTCATGCAGGCCGGCCTTAAAAATTTCCTTTGTCGTTGCGTTCGCCAGCCGTGCCATCACCTCATGCGCCTGTTTTTGCGACGCGCCGTAGCGGCCATAGGCGTCCCCGATCGCGTCGAGGAAGTGGACGATATTGTCGTAGCAGGCGATTAGCGAGCGCGGCATTTCCTTTTTGAGGATCAAAAGATCGGCGATCAGCCAGGGCTTCACGCTCTCGCGATAGACCCAGTGATAGGCGGTGAGCGACGAGACCGCGCGCAGGATCGCGGTCCACTGGAAATAGTCGAGAGACCCGCCGACCGTCTCGTTTTGCGGTAATAGCACGTGATATTTCACGTCGAGGATGCGGGCGGTGTTGTCAGCCCGCTCGATATAGAGGCCGACGCGCGAGAACCAATAGGCGTCGTTGCGCAACATGGTGCGGTCGACGGACCCGTCGTAATCGAGCGACGTCTTTTTGACGAATTCGAAGAAATGCGACAGTGCCTCGCGGTCGTAGCGGCTGGAACCGTTGTTGCCTGCCTCGAATCGTCCAAGTTCGATCCAGGCGCCGTTAATCGCTTCCCACATTTCGGCGGTGAGCGCGGTGCGCACCGCCCGCGCGTTGGCCCGGGCGAATTTGATGCAATTGCGGATCGAGGAAGGATTGTCCGGCGCGAAGGTCAGGTAATCGACGACACTGGCCTCCTCGGGGGTGCCGCGCGTGGCCCGGAAACCCTGCGCCGCGCCCGAGGATTCAAGCGCGCTTTCCCATTCGGTGCCGGTCCCGGAATAGCTCGCTGGCAGGGTGGCGAGGCGTTGCGCCGCCTTGATGATCCGGGCAAGAAAATCGGCGCGCTCCACGTAGCGCGCAAGCCAATAAAGGTTGTCCGCCGTGCGGGAAAGCATTGCCTGCCTCTAAAGCGCGTCCCGATCAAATTGAACCATTTGATCGATAAGGACGCAGCTCAAAATCAAACAGTTGGAGCATGTCAGACTCGAAAAAGCCGAGCAACTTTTTCTGGACATGCTCTAAAGCACGATCAAGCGAAAGCGGAAGCCGGTTTCGCGATTAGGATCATGCGGAAACAAAGCCATTGTATGACGTCTCGTCCAAGGCAATCTTCCTTCGCCTCTCGACCAATCCGGCTTGGCCGCATCCGTGGCCAGCTTCGCGGCAACACCCTTCTCCGGTCCTCCTTGGTTCAGCCGGCCGGCGTTGAAAAATCATTTCGATTGGTTTTGGCTTTGGCTTTGGAACGGGAAATATTCGTCCAAGATCGAATCCTCGACAATCCAAGTATCCTTGGTGCCGCCGCCCTGGCTCGAATTGACGACGAGCGATTTCTCTTTCAAGGCAACTCTTGTCAATCCGCCCGGCACGACCCGGACGCCATTCGCGCCAGTGAGAATGAAGGGCCGCAAATCGACATGGCGCGGCGCGATGCCTGCATCGAAAAAAGTCGGGGTTGTGGAGAGCGCGAGCGTTGGTTGTGCAATGAAATTATCCGGTTCGCGGGCGAGTTTCGCCGCGAAAATCTCGCGTTCGGCCTTCGAAGCATGCGGCCCGACAAGCATGCCGTAGCCGCCCGAGCCATTGACTTCCTTCACGACAAGCTCGGCCAGATGTTCCTGTACATAACGCAAGGCGCCTGGCTCGCGGCAACGCCATGTCGGCACGTTGTTCAAAATCGTGGTTTCGCCGAGATAAAATTCGATAATCTCCGGCACATAGGTATAAATCGCCTTGTCATCGGCGATGCCGGTGCCGACGGCATTGGAGATGGTCACATTGCCTGCCCGGTAGGCGCCCATCAGACCGGCGACGCCGATGATCGACTCTCGCTTGAACGCGCGCGGATCGAGGAAGCCGTCGTCGATCCGCCGGTAGATGACGTCCACTCTTTTCGTGCCCTCCGTGGTGCGCATATAGACGACATCGTCCTCGACGAGCAGGTCGCCGCCTTCGACGAGTTCGACGCCAAGCTTATCGGCCAGGAAGGAATGTTCGTAATACGCCGAGTTGAACAGGCCGGGCGTCAACACCACGATCGTTGGCTCGCCTGCCGCTGCCGAGGGGGCCACGGAACGCAAGGCGGCAAGCAGGGCATCTGGATAATTCTCGACCGGGGCGACGCGATGCTCGGCGAAAAGGTCGGGCGCGAGGCGCATCATGACTTCGCGATTCTCCAGCATGTAGGAGACCCCCGACGGGGTGCGCACATTGTCTTCGAGCACGTAGAAATCGTCTTCGCCGGTGCGGACCACATCGATGCCGGCGATATGGATGTAGATATCGTGCGGCACCCGAAAGCCCGCCATTTCCGGCCGGAATTCGGCGTTGCGCGCGACAAGATCGGCCGGGATGCGCCCCGCCTTGACGATTTCTTGCGCGCCATAGACATCGGCGAGGAAGTGGTTGAGGGCTTTCACCCTTTGCACGAGGCCCGCTTCGAGACGGGTCCATTCCGAGCGCAGCATCATGCGGGGAATGATATCGAAAGGGATCAACCGCTCGGCGCCGTCTTTTTCTCCCTCGCCATAGACCGCGAAGGTGATGCCGATCCGGCGAAACAACAGCTCCGCTTGCGCGCGGCGCGCGGCGAGAAGCCCGGCCGGCGTCGCCGCGAGCCAGCTCGCGATCTTGCCATAGACCGGCCGGATCGCGCCGTCCGCCAAGGTCATTTCATCGAAACATCGCGGCTCCGGCATTTGCCCGTGCTCCTTGCGGCCGGCGGTCTGGGTCACGGTCGGAGGTGCATGGCCTTTAACCACGCGGCGAACCGTGGCGATTGGCGCGCCAAAACTTAGAAGCATTTACTATGCCAGAGTTTAGCAAATAGGCCCAGCAAATCCGGATGGAAGCAGTGGGCTCTTTTGAATAAGGCGGACCGAAAGCTCTTGACTTATGACTTTTCTCGCCGAAGAGGCGAGAAGGAACCGCTGGGAGAGGATTGCAGCCCTCGCGGCAGCGGCGAGGGCCGGATCGAGAAACCGCTGGCCGCCATCTGTTGGAGATGCCGGGCCGAGCGAAAGTTGGATCGCCCTCGTCTTTTCCTTCGGCCCGAACGGATACCGGGCCCGGATGACAAGCGCGGAAAAGATGAAGCAGGATACCATTGGCGCCGAGATCTCGTTGGCGTCGAGAGCGCTGGATTCCGCCCAAGGAAATGCTGCAGCGCCGCCCCGATTTGCCGGAGGAGATGAACGGCGGGCTCGATAATCCGCTCGGCGCCCGCGCGCTTTATCTGTTCCAGGGCAGCAAGGACACGCTTTTCCGTATCCACGGCACCAACGAGCCGGACTCGATCGGCAAGGCCGTGTCCTCCGGCTGCATAAGGACGATGAACGCCGATGCCATCGATCTCTATGAGCGGGTCAAGGTCGGCACGCGGGTAGTGGTGCTGTGACCGGGCTGCGCCGAATCGAGACCTGGCGCCGCGAGCAGCGGAGCGCCGGAGACGCCCCCGGCGCGAGCTCGTCAATGCGCGGGGATCACGGTCAGGTTGCCCGTGTTGTTGTTCGCGTTCCCATCGATGTCGTTGTCGCCATAGCTATCTGTACCGATCATGCAGACCACCGTATTGTTCCCCGTGACCACCGAATGCGCGACCCGGAGAGTGGCATTCGCCGAGCAGAGACCGGTACCGTTGTTGCTAATAACGACATTGCGCACCATGACGGCAGTGACCGCATGGCCGCCGGTGATCGAGTTCACAAAGATGCCAGTACCGGGGTTGTTGGAAGCCACGCTATCGACGATTGTGACATTGAGCGATGCCCCGGTCGTCACAGCGCCATCCACGAAGATTCCGTTGGCAAAATTATTGTTCGCCGTGACTTTGCTGAGCACGCCGGTGACGACCGCCGAACCGGTAGGCTTGACGAGGATCCCCATGAAGTTTTTGGAAGCAATCGTATTCGACACCGAGAAGCTGCTCGACGTGGTGGGCACGATATTTATCCCTCTACCGGCAAAATCCCGGATGACGCAGTTTTCGATGGCGAGGTTCCCGCCGCTGTTGAATACGATGCCATTTGCCCCGCTGCCAAGTCCCTCGATGGACAGGCCGCGCAAATGAACGCTGTCGCTCGCGCCGGCATTGATAGTGATGGCATTGCCCGAGGAAGCTGTGATGCCGGCCGTGCCGGCGCCGTCGTTGACGATGCTGATCGCCTTGGTGATGGTCACCGGGCCATAGCCGGATGGGTCGAGCACGACGATCACGCCGCCGGCGTTTGTCTGGGTGAGCGCAAAGGCAAAACTCCGGCACGGCGCGGCGTACGCGCAGGCGCCAGCGTCGGTTCCCTTTCCGGAAACAAAAGTCTGGTTTCTCAGCGCGGCGGCTGGCGCGGCGGAAAGACCGAGAGCTAGAAGAGCCCCGGCGATGGCTTGTAATGATGTGATCTTTGTCATGAAATGCCCTCCAAGCAACGCGGGCGAAGCGATCACGGTAAGCGATCGCGAAGGGGCGTTGCCGGAGCCAGCATACAGGCGGCGATCGCGAGAAGGCAATTTGGATCGGCCGGCGAAAACGCCTTATCGGGGCAGGACTGTCGACCCCATCAAGAAAGCGTCGACGGCGTGCGCGGCTTGGCGGCCCTCGCGGATCGCCCAGACGATCAAAGATTGGCCGCGCCGCATGTCGCCGCAGGCAAAGACCTTTGGGATAGAAGTCTTGTAGCTCATCTGATCGGCCTCGACATTGCCGCGCGGACCGAACGCCACGCCGAGACTTTCCAATAGCCCCTCATGCTCCGGCGAAACGAAGCCCATGGCGAGGAGAACGAGATCGGCCCTGAGCTCGAAGGCGCTGTCCGGAATTTCCTTTAAATTCGCGTCGAGCCGCACGCAAACGAGTTTCTTGACGGCGCCATCCTCGCCGCGCAATTCCTTGGTCAGAATCGAAAAATCCCGTTCCGCGCCTTCTTCCTGGGAGGACGACGTGCGCATCTTCAAGGGCCAGTCCGGCCAGGTCAGCAGCTTGTTTTCCTTATCGGGAGGGCGCGGCATGATTTCGAGCTGGGTCACGGACAGCGCGCCCTGGCGGATCACGGTTCCGATGCAATCCGATCCCGTATCGCCGCCGCCAATCACGACGGCGTGCAAGGCCGAGGCAAGGATCGGCGCGTTGGTGTGGATCGGCTCCTTGGCGATGCGCCGGTTTTGCTGCGGCAAAAATTCCATCGCGAAATGCACGCCGGAGAGATCGCGGCCGGGAATTTCGAGATCGCGCGGCTTTTCGGCGCCGCCGGAAAGAATGATCGCGTCGAAGTCCATGAGCAATTCCGCCGCATGGAGATCGATCCCGACATTCACGCCATTGTGGATATGCACGCCTTCCGCCTGCATTTGAACAATCCGCCGGTCGATCAAATGCTTTTCCATCTTGAAGTCGGGAATGCCATAGCGCAGCAAGCCGCCAGGCTTGGCGTTTTTCTCGTAGAGATGTACGTCGTGCCCCGCCCTAGCTAGCTGCTGCGCGCAGGCAAGCCCCGCCGGTCCCGAGCCGACCACGGCGACCTTCTTGCCGGTCTTCGCCTCGGCGGGTTCGGGCTTTATCCAGCCGTTCGTCCAGGCACGGTCGGCGATCGCGCATTCGATGGTTTTGATGGTGACCGGGCTATCGTCGATGTTCAGCGTGCAAGCGGCTTCGCAAGGCGCTGGACAAAGACGGCCGGTGAATTCCGGAAAGTTATTAGTCGAATGAAGATTGCGCGAGGCCTCCTCCCAATCCGAGCGGTAGACGAGATCGTTCCAATCGGGAATCTGATTGTGGACCGGACACCCGGTGTGGCAAAACGGAATGCCGCAATCCATGCAGCGCGCCGCCTGATCCCTGGTCGCTTCCTCGGAAAGCGGGATCATGAATTCCTTGTAGTTGCGAATCCGGTCGGAGGCCGGCACGTAGCGCCGGTCGCGCCGGTCGATCTCAAGGAATCCCGTTACCTTGCCCATGCGCCGCGAAATTCCCCAATGGTACTATAAGAACCTGTGTCAAATGCCATGCCCCCGCCATCAGCCCACATCGTGAGGTGGACTGAAAGGCCGTCTCGAAGGACGACGGAGCCTCGGGAGCCGCGCAGCGCATCCTTCGAGACGCCACTTTACGGCTCTCTCCAGTCGCCCGCGTCCATTGCGTTCGCTATCCGCTACCGGCCCGCGCCACCCAATCCCATCGGGGCCGGGGGGCCTCATGGACGTCTCTTCCGTCATTCCGCCGCGGCGAGGCTCGGGTGTCCCTGGGCGATCAGTTCCTCGATCGCGCGGCGGTACTCGACCGGCATCACCTTGCGGAACTTGGGCTTGTAGTCGTCCCATTGTTCCAGAATGTGGCGGGCGTGTTGGGAGCCCGTATAACGGGCATGGTTCGAGATGAGCTGATGCAGCCGTTCGGCGTCGAAACGGGTCATGTCGCCCATGACATCGACCCGGCCGTGGAAATCGAGATCTCCGCCGAGGTGATAATTCTTTTGCATCAGTTCTTCTTCTTCCACGACGGGCTCTAAACCGACCATGTCAAGATTGCAGCGTTGCGCGAATTTGCCGTCCTCGTCGAGTACATAGGCGATGCCTCCTGACATGCCGGCGGCGAAATTACGCCCCGTCTCGCCGATGACGACGACGATGCCGCCGGTCATATATTCGCAGCCGTGATCGCCGGCGCCTTCGACGACCGCGATCGCGCCGGAGTTGCGGACCGCGAACC
>JBOHJT010000007.1:0-33383 GCA_050728715.1 Methylocella sp.
GCATCTATCTCGTCGATAGCGGCGGCGCCCATCTGCCAAGCCAGGACGAAGTCTTTCCCGATCGCGACCATTTCGGCCGCATCTTTTACAATCAGGCGAGGATGTCGGCGGCGGGCATCCCGCAAATCGCGGTGGTGATGGGAAGCTGCACGGCGGGCGGCGCCTATGTCCCCGCGATGAGCGACGAGGCGATTATCGTGGCGGGGCAGGGCACCATCTTCTTGGCGGGTCCGCCGCTCGTCAAGGCGGCGACCGGCGAAATCGTCTCGGCGGAGGATCTGGGCGGCGCCGATGTCCATTCGCGTGTCTCCGGCGTCGTCGATCATTATGCGTTGAGCGACACGCACGCGCTGTTGCGCGCCCGCTGCATTGTGGGCACTCTCAATCGCGCGAAGAGCCCGGGCGTCGCGGTTCGTGAGCCCGCCGAACCGCTTTACGATGCGCAAGAAATATACGGCATCGTCGCCGCCGATCCGCGCGAGGCTTATGACGTGCGCGAAATCCTTGCCCGCATCGTCGACGGCAGCGTGTTCGAGGAGTTCAAAGCGCTTTACGGAACGACCCTGGTTTGCGGATTCGCGCACATCTTCGGCTATCCCGTGGGCATTCTCGCCAACAATGGGATTCTATTTTCGGAATCGGCGCTCAAGGGCGCGCATTTCGTCGAACTCTGTGCCCAACGCAAAATTCCGCTCGTCTTTCTGCAAAACGTCACCGGCTTCATGGTCGGCCAAAAATACGAGGCGCAAGGCATCGCCAAGGATGGCGCCAAGCTCGTCGCGGCGGTTGCCTGCGCGGGCGTGCCAAAATTCACTGTCATCATCGGCGGCAGTTTCGGGGCGGGCAATTATGGCATGTGCGGGCGTGCGTTTGGCCCGCGCTTCCTCTGGATGTGGCCCAATGCGCGCATTTCCGTGATGGGCGGCGAACAGGCCGCCAATGTTCTGGCGCAAGTGCGCCGCGACAAAATGGAAGCCGCCGGACAACCTTTATCCGGCGGAGAAGAGGAAGCATTCAAAACGCCGGTCCGCGAGCGGTTCGAACGCCAGGCGCATCCTTATTATGCAAGCGCGCGGCTTTGGGACGACGGCATCATCGATCCGGCCGAAACCCGGATGGTGATCGCCCTCTCGATCTCCGCCGCCCTCAATGCGCCGGTCGAGGAAACGCGCTTTGGCGTGTTCCGGATGTGAGGTTTGGAACCCTCGGCCAGCTCCGCCCACGCCAACAGCAGCAGACGGCGCCTTGGGCGGCTTCCAACAAAGAAACCGGCGCAAGTCGTGCGGCTGCGCGGGTCCATTTCGAGCCGGCCCGTCGTCTTGCCAGCGCAAACCTTGTATTAAGCCTAATGAAAGCTTAACTCCCACGGGCCGGCGATTTGGCCTATGACGTGACAAATATAGTCGCCCGCGGGCTCTGCTCTCCGGCAAGTCCACTTCGATTGGCCTCCGGCGAAAAAGGCGCGTGATGGTTCAAACGCCGATTTTTAGCGAGGATAAGACCGTCTCGTTTGGCGAGAAGCTGGCGGCGTCCGAACAATTCTTGGTTCTTTTCCGGGAGGGAATGGATCTGGTGAGCCGGGCGGCCACCTACCTCGACGGCGACGGCCGCGAGGAGGCGAAGTTCCTGCCGCGCCCGGCGGCGGTCGCCTATGCGGTCGAAAGCATGCGTTTGACGACAAGGCTCATGCAGATTGCCTCCTGGCTGCTCCTCCAGCGCGCCGTCAACGAAGGCGAGCTGAGCCGCGCCGAGGCCGCCGCCGAAAAACGCAGGATTCGGTTGTCCGAGCAGGGCATCGTGTCCAACAAGGATGTTCTCGTCCGCATGCCGCCGCGCCTGCGCGACCTCATCGGGATATCGCTTCGCCTGCAGGCGCGCATTATCCATCTCGATCTTCTGATCTATAGTTCGCGCGACGCGCGCGGCAAGGAGAGTCTGCCGCCGAGCCCGGTGGAAACCCAGATCGAGCAACTGCGCGCCGCGCTCGCAGCGAAGCGCGTGCCCTCGCCGACAGCGTGAAGGCCGCGCCGGTAACGTTGGCGCGGTAAAGGTGGCTCACAGCGTGGTTTGAGGGGCCGCGCCGGGGCCCGCGGGGGGTCGCGCGCGGATATTTCCTGGCCAATCCATCCGCGCCGCCCATCGCGGCTTCGGCCGACACTACTTCCGGGAGGCCCGGCGCCGCCAGAGGTGAATTATTTCAGACTATCGCGCCTGCCAGGACGCCATGGCGTCATCCAGGGCGCGCTGCCCCGAGGGTCCTTTTTCGAAGGTCAATTTCGCGATATGGCCATTGGCGAGAACCATCGGAACATCCAACCATTCGCGTGATCGCAGAAGATCGAGATTGGACGCCTCGGCGTGGCCGCGAGCGAGACCGACTAGGAAGGAATTTTCCGTGACCGGCACGGTAATTCCCTTCAGGGACTCTCCCGTCGGATTGTTTTCGCGGCGCATCTGCACCACGCTGATCTGCTTGATATTGCCCAATGGGCTGTCTTGCGGCACGGCAAACATCAGCTTCATGGTATGCGAAGCAGGCAATGTGGCATCGAAATTTTTTTGAATCGTCATCGCCGCTTGCAGCTTTTCCTCAGGTATGTCGATCTCGGCGCGAACCGCCATGCTCAGCGGCTCATCCGGTCCACTGCTGACGTTATCGACCCGCCAGACGACGGTGCCGCGAAAAGTCTTTACCTTGGACGGCTCTTCCGGCGCCTCGACGAGGAGGGCGGCGCGGTGGGCAACAGGAATGGGAGGATTGGCGGGCCCGGCGCCGCTATTGGCGGCATCTTCGCGATCGGAGGTTGACGAAGGTACGCCGTCCAAGCCTGGCGCGGACCCGGGTGTCGCGGTGCCGGCGCCGATGCGGTCGGCGATCTTGCCGCCAGTGCCGGCCTCGCCTTGGCTCGATGGCGAAGGAGGTGGCGGGCGCACAAGATCTTCGGGGCGATCGCGCAGCTTATAGGCGGCGATCGCGACAAAGGCGACGACCAGACCGACGATTCCACCGACGATCATAAGGCGCTTTGCGGGACCGGCATCTCGCGCGGGCCGAGGTGCGAAAGGATGTTGCGCTTCAAGCCGCGTTCTTGCCGCGGGTTCGGAACTCTCAAGGCTCGGGTTGGGCGCTTCCGGGGCGGACGCTTCAACGGCGGGCGGTTCCCAAGCACGGGACTCCGAGGCGGACGGTACGGGGGCAAATGCCTCGAAGTCGCGCCCGGCCGAAGCAGTTTGGCCGGGAGAAGCGGTGCCTG
This sequence comes from Methylocella sp., assembly GCA_050728715.1. Classification (GTDB taxonomy): domain Bacteria; phylum Pseudomonadota; class Alphaproteobacteria; order Rhizobiales; family Beijerinckiaceae; genus Methylocapsa. The sequence continues at coordinate 3,255 of JBOHJT010000007.1, forward strand.
TTACCGGGGCTTGATGCCCGTCCCGCGCGGCAGCGGGCTTCGCCGCGGTCCGCGCCGCCGAAGCAGTTTGGCCCGGAGAAGCGGTCCCTGTTGCCGGGGCTTGATGCCCGTCCCGCGCGGCAGCGGGCTTCGCCGCGGTCCGCGCCGCCGGAGCCGGGTTGCGGGCCGAAGGCGGCGTCGGCCACATAGGGTCGAAAGCCGGGCCGGGTCGCGGCGCGCCGTCCGGCTTGGCGCGCGGGTTCATGCCTGGCGGCCGCGGATCGCGTCGAACTTTGAGGGGTCGCGAAGGCCGCGGCGTTTGCGCGGCCGGAATTGGAGCCGGCGCGGATGGATCGGAGCCGGGCGGATCTTGGCCCGGCGGATTGGGTTCGGGCAACGGCGCCGCGGTTGGCTCATGCGCCGGGGATGCACCGCCCGGACTCCCGGCCGTTGGCCCAAGGCCCGCGAGATCCGGTTCGGCCGCGGGCGCGCCGATTCCGGGAACTGACCGCGACGCAATTTCCGTTTCAAGCCGGGCAACCGCCACTTCCAAAGCTTGCGCTTCGCGCTCGATCGCCTCTTCCGGCACCGGCGGATCGAGATTGCGCAATTGGCCGAAAAGCGCGCCGCGCGCCCGCTCGTAAATGGCGTGGCGCGATTCGGCCGTCGAATCCGGCAGGCCCGCGACGGCCTTGGCAAGCAGCGGGTAATAGTCAGCCATATCGTGTTGAGAGCATTTGATAGGCCTTCCGTCAATCCCGCCGCGGAATTTTGCCAATCAATCGCGGAAGGGCAATCAATCGCGGAAGGGATTGTGAACGAGGATCGTATCGGCACGCTCGGGGCTGGTCGAGAGAAGCGCGACCGGGGCCTCGATCAATTCCTCGATGCGGCGCACATATTTGATCGCCTGCGCCGGGAGCGCCGCCCAGGAGCGGGCGCCGGCGGTCGTGTCTTGCCACCCCTCGATCGTCTCATAGACCGGAGCGACTCTTGCCTGCGCCGCCTGGCTTGCCGGCAATCTGCCGATGCGCTGGCCATCGAGATGATAACCGATGCAGACCTTGATCTCCTCGAAACCGTCAAGAATATCGAGTTTTGTCAAGGCAATACCGTCAATTCCCGAGGTTTTTACCGCCTGGCGCACGAGCACCGCGTCGAACCAGCCGCACCGCCTGCGCCGCCCCGTGTTGGTTCCGAATTCATGGCCCCGGTCGCCCATCCGCTCGCCAATGGCATCGTGGAGTTCGGCCGGGAACGGCCCGCCGCCGACCCGCGTCGTATAGGCCTTGGCGATTCCCAGCACATAACCGATCGCCCTTGGGCCAAGGCCAGACCCCGTGGCGGCATTGGCGGCGACCGTATTCGACGAGGTCACAAAGGGGTAGGTGCCGTGATCGACATCGAGCATCGCGCCTTGCGCGCCTTCGAACAAAATGCGTTTACCCGCGCGCCGCGCGGCCTCAAGCAGTTCCCAGGTCGCGTCCATGAAGGGAAGAATTTTGGCCGCGACGCGATCGAGTTCGGCGCGAATGGCCTCCGCCGTGACGGGTTCGAGCCCAAGCCCGCGGCGCAGCGGCTCGTGATGGGCGAGCAGGCGGGCGATTTTTTGATCCAAACTGTCCGGCTCGGCCAAGTCCATGAGCCGGATCGCGCGCCGTCCCGCCTTGTCTTCGTATGCTGGCCCGATGCCACGTTTTGTCGTTCCGATCTTCAACGCTTCGACATTTGAGGATTCGCGGTGGGCGTCGAGCTCGCGGTGTAGGCTAAGGATTAGCGTCACGTTTTCGGCGATTTTTAGATTTTTTGGCGAGACCTCGATGCCTTGGCCCGCGAGCTTGGCGATTTCATCGACGAAATGATGCGGATCGAGCACGACTCCGTTGCCGATAATCGAGAGCTTTCCGGGCCGCACGACGCCAGCGGGCAACAGCGCGAGCTTATAGACATTGTTGTCGATGACGAGCGTATGCCCGGCATTGTGGCCGCCCTGAAAGCGCACCACGATGTCGGCCTCGAGCGACAGCCAATCGACGATCTTGCCCTTGCCCTCGTCGCCCCATTGGGCGCCGACCACCACCACATTCGCCATCGAACCAATCGCTTTTCGCCGCGGTCTTAATCTTTCAAGAGCCGCCAAAAATAAGCCCGGCGCAAACTGGCTGCACCGGGCCCACTGCGGGGACGGGGTACACGTTGGCGTGGCCGGAGTAAAGCTTTGGGCGGTACAGCGGATAGAAGGCAAAAGGGGCTTGGCAAGGGAGGACAGTCCCTCGCAGCTTAGCTTTTTGTTGCAACAGAAAGTGCTTGTGGCAGCTAGTTTTTGTTGCTACAATTAGTCGTGAGAATCGAATTCGACCCAGACAAGGACGCCATCAACCGGCAGCAACACGGCCTGTCACTGGCCGACGCCGCGCGATTGGAGATCGAGTCGGCAGCTGTGGTTCCTGATGAACGCTACCCCTACGGGGAAGTTCGATTTCGCGCTTATGGCTGGATGGACGGGCGGCTGCATATGCTGGCGTTCACCATGCGAGGCGACGTGCTGCGGGCGATCTCGCTACGAAAAGTCAACGCAAGAGAGGTAAAACGCTATGGCTAAAAAACCTGATCCCCCTATGATCGACGAGGATAACCCGGAATGGACCGCTGAGGATTTTGCCCGAGCAAAGCCGTTCAAGGACGTTTTCCCGGAGCAGTACAAGGCATGGAAAAAGATAGGCCGTCCGCGCGTCGAGACGCCTAAAATGCACATCGGCTTCCGGATGGCCGCTGATGTTGTCAACGGCATCAGGGCGACCGGACGCGGCTACAATGCCCGCGTGGAGAAGGTGCTGCGGGATGCGCTTGCAAAGGGCAAGCTGTGAACCGGCTTTTCCGTCTTGCCGCTTGCTGAATCCCGCCGGGCAGGGCAATCTGCGCGGCGGGGCTGCTAATGCAGCAAAGCCCATTATAGTGGTATGCTTTGGCGCAAAGTAGGTACGCTGGTGGGTAAAACCTGTACACAATTAACTTTTTTGGCATTGAGGCGGACGGCACACAGGTTGGCCCGGATATTGTGTCGTGTCGCGCCGACAACGATCGCGATGCTATCGCTCAAGCGAACAAACTAAAGGAAATGAACACGTTTGGCTTTGGACGGGTTGACCGCGCATTGTCGGCCAGCTCATTCAAATTTTATGATAATAGTCGCCTTGTCTATGAGTTTGGCGGACTCTAGTGAGCAATGATTTCCTTGCATCTGTTACAGCCAACCCGGCGGCGTTCTCAACTCTAGCGGCTTTTGTCTCCTCTATCGCAGCTTTGACAGCGACCGTTCTAACGCCTTTCGTTTCGGTCTGGGTCGCGCGACGGCAAATCCGGCAACTCTGATTCTGCAAATAGAGCGGAACTGGCCGCGTTTACGGCGGCAGGCAATAGTTTAGTTTACCATCATTATTCTCCCATTTGGGATAGACGGCCGCTTCGGGCCGTCGGGAACGCACCGAGATGACGACAGCACATTGGGCGCTTGCAGTTAGCCTTCTCTCGCTCGTTGTAGCGATGGCATCATTCGTGTGGAATGTTTGGTCGAAGTTTATATATCCGAAAGCAAAATTAAACCTTGAAATACGGGTAATGGAAATTGTCCCTAATCCGACAAATATTCCACCTTTCGTTGTTATGTCTGCCACAAATCACGGCCCAACAGATGTGACATTGCATTCCGCCATTTGGGGCAAGAGGAAGAAGCTGTTCCGACGACGACGCGTAGGCATCATCATCCCAGCACAAAACATACTTTCATCGAATCCATCTGCGGGTCCGTTTACCCCAAAAAAATTGGCTATTGGAGAGAAATTTTCAGTGCATTTTCCCATTTTAAAGCAATGGCAGGATGACGGCTTGGTAAAGTTTGGCTTCCACGATTTATATCTACGGAATCACTGGTGTTCGGCAAAAAGTACCCGCAGTTTTCTAAAACAATTCGACGACGAACTCCAAAAACGCCTGCAAAAGTTATAGACCTTAAGGACATCCGCATGCCCGCACCGATTCTTCGTTGCGTGAATTGTAACTGGCGTTATGCGGGCGTCGCGCCGCCGGAGCTTGCCGCCGAGCGGTGCTTCGAACGCGATTGCAGAGGGGTTCTCTTTGAGGAGATCGACGAGACGACGGAGGTACTGCGTGGCGTGACCTTCCCGGCGGGCTTCCAGTGGACGCCCGCCCCCCTGACGCGGACGCGGTTGCTGTCCGTTCAAAGGTTTTCCTGCCAATGGTGCAAAATTCATATGTGGAAACATTTTGTTACGATTGAAGCGCCTAATCGGACAAAAAACCTATTCAACCGGTTTGAAGTCTACAGCCCCGCCGTCTCGTGGCCGCTCGGCGCCCGCTTGCCAACCTTGTAACGGGCCGTTAGCTGGGTTATCGGGTGGCAAACCTTGGTCAAAGTTGACGAACTATTGCCCCTCGAATTGAGAAAAGTCCTCACCTCACCTCAAGATTTTAATCGCGACGTCGACCGCAGCCTTCAGGAATTCATCTGCCGCGGCTTTCTGATTATTGGCCGCGACAATCCGATGAGCTGGCGCAACGGCCGCCGTGAACTCGTGCGTATGCCAATGGCCGAGCTTCGGCAGGCGCGGCAGCGCCGCCCTGTCCGGCCGGGGATAGACCGACACATAGAAATAGGGCTCGTCATAATACTCGTCTCCGGGCGAAAGCCCGGCACCGACATAGCCTGTGGCGCCAGCATCCCGCGCCGGGAACGAGGCCAAAGTCGCGAGATCGAAGTGGTGCGGCCAGCAGCGCACATCCGAGGCCGCCAACTTGCACCCAATCATTTGTCTTTGGACACGGACGAGCGAAAATTCGGCATTGGCGAACCAGGTCGAGAACTCGAGCAGGGAATCCGCAAGATCCGCCAAGTCATAGGCGGCGCCTTGGGTGAGCGCGCGCGCGGGCAATTCATAGGGTGACGGTGCGTCGAGAGCACGCGCATCGAGGCCGCGCGCGCCGAGTTGCTCGCCCAGCCATTGGCGTGCCTGCGCATCCGTGCGGCCGTTAAGGGAGAAAGTTTGGATGCGTGCCGTCCTCTCGCCGCCATGCAATAAGAGCGTGAGATCGGCAATTTTCAAGCTTAGATGCATGCCGTTTTGCAGCCGATGGGTTGTAAAGCCGTCGAAGGTGTCGTCCCAACCGAGATTCGTGTGGCCGTCGTCTGGCCGCGGTGGAACATAGGCGCGCGCCGCTCGCGCGAGCCATTGCACTGCATGATGGGCTTGCAGGCGGGCGACGCTCAGCCGGCGCGGGTCAATGCCTCGAAGTGGCCGCCAATCCGATCCGCCCATGATCGCCGCACTCCTGTCCGCCTTGCTATTCCGTTATCATGCTCAACTGAGATGGGCGATGATCTCGCTCGGGTGGATTTTTGCCGAGCCGCCCCTGCAGGCGATTTGCGGAATTCGAGTCGTAAGACCATAATATATTTCGACGAAACGATAGGCTTGCGCATCGATTAAAACAATTGGGAGCATGGGATCGCAATGGCCGGAGATGAAAACTGGGTCGACATTGGCTCCACGGACGAGCTTTCCGGGCCGCCGCTCAGACGCATCAAGGCAGTGAATCGCGAGCTTGCAATATCTCTCAAGGACGGGAAATTCGGCGCGGTTTCGAATATTTGCAACCACGCCGGCGGCCCGCTTGGCGAGGGTCGGCTTGATGGCCGACTATTGTAGCCGACGCCGCGCGACGTAAAGGCTGGTGATCATGTTGCGGTTCACGCGGCCGCGGAAGTTCTCGCGAGCAATGCGACCTAACTCAGTGAGAATAGTCTGCCGGTCGCGGCGGATATTTATATCGGAGTAAGTCGCATAGAGGGCGACGGTCTGTTCAGTATCAAGTTCAAGCGACCAAGCCTTGGCTCGATGCTCGACGACATCGAACGCGTCGGATCGCTGCAGTGCCGAGAGGCGCGCTTCCGCGTCAAGAGCGAACGGCAAATCGTGGCTTCCTGCCGAGGGACTTGAAACGCCACCAAGCAGCACCCTGGTCGCTTCATGGAAGGGATCGGGACGGCTGTCATCGCCGAACACGTTCCAAACCGCCGCCCACCAGCCACCCGGCCGCAGTAACGCCGCGACCTTGACCAGGGCTTCGTCCTCGTTAAGCCAATGGAAGGCTGTGGCGCTGACGCCGAGATCAAAGCTGGCTTCATCGAGCGCCGCATCCTCGAACGTGGAGACCATCACGCTCAGGGCCTCGTCGCTGTTGGTTTTGCGCAGAAACGTCGCCAGGCGAGGATCGGGCTCGACGGCGATCACAGGGTTCGCGCCGAGGTCAAGTAGTCGGCGGGTCGCCTTTCCCGTGCCCGCGCCGATTTCAAATAGGGCCGCGCCACAGGCGAGGCCGCATTGGTCGCACAGGGTCTCAAACACCCAGTCGGGATAAGCCGGTCGCGCGGCGTGATAACCATAGGGATCCAAGCCGAAAGCCTGACGTCCGAATGTACGATCGACGGTAGACTCGTTCATCTGAGGCACCTCGCCCAGTTGGCTAAAAAGACCGTACGAACGGCTCAAAGCTAGGCCAGTTCGCCGCTTGGGCGCGCCATCTGGCCGACGCACGACGGAGATGCATCACGGCGAGACGACAATGGGCGCGAGAAATTTGCAAAGCAGGGGAATAAATAGGCGCGCCGCCAAGTCTTCTCTGTAGCAATGGCACAAGGCCGCGGCTTATGGAGACGAAAACATGTCCGACAACAAGCAGGGCACAGGGATCGACCGGCGCGGCGCGCTCGAATGTATGATCTGGGCCGGCACGGGCGTCATCTGGACGCTCAGTGGTGGTGTGCCCAAATCCTCGCAATTTCTAGGCACGGGAACGGCGCAAGCGGCCGAAAAGACGGTCAAAGGCTTCAGCTTCCTGCAGATTTCCGACAGCCATGTCGGGTTCAACAAGCCTGCCAATCCGGATGCGCTCGGGACCTTGAGGGAAGCGATCGATAAGGTAAACGGCCTTCCGGTCAAGCCCGCCTTCGTGATTCACACCGGCGACATCACCCACCTTTCGAAGCCCGGGCAATTCGACGATGCGGAAAGAATCATCGGCGAAGCCAAGCTCGACGTCCATTATGTGCCGGGCGAGCATGACATCATCGACGAGAACAATGGCCAAGTCTATCTCGAACGCCATGGCAAAAACACGAAGGGCACCGGATGGTACTCTTTTGATGCTGGGGGCGCGCATTTCGTCGGCCTCGTCAACGTCGCCAATTTAAAAGCGGGCGGCATGGGCTCGCTCGGCGACGAGCAACTGGCTTGGCTCACGGACGATCTCAAGGGTAAGCCAACCTCAACGCCGGTCGTCGTGTTCGCGCATATTCCGCTCTGGACCATCTATGCGAATTGGGGCTGGGGCACGGAGGATTCGGCGCGCGCGCTCGCTCTTCTCAAGCGGTTCGGCTCGGTCACCGTGCTCAACGGCCATATCCATCAACTGATGCAGAAAGTGGAAGGCAATGTCACCTTCCATACCGCGATGTCGACCGCCTTCCCGCAGCCCGCGCCAGGGAGCGCTGCCTCGCCCGGACCGATGCTGGTGCCGGCCGAAAAGCTGCGTACCTTGCTTGGGCTGACGAGCGTCGAAGTCCGGCGCGGAAAACAACGCCTCGCGATCACCGATACGGCGCTCGAGGCAAGTTGAAACCACTCTAGCAAAAGGAAACCAACATGCGCAATTTGACCAAGAGGTACCGCTTCCGCGCGTGGTGCTTGGGTATTTGCCTTTTTGTTGCAACCACCGCTCTCGGCATCATTTTGACCGTGCCCGCGGTCGCCGCCGGTACCGAGGTGGATATCGATAATTTCGCCTTTACCCCAAAGGAAATCACAGTGAAGGCCGGAACGGCGATCGTCTTCCGCAATCGCGATGACAATCCGCACCTCGTCGTCGGAGCCAAGGGCGAGTTCCATTCCAAGGCGCTCGATACGGATGACACGTTTGAATTCACCTTCACCAAGGCCGGAACCTACAGCTATTTTTGCGGCCTGCATCCGCAAATGCAGGGTAGGATCGTGGTCACGCCGTGAAGGTGATGGGAGTATCAATTCCGCGTGATATTAGGAACCGCGGGCCTGTCGTGTCATTTCGTAGATTATGACGTGTAACGACGCCGTGGCACCGGGTGTATTGATCCATGCGGGGTCAAACGTGCTGGCGAGCATGTGACGGCTGGACGGCAAAAGGGAGACGAACGGAGACTGACGATGACCATTCTCAAACTCGTGCTTCTCGGTTCTCTTAGGATCGCACTTCTTGGTTCTCTAAGGGTCGCGCTTTTTGTGTACACCCTTTTGCTGTCTGACTGGTCTTTTGCTGGTGCAGTGACCGAAGGCAATGGCCATGTTGGCGACACTGCTTCCCACGGCGCGACCGAAAGCAATGGCAATGGCAATGCCAGCATCGGGTAAGCAGGATCCAATGCCTTGAGCTGCCCATTTCAGCGGACGGCTGGAAATTGGGCTTTTGGGGAGACCAAATACATGACGCCGATGCTTGAAATGCTGCTTGTGTGCCTCGTTGCCGCCAGCCTCTTAAAATGAATCGTCGCGTCGTAAGAACTGCGAAGTCTTCGGGGCCATGCGCGAAGAATCAGTGAGGAGTTCAAATGTCAATCCTTACGGATATCTGGGCGCTCGCGGGCTATGTATTGCCTTTCCTTTTTGTCTTGAGCCTAGTGGTTTTTTTCCACGAGCTCGGCCATTTCCTGATCGGCCGTTGGTGCGGGGTTAAGGTGGACACCTTCTCGCTTGGCTTCGGACCGGAACTTTTCGGCTTTAATGATCGCCATGGAACCCACTGGCGGGTTGCGGCTTTCCCGCTTGGCGGCTATGTCAAATTCCACGGCGACGCCAATGGCGCTTCGATGTCGGATGAAGCCGCCCTCGCGGCCATGCCGCCGGGCGAGCGGGCGGTGAGTTTCGTTGCTCAGAACGTCTGGAAGCGGGCGGCGATCGTCGCCGCGGGTCCGCTCGCCAATTTCCTTCTGGCGATCGTCATTTTCACCGGCATTTTTTATGTGAACGGGCGCGCCATCCTCTTGCCCATGGTGGATCGCGTTGCCGCCGGCAGCGCCGCCGAGGCGGCGGGGTTTCGGCCAGGCGATCTGATCGTTTCGATCGACGGGATCAAGGTCGATAGCTTCGAGGACATGCAGCGCGTCGTGCAGAGCGCCAGCGGGACGCAACTGGTCTTCGGCGTCGATCGCGGCGGCAAATTGGTGCAACTCGTTGCGACGCCGCGCCGGCGCGACGTGGTCACTCCTTTTGGTACCACGCGGGTCGCTATCATTGGGGTCCAGGCCGTTTCCAAGCCGGAAAATTGGCATGTCCAGCACTATGGTTTTGCCGGCTCGGTTAAGCTCGCTGGGTCGGAGACTTGGTATGTCGTGGCGCGGACCGGTGGCTATGTCAAAGGCCTGGTGGCCGGGACGGAAACCGCCGATCAGCTGTCGGGACCGATCCGGATCGCCGAGGTCTCCGAGGCGAGGGCCAAGATCGGCCTTGCGGCGCTTCTTGACCTCGCCGCAATTCTGTCGATTTCGGTCGGAATGTTGAACCTTCTCCCAATTCCCCTCCTCGATGGCGGTCATCTCCTCTATTATGCGACGGAGGCAATACGCGGCAAGCCGATGAGCGCAAAGGCGCAACAATTCGGCTTCACGGTCGGCTTCACGCTAGTAACAAGTCTGATCGCCTTTGCCACCTACAACGATATCCTTCGTCTGACGCGACAATGGATGCACTGGGGATGATTCGCCGCGCGCCGAGCACTTCGATCCACAATCCGTGCTGATCGACTGGACGGACGCCCAGGGTTTCACGATCGCGGAGGCACAGACCGGGGTCGCGGTGTTCGGAGCGACCTGCACTCGGGCAAAAGCAGTGGCAATTAGCCAGCGCCTGGCGCGGGCCTACCTCCGCGAAGGAATGGGCGGGCTGGTGCGGCGAAGAGGGGATCTTGCGCGCTAACTCGATCGCGCGTCGTGCGCCGACGTTCAGATCTTGAGCGCGGCCTTTAATTCGCGCAGCTGGTCGCGCTTCTCCACCGCCATCCGCCGGGCCTCGTCCGTCTTGGCGCCCGCAACTTCGTCTTCGAAATTTTTAAGCTCCGCATCGAGCCTGGCTGAATCGAGTTCCTCCAGGGGGATCGCTTGGCCGGCGAGGATGGTGAGGCCTGTGGGCGTGACCTCGGCGAAACCGCCAGGCACGAAGAGACGCAGTTTTTTTGCGGGCGCCTCCTCGATCACGACGATGCCTGGCTTCATCGTCGAGATCAAGGGGGCATGGTCCATGAGGACGGTGAACTCGCCTTCCGTTCCAGGAACGACCACGGCTTCGACGTCTCCCGAAAAGACGAGTTTTCCGGGAGAAACGAGTTCGAAGTGAAAAGCCGGCATCGCATGGCCCCGGACGTGATTTCAGTATTCCGCTTGTGCCGCGCAAGGTCTTTCGCCAATGCGTTGGACACGCGTGCGCCCGGCCGCGCGGGCCAACGCTACGCTGCCTCGGCCGCGAGCTTTTGCGCTTTCTCCACTGCCTCTTCGATGGTGCCGGCCATGTAGAAAGCCGCTTCCGGCAAATGATCGTAATCGCCTTCGACGAGCCCCTTGAAACCCTTGATCGTGTCGGCGAGCGAAACGAGCTTGCCCGGCGAACCTGTGAATACTTCGGCGACGTGGAAAGGCTGCGACAGGAAGCGCTCGATCTTGCGGGCGCGGGCGACCGTCAGCTTATCTTCCTCGGAGAGCTCGTCCATGCCGAGGATTGCGATGATGTCCTGCAGCGCCTTGTAGCGCTGCAAAATCTGCTGGACCCGGCGCGCGACGCCGTAATGTTCCTCGCCGACGACGAGCGGCGACAACATGCGCGATGTCGAGTCGAGCGGATCGACCGCCGGATAAATGCCTTTCTCGGCGATCGAGCGCGACAAGACGGTGGTCGCGTCGAGATGCGCGAAGGAGGTGGCGGGCGCCGGATCGGTTAGATCGTCGGCGGGCACATAGATTGCTTGCACCGATGTGATCGAGCCTTTGGTCGTGGTGGTGATCCGTTCCTGCAAGTCTCCCATGTCGGTCGCGAGCGTCGGCTGATAGCCGACCGCCGAAGGAATGCGGCCGAGAAGCGCCGAGACTTCCGAGCCCGCCTGGGTGAAGCGGAAGATATTGTCGACGAAGAACAGCACGTCCTGGCCCTTGTCGCGGAAATCCTCGGCGACGGTGAGGCCGGTCAGCCCGACGCGGGCGCGCGCCCCCGGCGGCTCGTTCATCTGGCCATACACCAGGGCGCACTTGGAGCCCTTGGCGGAGCCGCCATGCTCGCGCGGATCCACATTCACCTTGGATTCGATCATTTCGTGATAAAGATCGTTACCTTCACGGGTCCGCTCGCCCACCCCGGCGAACACGGAATAGCCGCCGTGCGCCTTGGCGATATTGTTGATGAGCTCCATGATCAAAACCGTTTTGCCGACCCCGGCGCCGCCGAAGAGCCCGACCTTGCCGCCTTTCGCGTAAGGGGCCAGAAGATCGACGACCTTGATTCCGGTCACCAGGATCTGCGCCTCGGTCGCTTGTTCGGCATAGGAGGGCGCGGGTTGATGGATCGCGCGGCGGGTCGTGGTTTCGACCGGACCCAATTCGTCCGCCGGCTCGCCGATGACATTGATGATGCGGCCAAGGCACGCCTCGCCGACCGGCACCGTGATCGGGCCTCCGGTATCCCGGACCGGCTGGCCGCGGACAAGGCCCGCGGAAATATCCATCGCGACGCAGCGCACTGAATTCTCGCCAAGGTGCTGCGCCACTTCGAGGACCAGGCGGTTGCCGCCATTGTCGGTTTCGAGAGCGTTGAGGATCTCCGGCAGATCGCCGTCGAATTTCACGTCGACGACGGCGCCAATGACCTGCGTGACGTGGCCCGTGCGCGTGTTGGATGCGGCCTCGGCCATGCTTTGTCCTCTTGCCTGGTTGATTGCTTAATCCGTAGGCACTATCGCCACCTTTCGTCAACGCAAGGGTGCGGTTCCTCGCCCCGCTCCCGGGCAAGGGTGGGATAGTCGGTATACCCTTTGGCGCCGCCGCCATAGTAGGTGGACGGATCGTCGGCGTTAAGGGAGGCGCCCGAGCGAATCCGTTCCGGCAAATCTGGATTGGCTAAGAACTTGCGCCCAAAGGCGATCAGATCCGTCTTGCCTTGCCGGAGCCATGCGTCGGCCGTCTCCTGGTCGAAACCGCCGGCGATGATGAGCGTGCCGCGGTATCTTTCGCGCATCAGCTCGAGCATCCTCAGCGCGTCAGGGTCGGGTTCGATCCCCTTCTCGATTCCGCCGACGATGGCTGGGTTGATGATGTGCAGATAGGCGAGCGCGCCCCCGTTGAGTTTTTCGGCGACGTGGCCGAATGTCGTCTCCGGGTCGTCGTCGCCCATGTCGTTGAAGGTGCCGAGCGGCGACAGCCGAACGCCGACCCGATCCGGCCCCCAGATTTCGCTGACCGCCTCGACCACCTCCATGAGCAGCCGCATCCGGTTCTCGATCGGACCGCCATAAGCGTCAGTGCGCCGATTGGTGCTCGAATTGATGAACTGATCGAGGAGATAACCATTGGCAGCGTGGACCTCCACGCCGTCGAATCCGGCTTCCAGCGCATTTCGCGATCCGCGCGCGTATTGTTGGACGATGTAGGGCATCTCCTCGATCTGCAAGGACCGCGGCGTGACGAAAGGAACCAGTTCCCCCTCGCCCCTCTCATTCTCGATGAATGCCTCCCCGCGAGGCTTGATGGCCGAGGGCGCGACCGGAAGCATCCCGTCGGGCTGCAGCGACGGATGCGAGATGCGTCCGACGTGCCAGAGCTGCAGGAAGGTCAGGCCGCCGGCCTTGTGCACCGCGTCGGTGACGAGTCGCCATCCCTCGACCTGCTCGCGGCTGTGAATGCCGGGCGTCCAGGCGTAGCCCTGTCCCTGCTGCGACACTTGGGTAGCTTCGGTCACGATGAGAGCCGCCGAGGCCCTTTGCGCGTAGTAGCAGGCATTGAGAGCCGATGGCACGTTGCCGGGCTGGCGGGCGCGCGAGCGGGTCAACGGCGCCATGACCATCCGGTGCGGCAGGTTGTAGCGCCCCAGCCTGACGGGCTGGAAAAGCAGTTCTTTGGGCACCTCCCGTGCGTCGACAGCAAGAGCGACGGTTGTTGTGGACACTGACACCGGGTGTTCCTCCAGTCGACGCGGGTCATGCGACGGTCGTCCGTCGGTGCGAGAATTGGCACCGGTCGGAAAAGTCGAGCAATTTTAAAGTGCTTCGGCGCCGGAGATGATCTCGATCAGTTCCTTGGTGATCATCGCTTGGCGCGAGCGGTTGTACTTCATGGTTTGCTTCTTGATCATTTCGCCGGCATTGCGCGAGGCGCTATCCATCGCGCTCATCCGCGCGCCTTGTTCGGACGCGGCATTTTCAAGCAGTGCGCGCAAGATCTGAATCGAAATGTTGCGCGGCAGCAGCGCCGCCAGAATTTCCTCTTCGTTTGGCTCATACTCGTAAGCCGTCCCCGATTGCGCCGCTTTCGCGTCCGCCGGGAGGGCAAGAGGAATAAGCTGCTGCGCGGTCGGGATCTGCGCGATTACCGATTTGAACCGCGAGAAAAACAATGTGCATACGTCGAACGCGCCAGCCTGATGCAACGCAACGATCTTGCGGCCGATTGCGGCGGCATCAGTGAAGCTGAGCGCGCGCACCGAGCGCAGGTCGATCACTTCGATGATCTGGCGTCCGAATTGCCGGCGCAGGATGTCGTGACCTTTCTTGCCGACACAAAGGATCTTGACCGTCTTGCCTTGCCCCATGAGCGACAGCGCCGCCTCGCGGGCGAGGCGCGCGATCGAGGCATTGAAAGCGCCGCACAGACCGCGCTCGGCGGTGCAGACGACCAAGAGATGGACGGTGTCGCCGCCGCCGCCGAGCAGCGCCGGAGCTTGGCCCCTCGTCGCGATCGAGGCGGCGAGATTGGCCAAAACCCTCTCCATCCGCTCGGCGTAAGGCCGCGCCGATTCGGCCGCGGTCTGCGCGCGCCGCAGTTTCGCCGCCGCGACCATCTGCATGGCCTTGGTGATCTTTTGCGTCGCCTTGACGGAGGCGATCCGGTTGCGCAGATCCTTCAATGAGGGCATGGTCTATCCGCTTCACCTTTGTCCGCGCCGCCAGCTCAAGCGAAATTCCCGATCAAGCAAAGTTCTTGGCGTAGGCATCGACAATAGCTTTGAGTTTCGCGCCGGACTCGTCGGACAGATCCTTCGAGACGCGAATCGCATCGAGGAGACCGGTGTGGCTCGCTCGCAAGAGCGCGAGGAGCCCTTCCTCGAAGGCCCGCACCCGGTCAACCGGAAAGGCATCGAGATAGCCATTGACCCCGGCATAGATCACGCAAACCTGTTCCTCGATCTTCAAAGGCGAGAACTGCGCCTGCTTCAAAAGCTCTGTCAGGCGCGCACCGCGCGCGAGCAGGCGCTGGGTCGTCGCGTCGAGATCGGAGCCGAACTGCGCGAATGCCGCCATTTCGCGGTATTGCGCGAGTTCGCCCTTGATCCTGCCCGCGACCTTTTTCATCGACTTGGTTTGCGCCGACGAGCCAACGCGCGAGACCGAAAGGCCGACATTCACGGCGGGCCTGATGCCTTGATAGAAGAGATCCGTCTCAAGAAAGATCTGGCCGTCGGTGATCGAAATCACATTCGTCGGAATATAGGCCGAAACGTCGTTTGCTTGCGTTTCGATCACCGGAAGCGCAGTGAGCGAGCCCCCGCCATGGGCCTCGTTGAGTTTCGCCGCGCGCTCGAGCAGCCGGGAATGCAGATAGAACACATCGCCCGGATAGGCCTCGCGTCCCGGCGGACGGCGCAACAAAAGCGACATCTGGCGGTAGGCGACGGCTTGCTTGGAGAGATCGTCGTAGATGATCAGCGCGTGCATCGCGTTGTCGCGGAAATATTCGCCCATCGCGCAACCGGCGAACGGCGCCAGATACTGCATCGGCGCCGGATCGGATGCGGTCGCCGCGACAATGATCGTATAAGGCAGCGCGCCCTGCTCTTCCAGCACTTTCACGAATTGCGCGACGGTCGAGCGTTTTTGTCCGACCGCGACATAGACGCAATAGAGCTTGAGGTTTTCGTCGCTGCCCTGGTTCAGCGGCCTTTGATTGAGGATGGTATCGAGTGCCAGCGCGGTCTTGCCGGTCTGGCGGTCGCCGATGATCAGCTCGCGCTGGCCGCGCCCGATCGGGATCAGGGCGTCGATCGCCTTGAGGCCGGTCGCCATCGGCTCGTGCACGGATTTGCGCGGGATGATGCCCGGCGCCTTGACATCGACGCGGGCGCGCTTTTCCGCATGAACCGGGCCCTTGCCATCGATCGGATTGCCCAGCGCGTCTACGACGCGTCCGAGCAGCCCCTTGCCAATCGGAACATCGACAATCGCGCCGGTCCGCTTGACCGTCTGGCCTTCCTTGATGTCGCGGTCGCTGCCGAAAATGACGATGCCGACGTTGTCGCTCTCAAGATTCAGGGCCATGCCCCGCACGCCGTTCTCGAACTCGACCATTTCGCCGGCCTGGACATTGTCGAGGCCATAGACGCGGGCGATACCGTCCCCGACCGAGAGGACCTGGCCAACCTCGGTCACCTCTGCTTCATTGCCGAAGTTCGCGATCTCGCTCTTGAGGATCGCGGAAATTTCCGCGGCGCGGATCTCCATCAGCCGGCCTCTTTCATGCGGGAACGAATCGCATTGAGTTTGGTTTTGACGGAGCTGTCAACCATGCGCGAGCCCAGTTTGACGATAAGGCCGCCGATGATAGCCGGGTCCACCTTGACTGCGATGTCGATCTCGCCGCCGCCAAAAATATCGGCCAGCGCGGTGCGCAAGGCCGCGAGATGCTCGGGCTTGAGCGTCTCGGCAGCCGTCACCTCCGCCCGCGTGACGCCTTTTCGCGCGTCGTTCAGCAAATTAAAATCGCGGATCATGTCGAAAATCGCGAAAAGCCTGCGCTTGGCCGCGACGAGCTTTATGAATTTGGAGGCGATCCCGCCGATCTCGGCCTTGGCGAGAAGGGCACCGAGCGCCTTCACCTGCTCTTCAGCGGAGAAAACCGGACTCTTGACGAGACGTTGCAAATCCGCGCTGGAGCTGACCAATTCCGCAAAGGCGGCGAGATCGGCGGCGGCCTGTTCCGTCGCCCCGGTTTCCTGACAGAGCGCGAAGAGCGCCTGGGCATAGCGCCCCGCCATACCGGACACGCGTGTCTCTTGCGCCGCCAAAGCGAAATCCCCAAAATTCAAACGGCCGGCAAAGCCGTTTCCCAAGGGTTCGGCTTTTCGCGGCGACAACCACAAAACGTAGAAACGCGGACCAGAAGTGGAAACCGGCGTTAAAGACGCCAAGGAACGCGGCCCCACCGCGAGGGCAGCGGTCACCTAACATAGAGATTTTTGCGGCGCAACTCTGGCCGAAAAAATGCCAGCGGCCGCTAAAACTGGCCGTTGCGCGTATAAAATCGAACAGTGGGCCTTTGCCTCGTCACGCCGATTTAGGCGCGCGTATCTGTATTCGAAACAAAAATGCGATAAAACAAAATAACGGCAAATGTCTACCGGCTATCCGGCAATGAAACGGGGCGCTTCCGCGTATACCCGCGAAAAGGAAACCGATGCTGGAAAAATCCTCGCCTGATGCACGTCTCGACCAATTCGCCCGGCCGGCCGGGGCGGCCGGTCCCATTGCCATGGCAAGGCGGGATCTTAACAAAGCCCTGTCGAGGCGCTTCTACAAGGAGGTGACCGTGCAACAGCGGGATGGAAATTTCGTGCTGCTTCTAGACGGCCGCGCGGTCAAGTCGCCGGGGGGATACCGGTTGGCGCTGCCGGAATTGGCGGCGGCACGTGTGCTGGCGGAAGAATGGTCGGCGCAGGGCGAAACGATCGACCCGGCGGCCATGCCATTGACGCGCATCGTCTATTCGGCGATTGATGGCGTCGCGCGAGAACTGGACGCCACAGTGGACGAGATCGCCAAATATGCCGGGGCGGACCTCGTCTGTTATCGCGCCGCCGAGCCAAGAGCGCTGGCAGAGGCGCAAGCCGCCGCCTGGGATTATATCCTCGCCTTCGCGCGCGAAAAACTCGGCGCCCATTTCGTCCGCACCGAAGGCGTGGTGTTCGCCGATCAGCCAGAACCTGCCCGCGCGGCTGTTAAAGAGGCCGTCGAGCGCATCGCAAATGGCGGCCCGGCGGCGCCCTTTGCGCTGGCCGCGCTCTCTGTGATGACAACGCTCACCGGCTCCGTCTTGCTCGCGCTCGCCGTGGCGCATGGCGCGCGCGCACCCGCGGAAGCCTGGACTGCCGCCCATGTGGACGAGGATTATGAAATGCGGGCCTGGGGCGAGGACGCGGAGGCCCTTCGCCGCCGCGCGCGGCAATGGCGCGAGATGGAAGCGGCGGCACGCCTGTTTCACGCTGTCCAGAGCGCTGGCCCATGAAAGAGCACGCGTTTTCGCGAAGCGACGGCAGGACGTCCCGAAGCATGGGCGATGCGATTGACAATTAGGAAGATGGCCAGTGAAACCCAGTCTCGAACGCCTCGCGGAGCGCCGCGCGCGTGCCCTACGTGGTGGCGGACCACAGCGGATCGACGCCCAGCATGGGCGCGGAAAGCTCACCGCGCGGGAACGAATCGAGCTTCTGACCGACGAAGGCTCGTTCGAGGAATCCGGGATGTTCGTCGAGCATCGCGCGACGGACTTCGGCATGGATCGGCGCCACGCGCCGGGCGATGGCGTTATCACCGGCTCCGGCACCGTCAACGGCCGCGCGGTCTTCGTCTATGCCAAGGATTTTACCGTCTTCGGCGGCTCGCTTTCCGAGACCCACGCGCAAAAAATCGCCAAGCTGCAGGACATGGCGCTCACCAATCGCGCGCCGCTCATCGGGCTTTTCGATTCGGGCGGCGCCCGCATCCAGGAAGGGGTCGCCGCGCTCGCGGGCTACGGCGAGGTTTTCCAGCGCAACGTTCTGGCGTCCGGGGTGATCCCGCAGATTTCCCTCGTCATGGGTCCCTGCGCGGGCGGCGACGTCTACTCCCCGGCGCTCACCGATTTCATCTTCATGGTCAAGGACACGAGCTATATGTTCGTGACGGGCCCCGATGTGGTGCGGGCGGTGACCAACGAGACGGTTAGCGCCGAGGATCTCGGCGGAGCATCCGTGCATACGGTCAAAAGCGCGGTCGCCGACGGCGCCTATGAAAACGACGTCGAGGCTTTGCTGCAAATGCGGCGGCTCGTGGATTTCCTGCCTTCGTCGAACACGAGCGGCGTTCCGGAATGGCCTGGCTTCGATGACCCCGAGCGATGCGAGGCCTCGCTCGACTCCCTGGCGCCGGACGATCCGGCAAAACCCTACGACATCAAGGAGCTCGTCGCCAAAACCGTGGACGAGGGCGATTTCTTCGAGATCCAGGAAGCTTATGCGCGCAATATCGTGACAGGCTTTGGCCGCATCGAAGGGCGCACGGTGGGCTTCGTCGCCAATCAACCCTTGGTGCTCGCGGGGACTCTCGATTGTGATGCTTCGCGAAAAGCCGCCCGCTTCGTGCGCTTCTGCGATTGTTTCAATATTCCGATCGTGACTTTTGTCGATGTGCCGGGATTTCTTCCCGGAATTGCGCAGGAATATGGCGGCCTCATCAAGCATGGCGCGAAGCTCCTTTTTGCCTATGGCGAGGCAACGGTGCCAAAAGTGACCGTCATCACGCGAAAAGCGTTTGGCGGCGCCTATGACGTGATGGCCTCCAAACATCTGCGCGGCGACGTGAATTACGCCTGGCCCGGCGCCGAAATCGCGGTCATGGGCGCGAAGGGCGCGGTCGAGATCATTTTTCGCGCCGACATCGGCGATGCGGAAAAACTCGCCGCACGCACGCGCGAATACGAGGCGCGCTTTTTATCGCCTTTCGTGGCGGCGGAGCGCGGCTATATCGACGACATCATCATGCCGCGCGAAACGAGAAGGCGCGTCGCCCGCGCGCTCGCCATGCTGCGCAATAAGGACCTCAAGAATCCGTGGAAGAAGCACGGCAATATTCCGTTGTGACTTTTTTCGCGCGCATTTTCGCGAGGAGCTTTTTTTGCGCAATCGTACCAAAATGTTTCACGTGAAACATTTTGGTACGATTGACATTCGAGGTAAACATACATGTGCAGGGGGCAGCGAGGTAAGGAGCGGGGATTTGGACCTAGCGTGATGTTCGGATAAGATTTATGATTTGGTTGTGCAGTTTTTTGGAAATTGCTTTCCGCTTAAGGGATCTAGGTCGGTTCGTAGGCCTCGCCGGCGATCCGCGGTGCGCTGGAGACGTTGGCGCCGCAATGCTGGCAAGCGGCCGCCATCATATCGCGCCAGTCTGTGGGATTTGGATGCGGCGGCCGATGCGCGCTGCGAGCCGGCGAAGCAAAACCCGCGTTGGAAGGGTTATCACAAATTCGATGACACGGGGCTCGACGCCCGCGTTGCGGACGAGGCCGAGCGTGTTGCGCGACGTGCCGCAGCGGGGATTATGCTCGATGATCACGTGGTCACGCCACATCCGGCCGGCGGTTGGCCGCGCCCTCGGTTTGGCCGCCGTGGCAATCCTCGATTCCCGCCCGCGTCAATTGACCACCTCTCGCAAAACCGTGTGCTTCTCTACCTTGGCACGGGTGCGGTAAGTCGGCCTCAAGGTCTTGGCGTCGAAGAACGGGAGCTGATCGGTCACGTGGGGTGAGCCAGGCCGCGATGCATTCCCATAGCCAAGCAGAGCGCTTGCTTTTGCCCCTCCTTTTGCGAATTCGACGAGCTGCACGTAGCCGTCGCCGCTGTAAGCCCAGAAATGGAGACCGTCAGGCGCCGGAAACCGAAAGATGACACGCACCGGGCCGAACGGATCGTCGGCGCCGCTCTGCGCATCGTTGGAGACGGGGATCGTTTGCTGGAATGTCGGGTCATGGGTAGCGAGGACTATTTTATGAACGTCGCCCCATGCCACATCGAGAGCACCATAAGCCGCGACGACCTGCTGGGCCGCTTTGATCAGATCGGGAACCCAAGCCGCCGCATTTTTCAAACCGGCGGGCGTGTTCAGCGGATCGGATGCCATCCAGCCTTTGACGAATTCGGGGTGGGGCGAGTAGAAGTTGATCGTGTTGTCCCTCGCCAGCGCCGGATTGGTGTTGAGATCATTGAAGACGTTGCTATACCATGCCTCGAACAGCACCGCGCCTTTGCTCGTGGCGTCGGCGTTGCGGTCCCACGTTGCGAGGGTTGCGGCTGCTTGCAGGGCGATAGGCTTGCCCGATGCTTGGGCCGCGGCGATGAGGTCTGGAAGCACGCGGTTGGCGAGCAGCATGTGAGTCGATTCCTTGCCTGAGAGCACCTGCGCGGGTGTGAGGCTCTGGCTCTGGCCCGACAGCAGGAAGCGCGCGCCGTGTTGTGCCCGCATGTCCATGAATTGTGGCGAGATATAAGCGGGAAACTGGGCCGGATCGTTGGTGGCGGTTTCGGGGAAGGTCGAGGTCCAGGGCGGATCGTTGCCGTTGGCAACGAAGCCGCCAGGGGGGTCGATCGCGCGCGGAAGCCGGGACCATGCGAAGGTTCTGGTCCAGAGCAGGGAAGGAGCGCTGCCGTCGAGGATGCCAGAATATTTGCCCCAGGCGCCGCCCTGCCGCACCGGCTGCTGGCCACCGAACACATAGAGGATGTGGCCGTCCCGGTCGGCATAGATCACATTGAAAAACGGCATTTGCAGAGCGGAGTTCGCGGCGATGAATTCCTCCAGATTGTGCGCTTGGATCATTCCCCAGTACTGCGTGACGGCGGAGGGCTGCATTAAGCCGGCGACGCGAAGGGCCAGTACCTTATTGCCGTTTTTCGCGACGATCGGTCCGTGCACCGAGGAAAAAATGTCGATGTTTTGGCTGGAGAGCGAGCCGTCGGCCTGGCGTATCTTAATTGTGTCGGTGCGATGCAGCAGCGGCAGGGGAATGCCGCCGAAATTGTAGGTGCCGTTGGGGTTCAGCGTGAGCTCGTAGAGGTTGGTGTTCTGGATCGTGTTATCGGTGTGGGTCCAGCCGATCTCGTCGCTGTAACCGATGGCGATGAACGGCGCGCCCGCGAAAACGACGCCGCTGGCGTTCAGTTTCGGATTCTCAGGATCGCCGATGACAAGATTGGCCTCCATCAACTGGTAGATGCCAAGACCGGGGACGGGTTGATTGTTGCCCCAGGGCAAGTGCGGATTACCCATCAGGATGGCATTGCCCGAAGCGCTTTTTTGGGGCGCGATCGCCCAGCCGTTCGAGCCGCCGGGGGTGTCGTTGCGGGCGACTACGGTGCCGGTCGAACAGCCGGGGGTGAAGCCGCACGCCACGGCGTTGGCGGCGGTGATGCCGCCTGTCTGCCAAGCCGAGATCAATGCCGGGAGATTGTCATGTTGCGGCATGATGTGGAAATGGACAATGTATTGTATGCCGGCAGTGACGTCCGTGGGGACGAAGGGCAGCACACGGCGGAAGGTTGGGTCGATCGTATCACCGTGGCGATTGGCATATTCGTTCGCCCCGTCGGTAAAGGCTTGGATGATGGCGGCCTGCTCGAGCCCGCCGGTGAGGAACCAAGTTAGCGCGCGCGTGGGGATGCCTTCGGTCCGCGCCGCAATGTCGTTATTGATGTTAGCGTTGCCCGTTCCTGGCCCGAAATACTCGGCCGACCGGCCGCGGGCGGATGCAACGTTCATCAGGATCGTCTCGGCGTGGTTTTCCATTTCGGCATAACCGAGGCCGCGCACGACGGTCAGCCGGTCGGGGCCGTAAATGTGGGGGATGCCGAACTGGTCCCAGAGGATCTTGGCCTCGCCGGCCAGCGCGCCACCCGAAAGCAGCAGCCCGGTGATCGCGGCCAGCCCGCCGAGAGTGCGTCGAGCGCGAGAGCGATTGCGTCCCTTGTACGACATCTGCGTCTCCCCTGGCGCGGACGATCTCTTGTGGAACTGGATCGAAGCTAAACTGCCACAAAATCATCAGCCGGTCTATGACCCTGCCGTAACCTATGTGCCTGTGACCAGCAGAATTTTGCCCAAGTGGGAGGACGATTCCATCATCTCATGGGCCTGGCGCGCTTGCTCGAGCGGGAAAGCGGCAAAGATCAGCGGCTTCACCAAGCCCGTGTCCAAGAGCGGCCAGATTTTTTCGCGCAGGGCCTTGGCGACCTCGGCTTTCTGTTGCACGCTGCGCGGCCGCAAGGTGGAGCCGGTCAAGGTCAGGCGGCGCAGCATGATTGGGCGCAAATCGAAATTCTCGACCGTCGCCGACTGCATGAAGCCGATCTGAACAAGACGGCCTTCGGCCGCCATCACGGACAGGTTCCTTTGCAGATAAGTCCCGCCGACCATGTCGAGCACGACATCGACGCCATGCTTGCCGGCGATCTTTTTTACCTCTTCGCTGAAATCCTGGGTCTTATAATCGATCGCGAAATCGGCGCCGAGCGTCTTGCAAAAAGCACATTTCGCACTCGAGCCGGCGGTTGCGATGACCCGCGCGCCGATCTGCTTGGCCAGCTGAATCGCGGTCGTGCCGATACCGCTCGATCCGCCGTGCACCAGAAATGTTTCGCCAGGAGCAAGCCTGCCGCGCGACAAAACATTGTCGAACACGGTGAAATAATTTTCCGGCAGTCCGGCCGCCGCGACAACCCCCAGAGCCTTCGGTACAGGCAAGCAGAGCGGCGCATGGGCAAGCGCGTATTCAGCATAGCCGCCGGAGCCAACGAGTGCGCAAACGTCGCCGCCTTCGGCTGGCGCGCTCACACCTTCCCCGCGCGCGACAACCCGGCCCGCGATTTCGAGGCCCGGAATATCGCTCTCGCCAGGGGGCGGCGGATAGGAACCTGCCCGCTGCAGGCAATCGGGACGATTGACGCCCGCCGCGGCGACTTCGATCAAAACCTGGCCCGGCCCCGGTTCCGGCACCGGCGCCTCGCCGGTCCTGATTACGTCCGGGCCGCCATGGCCTTCGAAATGAACCCGCCGCATCATCAGCATGGTATTTCCCGCCTTGCGCGTTCACAACAAGAGGAAACGCGCCCCCGTCACGCCGGTATCATGAAAAAATAGACGGTGAGCACAAGCCCCACCGCGACGACGAAACACTTGACTAATCGCGCGGGCACCCGCCGCGCCGCGTGCAGTCCGGCGTAACCTCCCGCAATCGCGCCGACCGCCACGACGATCGTCCATTGCCAATGGACGAGACCGGCGATGATGAATGTGACGGCGGCCGCCGCGTTCATCAGCACCGAAAGCAGAATTTTCAGGCTGTTCATCTGCCAAATGTCGCGCAGCCCGAAAAGGGTGAGCGCGGCGAGCATGAGAATGCCAATGCCGCCGCCGAAATAGCCGCCGTAGATGGCGACCAATCCTTGCGCGGCGAAAATGCCGGTTCGATTCAGCCGAAACTTCTTCGCGTCGGAGATCCAAAAATTCCCGCCCGCGAAGACCGCCGTCGCGAAAAGAATAAGCCAAGGCACGATACGGCTGAAGACAGCTTGGGGCGTGACGAGAAGCAGGAGGCCGCCGATGAGGCCGCCGGCAAGGCTTATCGTTGCAAGGACAGGCACATTTACGCGGGTGTCGGCCGAAGCGGCCTTGAGCCCGTCGCGCGCGGCGTAACCGGTCGCGATCTGGCCCGGGAAAAGCGCGACGGTGCTCGACGCGTTGGCGTCGATCGGCGGCAATCCGGCGGCAATCAGCGCCGGGAAGGTAAGAAAGGACCCCCCTCCGGCAACGGCATTGATGAAGCCCGCCGCGAATGCCGCGAGCGCCACGAGTACGGAAATCATCGCCTTCCCGATGCCAGCGGCCAAACGCCACGCCTTGGCAAATGTGGCCGAAAAGCATCACCTGGGAGAAAAGCGCTATTTATTGGGCGTAAATATGTTTTGTTGGGCGGAAATATGGTTACGTTAACTGTTTTCGCGTCGCCAAACAAGCGGCGCGGGGAATCCGTCCTATCCCTCTTTCCGGTCCGCCGCGCGGTTCCTGCGCGGAAATTCTTGCCTTCTTTCGTAAAAATCATCGGGATTCGACCTCCGAATTGAACATTTCTCCTTTGCAGGCGCCGCCTATGACTTCGACTGCAGCGACTGGGGCGATACTTCCAAACGATCTTGACGCTTATTGGATGCCGATTACCGCCAACCGCGCGTTCAAACATCGCCCGCGTCTGGTCGCCCATGCCAAGGACATGCATTATTATTCCCCAGAGGGCCGCGCCATTCTCGACGCCACCGCGGGTTTTTGCTGCGCCAACGCCGGACATTGCCGCGCGCCTATCGTCGAGGCCGTGAGAGCGCAAGCAGGCGAGCTCGATTGCGCGCCGCCGTTTCATTTCGGCCATCCCAAAGCGTTTGCCCTGGCGAGCCGGATCGCGGCGCTGGCGCCAGGCGACTTGAACCACGTGTTCTTCACCAATTCGGGGTCGGAAGCGGTAGAGACCGCGCTGAAAATCGCCCTCGCTTATCACAACCTCCGTGGCGAAGGCGCCCGTCAGAGGCTGGTCGGGCGCGAGCGCGGCCATCATGGCTCGGGCTTCGGCGGGATGGCGGTCGGCGGCATCGCCGCGAACCGCAAAATCTTCGGCACTCTTTTCGCCGGCGTCGATCATCTGCCTGCGACCTATGATCGCGAGAAACAGGCCTTCACGAAGGGCGAGCCGGAATGGGGAGCGCATCGCGCCGGCGAACTTGAAAGAATCGTTGGCCTGCACGATGCCTCGACGATCGCGGCCGTTATCGTCGAGCCCGTGGCCGGCTCGACTGGCGTTCTGCCGCCCCCCAACGGCTATCTGGAACGGCTAAGATCAATCTGCGACAAATATGACATTCTGCTGATTTTCGACGAAGTCACTTGCGGCTTCGGCCGTCTCGGCCGTGCATTCGCGGCCGAGCGCTATGGCGTGCTTCCAGACATGATCACCTTCGCCAAGGGAGTAACTTCGGGCGCGGCGCCGATGGGCGGCGTGATCGTTCGCCAGCAAATTTACGAAACCTTCATGGAAGGCCCGGAGCACGCGGTCGAATTGTTGCACGGCTATACCTATTCCGGCCACCCTGTGGCGTGCGCCGCAGGACTCGCCGCGCTCGACCTCTACGGCAAAGAAAATCTATTCGCGCGGGCGCTCGAACTCGAACCCTTTTGGGCCGATGCCGTGCATAGCTTGAAGGGGCTACCCAACGTCCTCGATATCCGCAACGCCGGGCTGAGCGCGGCAATCGACCTCGGGGCCAAGCCAGGCGCCCCGGGGAAGCGAGGGTTCGACGCGATGGATCGCGCTTTCCACAATTTCGATCTTCTCCTGCGCAGCGTTGGCGACACGCTTATTCTGACGCCGCCGCTGATCGTCAGCAAAGCGCAGATCGGCGAGATCGTCGAAAAAACCGCGCGGGCGATCAAGGCCGTGGCCTGAAGCATGCGGCTGGCCGTGGCCAAGCAAGGTCATTGCGTCAGCCGCGCGGCGGCAAGCGATTGGGCGAACATGTCTTGCATGGCGTTGGTAATGTCCTGCGGGGTGTAGGCGGAATAGAAAAACCCCGGCGAGGCACATTGCTGGAGCTTGCTGGGGATTGAAGGAATGATCGCGTTGACCTTGCCGTCTTCATTGCCGGCGAAGCTCGGATTGGGGGGGTTGATCGGTGGATAGGGGATGTAGAGAACGGCAATCGTAATCCCGCGATTCTTTAAGGGCGCGCAAAGGGTGGGGTCCATATTTTGCGGGGCGGAGTTGGCGGGTGGGCTGCCGGTCGTGCAACACCATTGGTTTGACGATGTGGTGTAAGTTTGACTGTTATCGGCCCCGTCGGTCACCAAAAAGACAAAGGGCTGCGGTTTTAACGCGGCCGATCCATCGCCGACGGTCGTGATGAGGCTATTGAGCTCGGGCATGGCATTCTCGAAATGGGTGCCGCCGCTGCCATAAATGGTTGTCGATTGGCCGGTGTCGAGCAAGGTGCCGAGATTTCCGGCGGAGGTCTGCGCTCCGTTCAAATTGTTCGAAATCGCATAAAGCGTACCTGTGTGTACAATGAACGGATAGAGACCAATCCGGTATTGGTTGGGAATCGTCTCCGTTGCCGTCGCCGTGGTCAGCAGGGCCTGCACCGCGCTACCGACGGAGTCGGCGCGAAGCACAATGTTATTTGCCCGCGCGAGATTATAGCCTTGGCAGTAATTGCCGTCACAAAACTTCTGCGTGAAATGGCAGGCGAAGGCGCAGCCACTCGGATATTCCTTTTTTTGATCCGGGCTGATCGCCGCAAGTTGCTGCTGTCCCTGGGTCGTCGTGGGAAGCCCCATCGAGCCGGAGACGTCGAGAAGCAGGTAGAAGTCGAGATATTTGCCCATGGTCAGGCTCGATGCCGAGCTGCCATTGAGGTTGAATTGCGGCACGCCGAAAATCGGCCCGAACGCATTTTTGGAGACCGCCTGATAGGTAATATTGGCGTTGAACGTCTGCGCAGTCCGCGACATTGTCACGCCCGGCGTGGCCACGATATTGGCGGTTGATCCCGCGTTCGAATAGAACACCTTTTGGGCCTGGGCCTTCCCGGCGGTTATGGCTCCCGCGGTCAGAGCCGGATCCGTCTGCGTCCCGGAATTCGCCGCGATGTAGCTTTGCGCCGTGTTGATCGCGGCAATCGCCGCCGCGTCCGAGGCGAGGTCGAGCCGCGACTTGAGGGCGAGAGCGTTATAATAATCGATGCCGAGTCCCGCCGTTCCGACAAGACCGATGACGCTCAAGGCGACGATAATCGCAACAGTCCCGCGCCGGTCGGCGCGGAAGCGGTGCCACAAACTCGAGACAACGCGGAATTTCATAAGTGTGGACTCCAGTCAATCCGCCAAAAGACATCCGTTATGCGTTTCCAAAAATCAGTAGCCTGGACATTCGGCGCCAATGCCATCGTCGCCGCTCACGGTGGCATCATATTTGATATATTTAGGCGCCTGCACATAGCGGGGCGCGATATAGGCGGAACGCGCGATAGGAATCGTACCGAAGAGGCCAAGGCCAAAAATCGGCGTGTAGTTGAAGACGATATCGACGACGATAAGCGAGCCTGGCCCGAACACATCGGCCGGAAGTGTCGTCTTGCTCGGCGCCGACGTGTCGGGAACAGCGGTAAGAGCAACTCCGCAGGTTCGCTTGTTGGGCCCGCTGTTCCAGACGACATTCGCGGTGTAGCTGCAGTTCGACGTGCAGCTCAAAGGGTTCGGCGTGAAGACTACGCTCGCCATCGATATCGATATGTCGTTGCCCCACGTAATTTTTTTTTGCGCCGCGTCCTGCAGGATCTGCGGAAAGATCACCATGGTCGAATCGATCGCGAAATGCAGATCGACATAGTTGATTTTTCCCGTCCCGTTTTGGGTGAGCATCTCGACCGAGGTGGTCGCGACTTGCGTCACATTGCGCGCAAAAATTATCAGCCGAGCCGCTTCCGCCGATCCGAGCATCAAGACGACAAGGAATGGCAGAACCAGAGCAAATTCGATTGCGGAAATGGCTTGGCGGGCGCGCCAAAATTCGCCTGCGCACCGGTGGGCGCGCCGGCGCACCTTGGCCGCCAAGGCATGCGCACGCGTGGCTCGTCCAAATAGGCGCATGCTAGCACCCCTGCGGCGGCGTATAAGGGTTTGTGTAAGGTTCGTTCTTGAACGCGGCGGCGGCCGAGACGAGGTTGACCGTCTGTCCTTGAAACGTCGTCGTGACAACGGGCAGCCAAACCGCGCCGATCAAGGGCATCGCATAGTAGACCTGCAAGTATACATATTCGCCGTTGCCGCCCGGACAAAAAGAGGTTTTCGTATTGTCGAGCGGCGGGATGATGATCGCGGTCTGCGTGCTGTTGACAAAGGAATAAAAGCCGCTCGGATAGTCCGCTTCTGAAAATGTCTGGAGGTTGACGATGACATTGCCGCAAGGCATCGTCGCGGGGAGCAGCGGACACAGCAAATTGGTCCTGAACTGCGCCGCCGTCAGACCCTCTTTTTGCACCTCTCCCGTCATGATCTGGCGGGCCGCCGCTTGGGTTGCGTGATTGAGCGAGGCGGAATCATAAACGAACAATCCGCTTTGAAAGATCTCGAGGAAAATCAACACCAGCGGCGCACCGATCATGGCGAACTCGACCGCCGCCACGGCTTTTCGCTCCTTGAGAAATCCGTGCGCCTTCGCGGCCCCGGAACCGCGGCAATGATGAGCGCTCCGGCGATTCAAGCCACGCGTCCATGATAGTAAAAAGCGGCGATGTTGACGACTGAACGAGCGCATGATCGTTTTTGTTAGTGAATTTATGTCGTGGCGTTATAGGCACTCAGTAGAGTACATGGCCCGTGATAATTATTCATTTAGATAATACTTGCAATTTGATTGAGTGCTTAAGTATTGCCTCCCCGTTCGATGCAGCGCGCGATCCCCTCGGCGGTTGCGGGGAAAGCCGGGCAAGAGGAGCTTTGGTCAATACCCTATCCACCGGAGGGTTCGTTCCCGTCCGGTAAACGGAGAGCAAAAGCTCTACTGTCGAGAGCCGGATTCGCGCCGCCTTGTTGGCGCAAGGCGCGGGTACGAGATCACGGGCCTGGGCCCTGGCAGCGGGAAGCGCCGCTACGCAACGAGGACGCTTCTTGCCGTGCCTCAATAGGCACAATTCTACTGACCATCGCGGGATAAAAGATCGGGAGCATCCGCGTCGGCCCTCGTAACAAATTGGCGAAAACGGCTTTCGTTAGCTCGCATAACAAGCTTGGGCATGCACGGTCAAAGCGGGGATACCAATACTCGCCACGATCGGGGAAACTGCGTAAACGGCAGAGATTTGATTGCCACATGTTGGATTGCTTACCGTAAATATCGATGGCGAAGGGTTTAGTCCATAGGATTGCCCAGCCGCGTAACTTTGGGTTCCGGTGGTAGTGCCGCAAACTGTTTTATTGACGGCCATGCATCGTGCCGCCCTTTCCGCTCCGTGCTGCAGGGCAAATTGTGCCCACAACCCGAAACAGATTTGCCAAACTCCGAACAACAACAAAAGGAATACAGGCAGGGTCAACGCAAATTCGACAGCGGAAACACCCCGTTGGTCGTTGAAGAGAGTCTTGCTTGTCATTGGATTCGGACAGTCGCTTGAAATGCCATCGTCACGGTACTTGCTTGCCATGGATTGGGAATGACAGGGCTAAATTGGGCCTGTGACGAAGCCGTGACATAGGTGCCCGCGGTGAACCCGCTTGAACAGGTGGTTGTACAAGTACAGGTGGTTGTACAAGTAGCGGCGACCGTCACCCCGGCCGCCGATGGACACCCGCAAAATTGCGACGGCGCGGGCGTAGCAGCGATGTTCGTGTAATTGGTCGCATTAACGATGGCATTCGATATTTTTGCTGCATCGAATCCGTTCGCCATGGCGTATTTGACGCCGGTCTCTGCGGCAAACTGTACCTGCGTTTCTCGTAAAATGGTGACGCCCAATTCTCCGGCGCCCAAGACCCCTGTAACGAGGAGCGGCGACACCATCGCCAACTCTATTGCCGCTACGCCGGCTATGGCAAGGCGTTCCCGGCCGAAAAAAGCGCCGGGTGCTTTTGACAAAAACATCAACATCCCTCTGCGTTTCAACATGTACGATCACTCCTCAAGCGAGGCTGGCGCCGCGGACGACGGGCCAAGGGTTACCGCGCATCTCGAGAAGCTCGCGCTGCCGGCGACGAAGTTGATCGTTTCGGCGATGAGCCGCGTGCATTGGCCAGTTCTCACCCCCGAGCCGAGGGTGTAAGCCACCTGCGTGCCCGGCGCGTAGATCGTGCCGATGAGGTTAGCATTCGTGCCGTTGGTAAAAGTTAGGACGGATACCAGCGAGGGGTCAATGAAAAGTACCAGTCCTGCCAGCGGTCCCGATGACGGCGCGGTTAAATTGATGACGCCACCGAGCTGCAGCGACAGGTTGACCAAGTTTTTAGTCAGCGCGA
>JBOHJT010000008.1:0-32583 GCA_050728715.1 Methylocella sp.
CGCGAATAGGGTCTTGCCATCCTGGCTGGCCTCCCCCCAGCCAGCAGGGTGAATCATGATTCGCGCCGCTTGGGAATCCCCTCCCGATTCCGCCTTTTCTGGACCCGCTCTAACCTCCTTCTCCTTGCCCAATTTCCATTTCCACGCCACTACCGCCTGCAACATCCTGCGGTCCAAGGGCGTGCTCGTGGGCAAGCTCGACTACATGGGCGCGTTGCGTCTGAAAGTCTGAGCAGCGGAACACTCGAACGTGCCAAAGGATCACAAGCGAAAATTCAACTAGGACATTTCCGAAGGCTAGCGTAACCAGAGCGCGCGCCAACCCAAGCCTAAGCTAGCTCGCCACAAGCATTGCGATCCGGAACAGAACGAGACCGGCCGCGAGCAGGAGATACGCGCGCAGGACAACCATCCAGGTCTTCACCGAAATCGACAGGCGCGGCGGAGGCAATTCGCCCAGCGGCGGCATGCGCCAAGTTCCGCGCGACGCTTGAGCCCCCGCCGCGGCGATCGCCCTCCGGCCGTCCTTTCCGCCGGCCAGCAAAACACCCAACGCGACGAGAACGCCGAGGATGCCGCCGCCTTCGAGAATAAAGAGAAGGACCTTCTCGCTGGTCGCCTCCGGGAAAATGACGGAGGCGGTGAGAATGATCGACAACATCAGAAGAACCGCGATAACGCCGCCGGCGAACAGGTTGAGCCAACGAGTGTTGACCCATGGACCGAGCACCGCCTTGTCGTTGCACAGCAGCAGCAGGAACACCGTGGCGCTGGGCAAAAGGACGCCGGCGAGCGTCTGCACCGCATTGGTTAAGAGCCCGAGCGGCGCGCTGGGCGTCAGAACGAGACCGGCGGCAACCACGATCAAGCCGCAATAGACAGCATAAAAACCCTTGGCGTCCGATGGCTTGCGATGCAGGGAGTGCTTCAGTGATAGCACGTCGCCGATGGCATAGGCTGTCGACAGCGACACCGCCGAAGCGCCGATGATACTGGCGTCGATAAGCGCGATGGCGAACATGACGCCTCCCGCCCGGCCGGCATATTTGCCTATTCCGCTCGCTACGGCCCCGGCGTCGGTGAAATTGCCGAATTCCGGCTCGCCGGCGAAAGCCGCGGCCGTTATGGCCATCATGGCAACGGCGCCGACGATGACAAGCACGATGCCAAGCCAAAGGTCCGCCTTCTCGTAGCCGATGAAACGCGGGGTGATGCGCTTGTCGATGACATAGCTCTGCTGGAAGAAGAGCTGCCAGGGCGCGATCGTCGTGCCGACAATGGCGATGACAAGCAGCATCACCTCGCTGAGCTTGGCGCCTTCCGGCAACCGCGGGACAACGAAGTCGCGCGCGATCTGAGCGACCGGCGGATGCACCATTAGGAAGACCGGCAGGAGAAGGAGGCTGCCGAAGACGAGCACCATCGAAAAGCGTTCGAAACGGCGGAAATCGCCGGTGCTCGCGGCGGCCATGATCAAAACGGCGGGGAGCGCCACGCCGGGTTCCTTGGAAACGCCGAGGTAGTCGAGGGCCAGGGCTATGCCGATGAACTCGGTGACGATGGCCAGCGCATTGAGGAGAAAAAGATCGATGACGCTGAAGGCGCCCCAGAACTTGCCGAAGCGTTCGAAGATGAGGCGGGCATGACCGACCCCGGTGACCGCGCCGAGACGCAGGACCATCTCCTGGTTCACGTATAGAACAGGAACCAGGAGAAGCAGCGTCCACAAGAGCGCGGTGCCATAATTTTGCCCGGCCTGGGTATAGGTGCCGAAGGCGCCGGCGTCATTGTCGCCGACCATGACGATGAGACCTGGGCCGAGAATGGCGAGAAGAGTTTGGAGCCGGTGCTTCCAGCTTTTCCGGGGACCGTGGTCGCCTTGCCGGATGGTGCCGAAGGCGCCGTGGATGTGGCCGGCATGGGCTTCGTCGAGAACGGCCGTGCTTGTGGCCGTCATATCCGCGATTGCATTCATGGCTCGCCTCCTGACCGCGATCGGGCGCGGATGAGCCATGGCGCCGTCAAACGGCGGGGACGTCCGCGCCCGCCTCGATAGCGGGATGTGTCTTGTGGCTAGGCTTATTTTGGAAACCCGCATTCGTGCAGAACACAGCGAAAGCGGGGCAACTAGGGCCGTCGTTCAACTGATCCTCCTTGTTTCGGAAGCCGCAAGCCGCGGGGTTGGATTGCGGCGCGCGGCCTGATTAGATTGCGAGAACCATCGTCGGGCGTCGATGGGTTCCGGTTCGACAGGCGCCACTACGTGGGTATTGACGGACGGGTCCAGCCAAAAAGCGGACAATGCGCCGGTTATCGGGTCGAACCTCCACCTGCATTCGAGCGGCGCATGCAACCGGGGAACGTACCGGATATTCGCGGCGGGAAAGTACGATGCCCCCGCGCGGGCGCGGGCACGGCGGCCAGCCCGTACGGGCGCGCCAGCACGCGCGCTGCCGGACATAGCGAGGAGCTTTGTGAACATGGCTCACCTCCGACCGTCTTGCCGTGGCGGAGGGTGAGCGGACGGGCGTGCCTCAGGCGGGCCCAGAACCTCTCACGCGATCGCCGCGTGTGACTTCAATAGAAAACCTACTGCCCATTGTCCTTAACGGGGGTTGTGCCAGTCTGGATAGGACCAGGCCGCTGTAACTGAAATGCTCCTCGCGCCCCGATGTGTCAACCCTCAAAAAGCCCCTTTCAATTGGATGTGCTTAACGAGTTCGGGCGGAAGGGTTATATCCGGCCGCCGCCGGCCAGAACCGGTTTCACCAACACGCGCCGGCCATCCAACTGTCGCACGGCGCGGCTCTCGCGCGGACGATGCGCGGGGATTCGCCCTCGATCTTCTTCCGAGCAGGCGCGTTTTCTCCCGGGTGAGACCGCCTGGCAAATCGTTCAGAGTTGAAGAAGAATCGATGCCGCCGCTATTCGATCCCGCGTTCCAGAAGGACGCGCTCAATCTAATCATCGCCGTCCTGCTTGGCGGCGTCATCGGCTTCGAGCGGCAGTGGCGCCAGCGCCTCGCGGGATTGCGGACCAACACGCTGGTCTCGCTCGGCGCCGCGATTTTCGTCGTCTTCGAGAGCCAATTCGCCGATGTGAGCCCGACGCGGGTTGCCGCGCAGGTCGTCACCGGCATCGGCTTTCTTGGCGCCGGGGTGATCTGGAAGGAAGGCGTCAACGTGCGCGGCCTGAACACGGCGGCGACGCTGTGGTGTTCCTGCGCCGTCGGACTGCTCGCAGGTGCCGGCCATTGGAGCCGCGCCATCCTCGCCGCCGGGCTCGTCGCCGGCGTCAACCTCGTGCTGCGGCCGCTGGTCAGATTGATCAATCGCCAGCCGTTGGAGACCGCCGAAATCGAAACATCCTATATCGTGACCGTCACCTGCCGGAGAACCGAAGAGGCGCAAATCCGCGCGCTTCTGGTGCAAGGTTTTGGGGTCGGCGATCTGCATCTGCGCGAGCTCGAAAGCACCGATATCGAAGGCACCGACCGGGTCGCCGTGAATGCCACGCTCACCTCGGAAAAGCGGCGCGAGATCGCGCTCGAATACGGGCGCTTAAGCCTCGAGCCGAGCGTGACGGCCGCGCGCTGGCGGACGGTGAACACGATCGTTTGACGCCTGCGCCGCCACGTCTGCCGACGCGTTCAGGGTATCTCTTTTCCCGGCGTGATCTCTCTCGGCGCGCCAACGCCGATGGAGATTTTGGAACAGCGTGGAGATTGCGCCACTTCCATTCCATCCACCTCCGTTACTTCACCGGCACGCCGATCCGGCGGCGTTCCCTCGTCAGACTGTCCTCGGATGGCATTAGGTATTGGCATGAGCTTGCGCTTCCGCCAAACGTCATACAGTAGGCATAATTGTGCTGGTAGCTAAGCTCCCAAAGCCACGGATCCACGGTCAATGGAGGAACCTTTACCGTGGGGAACTTGAAGTTAAAGGAGTTGTTTCCGCTTGTTTGCACATAACCGCTGAATTTCGGGGGGACCGGGATCCCGTTGACGATATTTATCACCTGATTTTTCAGCCAGGAGGGCATCGGATACGGTCCCGGTGAGGGAAACAAATTGTACATATTGGAGACTGAATACTGACCTGTTGTTGCCCAGGCGTACGGCACAGCGTCGTTTTCGTTGAAGTTTGCCTGGTAGTTCGGTTGGTTATTAAGAAAAGTGGCAAACTGTTGGTTCCCGGCAGCGTATGGGGCAAAGGTAATCGCTTGGATTGAAGCCGGCAAGGAACCTGGCGAGGAACCTAGAGGTTGCTGTTGGCCGAACAAATTGACCGCAGCCCAGGGAGCCATGATTGAGGCAAGTGTACCGCCAAGGCTATGGCCTGCCAGGAAAAGGCAGTTCGAGTTGTTCGGACTCCAATCTATCGACGAAAGGAAATCCTGAAGAGACGTGTTGCCGTCTTTCAAGCCAAGCACGTTATTGAGGCCAGTGCTCGCACCATTGGCAATTTGCGCTCCAGATACCGGCAGAAAAGCACCTGGCTTGTTGACTTCCAAGTCATTAAACAAGTCCAAAATATTCGTGGTCCCTTGGATGACAAGTGCATACTGTACGGTGTTGCTAGAATCCTGAAGAATTACCGCAAAATTGGGGTTTTGCATTGTTGGAGGCGGTGGAACAAAGACGGCAGTCCAAGGCGGCGGTGGGCTTCCCGATGCCCCCCCATCGACCCATGCACACAAAGCCCATGCCGTGTTCGCTGTAATGGTCATATTTTGTTTCTCCTTCCCCATTTTGGATTCAACGTCTGAATGTAAACGTATATTAAAAGTTAATATCAGTCACTGTCAAGCGCTCTTTCAATTGCGCAAAAGAAAATCACGTCACGCCGGACGCCTCGTTCGAGATGCACCTCATTCCCATTCGAGTTCCTGCAAGCCTCGCCGATATTGCAGGTTGCAGGCGTCGAACGGTTTCCATTCGCCGCGCCCGGTCGCGGCGACCGTCTTGATCGCGGCGTCTATCCCGATACCGACAAAGCGATGGGTTTCAAAGGCTTCACCATCATTGGTTGCCTCGACCGCATGCATGTAGGTGTATTGATTGACGCGGACCCGGAGTTTCAGGCTTTGCGGGTCTCCGGCGGGGCCGAACGCAATATGCGCGGCAAGCGGCGCGGGATTGTCGTCAATCACGCGATCGATGCTTTTGACGTCCTTGGCGTTTTGCGCGCTGAACGTGATGGGCACGAGCGCTGCGTCGAGCGCGCGTTGACGGGAGCGACTCAAACTGGTCTACATCGGGAGCCATTGGCCGCGCGCGGCGGCACGGATGGCCGGATTTAAGGGATGACCGGGCGTTGTTACTCCGAGTACGACCCGCAACGCCTGCCTGGCGTCGCGGGCTTTTGGTGAACGCCTCGCCGTGCTAGTAACCGCGGCAAGCATAGGGGTGCCAGTAGCACCACCCGCGGCCGCGCCAGCCCCAGCCGCGGTGCCAGCCCCAGCCGCGGTGCCAGCCCCGTCCGCGCCAGCCCCAGCCGCGGTGCCAGCCGCCGTGCCAGCCCCGGCCGCGCCACCAAACTTGCTCGACCTTGGCAGCGTCAGCGCCGTCCGTGAAAATCGCGGCCGTCGACTGCTCCGTGACAGCGCCTGGCGGGGGAAGTGTCATCGCGCCGGCGGCTACGGATGCCCCGCCAAGGAGCAGAGCGCCCCCCGCAAGGCTCAAAGCATACGCACGAAATGTATTTTTCAGCATGTCAAGATCCCTTCGTCTCAGCCTTCCAACTCACCAGGAGTGCGACAGATGCCATGAATATACGCTGAACGAAGAGTTCATTACGAACAATTCATTCTCGGCGGCGTCTGCACGCGCGCTCCGCCCCAAGGATTGTAACCCCATCGCCGTTGATCAGGCAATGGGCCGCGTCTCATCCAGCCAGGAAGCCCGGTCAATGAAATCCTTGCGTTAATCCGGCGGCGGGCGAGCGTTGACGGGAGCGGCTCAAACTGGTCTACATCGCCGCCGCGCGCCGCATGTTCGCGGTTCGCCACGTAAGACCGCGCCTGAGATGAATTTGGCTACGCCTTTCGCCAACGCCTGGCACCACCGCGAGTTGATCAGGGCCGTGGTCCGGCGTGAATTGGCGGTCCGTTTTCGCGGCACGATCCTTGGCTGGGTGTGGGCGATCTTCGGGCCGCTCGTCATGCTCGGCGCCTACACGGTGATATTTTCGCATGCGGTCGGGGTTCCGGCTTCGGCGAAGGGCGGCGGCGTCGGCGGTTACGCTTTGTCAATCTTTACCGGATTGATTGTCTTCAATCTGTTCAGCGAGCTCGCCTACCGCGCGCCGGGGCTTTTGCATGAGCACGCGGGCGTCATTAAAAAGTCCATTTTCCCGAGCGAGACCTTGGCGTGGACGGCGACGATCCGCGCCGCGGTCTATGCCGCGATAAGCTTGGGCGTTCTCCTCGTTTTCGAGCTGGCGCTGACGTGGCGGCTGCCGCCGGCGAGTTTGGCTCTGCCCTTGGTCGTCGCGCCGTTCTTTTTGTTCCTGCTTGGAATCTGCTGGTTTCTCATGGCGCTTGGATCATTTACCCGCGATGTCGCGCATCTCATGATCTCGATCGTGCCGGTCTTCATGTTCGCGACGCCGATCTTTTATTCGATCGACGACGTGCCGCCCAATCTGCGCATCTATCTGCATCTCAATCCGATCGGAAACTACGTCGAGATGATCCGCGACCTTCTCTTGTTCAACAGATTTCCGGGCCTCGTCCTTTATTGCGGGACGGTTTTGGCCTCGCTCCTAATTTTCTTTTTCGCGTATCGTTTCTTCATGCAATACAAGGCCGTGTTCGTCGATGTCATCTGATCTTGTCATCAGCTGCGATCGGGTTGGCAAGGCATTCCAGCTCTATATGCGGCGCAACGATCAGCTCAAACAGGCGATCTTCGGGCATTGGAAGCAGTTCTACCATCAGCATTGGGTGCTGCGGGACATCAGCTTCAAGGTTCGCCGCGGCGAAACGATCGGCATCGTCGGCCGCAACGGCGTCGGCAAAACCACCCTCTTGCAAATCATCTGCGGCATCACCTTGCCAACGCTCGGCAGCGTGCAGGTTAATGGGCGAGTGGCGCCGATCCTCGCGCTTGGCGCTGGCTTCGACCATGAGCTGACCGGCCGGGAAAACGCCTTGATCGGGGGCGCCATTTTGGGCATGCGGCGCGCCACCGTCGAGGCGAGGCTTGCCGACATCGCCGCCTTTGCAGAAATCGGCGACTTCTTTTATCAACCGCTCAAGCTCTACTCGAGCGGCATGTCGGCGCGGCTTGCTTTTGCCGTTTGCGCCCATGCCGATGCCGATATTTTGATCGTGGACGAAGCGCTCTCGGTCGGCGACGCGGCCTTCCGCGCCAAATGCGACGATTTTATCAAGGATTTCGCGAACCACGGCACGATCCTCGTCGTCTCCCACGATCTCGAAACCCTGGAGGAGATCTGCGACCGGGTCATCTGGATCGAAGATGGCGTTGTGCAGGGCATGGGTGCCGCCAACGACGTCATCGCGAGCTACCGCGAGGCGATCGACGGCAGGCCGGTGCCAGCGCTTGCCGCAGGTTTTTGAGAGTTTCTTCTTAAAATGAATTAGTTGTGAAAGTTGTTAAAACGAATTATTCATTAGCGCTGGGATTCGAGATTTCGGGCACTGTCACGGGAGATCCCAACCTGCCATTGACCGAAGGATCAAATCAAGGCCGTTACAAATTAGTAATTGTGGAAAGTGGACGACATGTCGATATTTGCACGCACGTTTTGCATCAAGCGGATCAACGATCAGGTTCTTGAGGAAAACCCTTGGTTCAAGGACATGCTTCTCTACTGGAGACCGGCGGGTGACGCTCTTCGCCGCGAAATGCCGCAGGCGACCGAACTCCTCACAAAAGGCCCGCCGCACGAGGAGGATCCCGAGCGCCTGCGTCTGGCGATCCGCGATGGCTATATCAACTTCTACCGTGGTGGTCAGTCGATCGCGAAGATCGACTTTGACAGCAAGGGAAACCTTCAAGCCAAAATTCACAATAAGTTCGTCAACGGCAAACAAGGAAGCGGCCAAACCTATGTCACGTTGAACGCGACAGGTCTCCGCGACGAAAAGACGGGCAGTCTTGGGAAGTATAAAGGTCTCGCCGATCTGCGCCGCTGGGTTTCCAACGCCAATGAGTACATCGGCGATGAGAAGCAGTTTGTGGATCAAATTGTTGCTCGAAATCCAAACGTCGTTGACCTCGAGATGGCGCTCCCGGCCTACGATCCGAAAGAAAAGACAGCACCGCGAATGGACCTCGTCGCGCTTGAACCAGTCGGTGACCGCTGGCGGATTGTGTTCTGGGAAGTGAAGCTGGCTGGCGATAGTCGCGCACGCTGCAAGGGGGACCGCGTTTGGCCCACGTATGTTGGTGACGAGCACACGGCGCCCAAAGTTCTTCGTCAGCTCTGGAATTACACGCGATGGCTACGTCACGACGGTCACCGTGAATTGGTCGAAACGGCCTATCAGAAAGCCTGCCAACTACTGGTTGAGTTCCACGAACTCGCGAAGATCGTAAATCCGCAAATTGAGGAGCTCGGACCGGGCATCGTTGCTGCTGCTCTGCTGGGCGCGCCGCGACTCCGCCTGGACGACAACCCCCGCCTTCTGATTGGCGATCTGCCGGGAGAAGACGGGATCCGGAACTCCTCCTTCGTCCAGAACGGACATCTGAAGAAGTTATGCGACGAGCCAAGTGGCATTCATGTCCAGATGGTGAGCGGATTTGGTGACATGGCGCTTGAGACGCGCGCGTGACTCTAACCCTGACCGTCCACCGCGGCACACAGCAGATCGGCGGGAGCTGCATCGAGATCGCGCACTCGGACGGAGACCGCCTCATCCTAGACGCGGGGCGGCCGCTCGACGCGCCGGAAGGCGCCACCGGCCTCCTGCCCTCGTCGCTCGATCGGAGCCGCCCGGCCACCGTCCTCATCAGCCATCCACATCAGGACCATTGGGGGCTCGTTGAGGAGCTTCCCCCGAGCTGGCCGATATGGACGGGGGCGGGATCGGCCAAGCTGATCGCGATCACAGGCGACGTCACGCGCCGCCCGCTCACCCGGACGTTTGAGACGTGGGACAGCCGCTCGGGACCGTTTGCGATCGGGCCGTTCACGGTTACGCCGATTCTTACCGACCACTCCGCCTTCGATGCCTACATGCTGCTCGTCGAGGGCGCCGGAACGCGGCTTCTCTACACGGGCGACTTTCGCCGCCACGGCCGCAAGTCCGCGCTCGTCGACCGGCTTATGGCTCATCCCCCGGCGGACATCGACGTGCTTCTGACCGAGGGAACGAACCTCGGATCGGATAAGCCGGTGAAGACCGAGGACGAGATTGAGCACGACTTCGCTGAGTTGTTCGCCCGGACCAAGGGCCGCGTGTTCGTTTCATGGTCGGGGCAGAACATCGACCGCACCGTGACCATATACCGGGCCGCCAAGCGCACTGGCCGGACGCTCGCAATCGACCTTTACACCGCCGACGTCCTTGATCGCATCTCGGAAGGGACCGGTGTGCCGCGCGCTGGCTTCCCGAATTTGAAGGTCGTCGTGACGGCAGGGCTTGGGAGCAATTACCGCAGCCTGGGCCTTGAAAACTTCGTCACACGGATGGTCCCCTTCGGCATCTCGGCGCAGCGGCTCGAAGGGAGCCGCCACGTCGTCATGCTGCGTCGTGGACTGATCCACGACTATCAAAGCTCGGGAGTCGTGCCGACTGCCGACGATGCGTTCAACTTCTCGATGTGGCGCGGCTACTTGTCGGAGCCTTATCATTCGGAAGCCCTGGAATGGTGCCGAGCGGCCGGAGCTGAGATCGCCTACATCCACACCAGCGGCCACGCCTCCCCAGCCGATCTGCGTGCCTTCGCGACGGCCATCCGGCCGAAGACGGTCGTGCCAGTCCACGGCGTGAAATGGGACGAGGAGTCGCACGGCTTCGGCGCGGTCCGCCGCCTTGCGGACGCCGAAACGATGGTAGTCCCGTGACAATCATCGTCGCACCGAAGTCGGCGCTCGCTCCCACGCGGCCAGCCGTCGGAATTTTTTGGCGCGTGAATAATGTCCTCGTCATCGACCGCACGACGTTGGACGATGCGGAGCCTTATGGCGAGTGCATCACCCACGCCGCCGGTCACTATGAGCGCTGGCAGGAGTGGCAAGCGCTGGGCGGGGCACAGCGAGCGTCGGCAGGCTATCCCGATCGTATCGCATCAACCGAATACGACGAATGGCCCCGCGGCCGAATCGTCTACGAGACGCCAATGCGCCGATTCGTCCTCTACGCCGACCGGCGCCTTCAGAAGCCTGACATCATTGACGCCCTAAAGACAGTCTTCGGCCTGAATGAGACCGAGCTCATCGTCAGGAGCGACCCACATTATCGCTGAACGGAAAGGATCGCCTCATCAGTGGAATCTCGCAAAAAGCCTATTGACATACGGTAAGCGATCGCTTACCGTAAGGAGTGACTTACGGAGAGGCATTGACGGCTTTGGCCGAACCCTCGCGCCGCCGGGTCTTCGAGCGGCTCAAATCCGGGCCGCTCGCGGTCGGCGCCATTGCGCGTGATATGCCCGTGAGCCGGCCCGCCGTGTCGCAGCATCTGAAGGTTTTGAAGGAGGCTGGGCTCGTGGCGGACCGGCCGGAAGGAACACGCCGTGTCTATTACATCGATCCGCTCGGTCTAGCGGCGTTGCGCCGGTGGCTCGATCAATTCTGGGACGAGGCACTGCTGGCCTTTCAAGCCGAAGCCGAACGGCAGCCGAAACAGAAGAAGGAACCAAAGGCATGACGCACTCCGTCAGCATAGCACCGGTACGCAAGAGTATCCGCGTCAAGGCGAGCCAGGCGCATGCCTTCGAGATCTTCACATCCGGGCTCGGACGCTGGTGGCCGCATAAGGCAACGATCGGTAATCCGCCTCTGAAGATGGTTGTCATGGAAACGCGGCTTGACGGGCGTTGGTACGAGGAAAGCGAGGATGGCTCGCAAGCCAATGTGGGCAGGATCCTTGTTTGGGAACCGCCGCAACGGTTCGTCGTCAGCTGGGACATCAACAGCAACTGGAAGCCCGACACCTCGGTAAGCTCCGAGGTCGAAGTCAGGTTCATCCCGGATGGTCCCGACGCCACGCTCGTCGAGCTGGAGCACCGCAACTTCGAGCGGATGGGTGCGGAGGCCGGGGCAAAGATGCGCAAGGATGTGGATGGCGGCTGGCCCGGCATCCTCGAAGGCTTCCAGCGCGAAGCCGAGGCGTAAAGGCGCGCGAGGCAACCGAGCCGGCGTGGATCATCACAGTCGTGCAGCAACAAGGAGCAATCAATGGCCATCGAACTCTATGTCTTTCCGCCGAGCCCACGCGCTTTCAAGGCGATGGCGGTTGCCAATCATCTCGGTCTCGATTGGACGCTACAATTTGTCGATGTGACCAAGGGCGATCTGAAGACACCGCAATATGTGGCGCTCAATCCCAATATGCGGATGCCGACCCTAAAGGACGGCGATTACGTGCTGTGGGAATCAAACGCGATTGGCCAATATCTGGCATCGAAGCGGCTGGAGAGCGGGCTGATGCCCAAGGATGAGCGCGGCCGGATCGACGTGACGCGCTGGCAGTTTTGGGACCTTGCGCATTGGGACTCGGCGTATGCGATCATCCTATTCGAATATGTTGTAAAGCCGTTCATCATCAGGGCCGGCGAACCGGATCTGGCTGCGGTCGCCAGGGGCACCGAGCTATTCCATCGCGCGGCAAAGGTGCTGGACGGCCAGCTCAGGAACAAGAAATTCGTCACCGGCGACACGCTAACTCTCGCGGATTTCTCGCTCGGCGCCCCGCTGAACTATGCCGAAATGGCGCATCTTCCGCTTGAGCCTTATAGCGAGATCAGGCGCTGGCATGCTTCCTTGAGCGCGATGCCAGCGTGGCAAAAAACCGTGGCGCAGTCGGCGTTGCCAGCCGCGGCTGCCGCCTGATTGCTGCTGCTAATCGTGCGTTGATCTGGCGGAAGGCGGGAAAGCAATGAGTGGCTCGCAAATCCTAGACAATAAGTACGCAGTTGTGTTCGGCGCTGGAGGCTCGATTGGCGGTGCGGTCGCCAAGGAATTCGCGGCCGAAGGTGCGGAAGTCTTTCTCGCCGGTCGCACCCAGTCGAACGTGGAGGACGTGGCGAAGCAAATCACGGCAGCCTGCGGGCGTGCACACGCGTCGGTGGTTGACGCTCTCGATGATGCTGCCGTCGACAAGTACATCGATGACATGGTGAAGCAAACCGGGCGCATCGACATCGTATTCAATGCCGTTGGACCTCTTGCGAAAGAGTATGCAAACGGAACAACCGCTGTGGATCTGGCGATCGAAGAATTTATGGTACCACTGACAGCAGTCGTGAAGTCTCAGTTCATTACTGCGCGCGCGGCGACGCGCCACATGGTAAAGCAGCATTCAGGCGTGATCCTTTTCCTAACAGGCAGCCCGGCGCGCGGTCACGTACCAGGCGCGACAGCCATTGGCGCCGCGTTCGGTGCCATTGAGTCTCTCTCGGAAAACCTGGCCGTAGAAGTCAGCCCCGCCGGCGTCAGAGTTGTGTGCCTTCGTACAACCGCTAACATCGACAGCCGGACCATACAGCAAACGCTGGACACCCTGGCTAGCAAGATGAACGTCACAAAGGACCAGATGATCGCCAGCGTGGCAAGCCTCAACTTTCTAAAGGTTCCCGCAACTACTTCCGACACCGCGAAGGCGGCAGTATTACTCGCCTCCGACCGCGCGCGAATGATGACCGCAACGGTCCTAAACTTAACGGCCGGAGCTGCAGCAGACTAGGTTTGGAACGGCGGAATTTTGCGCCGCCCCCAAGGCATTCAGCGGTCTCGCACGTGCAAATGTCCGGAGCGCATAGCAGACGCGACAACACGTCAGCGCCTATCCGGGGGATACCCCGAATGTCTGCCGCGGTTTGGAATCCATCATTCAAATTGAGACACAACCGGCGGCGACGTCCTTGGGCAGCGGAAAATTCGCGTTTTGCCGCGCGATCAATATGCGTGGCCGCGTGGTCGACGGCGGGCATGGCACGATTAGTGGCAGCCGACAGTCAACGGACAAGCGGGAACGAAAGATCAGCATCTAAGGGAGCACGAATGTCTCGCCGATTTCGCGGAGAGCGATGCGTTCCGGTGTCTTGTGCAATGCGGCCTGGAAGCGCGCGATCGGCTCACCAAAGTCTTCGAAGCTGAGGTGGAAAGTTTGATGATGGACCGGCATGATGAAATGAGCGCCGGCTTCGTCCGCCATTTGCACGGCTTGTTCCGGAGTGCAGTGCGAATGAATCCAGGGTTTG
Organism: Methylocella sp.; assembly: GCA_050728715.1. Lineage (GTDB taxonomy): Bacteria > Pseudomonadota > Alphaproteobacteria > Rhizobiales > Beijerinckiaceae > Methylocapsa. Next base: position 13,403 of record JBOHJT010000008.1, read on the forward strand.
TAAGCGCCGATCGACATGATCGCCAAATCGACGGGACCGGAAGCGCGCAGCTCCGAAAATGAATCGCTCAGCGCGGTGTCGCCGCCGAAAATGATGCGATGGTTATTTCTCTCGAGAACGTAGCCGTTGTAACCGCGATAGGTATCGCGCCGCTTGCGCGCGCCCCAATGCTTTACGCGGAACGCGATGATGTCGATCTTGCCGGCGAAAGTTGTTACAGACTTAATTTCATTCCAATGCAGTTCACTCACGTCGCGGAACCGCTTCCAACGAAGTAGATCACTTGTCCGCCGGGCCGTGATCACCGTGGTCGAACGATTAAATCGATGGAGCGTGCGCATGTCGAAATGGTCGAAGTGCGCGTGGGAAAGAAGCACGATGTCGATCTTGGGGAGGTCGCGAACGGTCAGCGCAGACGCGGTCAAGCGTTTGAGGCCGAGTGTAAGCCCCGGCAACCGGATTCCGATCCTCGGAAAAAGAACTGGATCAGTGAGAATCTTTATCCCGAAAAAATTAATTAACACCGTTGCGTGCCCAAGCCATGCAGCGGTTATCCGGTTATCGCTCCACTCCGCCGGATTTGGCCGAGCGAATGCTGAAGCAATTGGACGCCGGCTTTCGACGATCCATTCGTGCCAGAGATAACCGAACATTTGGCGAGCGTGTGAACCGCCGAGATTTTGGTTTTTATCCGATATCCCCCAGATGATTGGGGATTGGACGCTCAGATTGGCTCCATTTGGCCTTCTTGGCAAGGCTGAGTGCCCGCTACCACTCGCAAGACCCACGGCGCGAGCCTGCATGCTCGGTGACATGCCGGAAGTTGCCGAGCCGTTTGTGATCAAGACGCAACTCTCCTGCGCGCGGCGATGTCCTTGGGTTGCGTAAAATTCGCGTTTTGCCGCTCGATCAGGATAATGGCGGCGGCAAATTCCGCGACGATCGCGAGGCCAACGAACCAGACGATTCGCGGATCCTGACGCACCAGCGTTTCGGCGGAAACGAGGATCGCGACATGGATTGCCGGGATGGCGAGCATGGTTGCGGTCGTGGCCGCCGAAGCGCCGCCGCTCGCCGAAGCGAGGCTCAAAACACGTCCGAGCGCGAGCAGCGCATGGACCCGGGCGAGCAAAGGTATGCCGCACCGTTTCGCGGCCTCGCTCATCCATTCTGCGAACCGGCCCGGGTTGTCCGCGCCGACGTTATCATCCACCGCTTCCGACAACAACAGAAGTTGCGAACGTTCGAATCCAAAAATGTGTGTCATGCGCGATTCTACCGCGCCAAACGCGGCAGAGGAACCCGCACAGCTCGGCTTTCCACACGGTCCGCCGGAATTTTGCAACGCGCAGGCGATAACTCGATTCGACCTGCCGGGTCGGCGCCACCACGCCGCCTCTTCCCGAACCAGACAAAAGATTTTGTCCAAAAGACAATTTTCGCGCCTTGCGAATGTATGATTCTCGCGACCGCCAATCGTACCAAAATGTTTCACGTGAAACATTTTGGTACGATTGAACACGCCGCGAAACGTTACCGGCTTGTGGGTTTGCGCGGATAAGGCGGTGCATCGCACTGGCGCTTTTGCTAGGCTGGGGCCCATGCTGAAACGCGCCGCTTCCACAACCGTGCCGCCGCCGGAGCCTTTTCCAGCGGAGAGCGGGCCTCTCCCTGAAGGCGCCGCCGAGCCAAAATTATCGCCGATGCTGGCGCAATACAGCGCGATCAAGGCGCAAAATCCTGGTTCTCTTCTGTTCTACCGGATGGGCGATTTCTACGAATTGTTTTTCGAGGACGCCGAGATCGCCGCCGGGGCGCTTGGCATCGTCTTGACGAAGCGCGGCAAGCATGAGGGGCGCGACATCCCCATGTGCGGCGTGCCGGTCGAGCGCGCCGAGGATTATCTGAACCGGCTGATCGGCCAGGGCCACCGCGTCGCCGTCTGCGAGCAGGTCGAGGACCCGGCCGAGGCAAGAAAACGCGGGGCCAAATCCGTGGTCCGGCGCGAGGTCGTGCGTCTGGTAACGCCTGGCACGATTACCGAGGAGCGTCTGCTCGACCCCGTCCGTGCCAACAGCTTGCTCGCCATCGCAAGAGGAGGACCGCCGGATCAATCCTACGGGCTCGCGAGCGTCGACATCTCGACGGGCGCCTTCATCGTCGCCGATGCCTCCGAGGCTTCCGTTGAGGCCGAGATTGCGCGCCTGGATCCGGCCGAAATCGTTGTCCCCGAGGCTCTACTCACGGTTCCTTGGCTGGCCAAGCTGGCGCGCGAAACAAAACTTCCCGTGACCCCGCTAGGGAGCGGAGCGGGCGCGGGGTCAACTGCCGAGCGCCGCATCAAGGACTACTTTGGGCTAGCGGCGCTGGACGGATTGGGTGCTCTATCCAGCGCCGAAATCGCCGCCGCCTCCACCGCGATTTTCTACATCGAGCGTACCCAATTCTCGGCGCGCCCGGCATTGAGCCTGCCAACGCGGCTTGCGCGTGACGCCCGGATGGAAATCGATGCGGCGACACGAGCCAATCTCGAACTCACGCGCACTTTGGCCGGCACGCGGGACGGGTCCTTGCTGGCAATAATCGACAAGGCCGTCACCGCGCCGGGCAGCCGCCTGCTCGCCGAGCGCCTGGCGGCGCCCTTGACCGCACCCAAGGAAATCGAATGCCGCCTCGATGCCGTCGCGTTTTTTGGCGACGAGCCAGGCTTGCGCAAGAATGTGCGCGCCTGCCTCAAAGCCGCGCCGGACATGACCCGGGCGTTATCGCGCCTAGCGCTTAATCGCGGCGGTCCGCGCGATCTCGCGGCAGTGTGCGGGGGGATCGAGGCGGCCAATGCCGTCGCGCGCTTGCTGGCCAAGACCGGCCGCCTTCCGCAAGAGCTTGGCCAGGCGAGCGAGGCCGCCGCCGAGGTGGACCCAGCTCTCGCCACGCGCTTGGTCGACGCGCTTGCCGAACCGCTGCCCTCGAGCCGGCGCGATGGCGGCTTCGTTCGCGCCGGCCATGACGCCGTCCTCGACGAGCTGCGCGCGCTGCGCGACGAAAGCCGGAGCGTGATCGCCGCGCTCCAGGCACGTTACGCCGATTTGGCGGGAACAAAGCAGCTAAAGCTCAAGCACAATCATTTTCTCGGCCATTTCATCGAGGTCCCGCAAGCGCAAGGCGAAAGGCTGTTGCGGCCACCGCATGACACGATGTTCGTGCACCGCCAGACCATGGCGGGCGCGATGCGCTTTTCGACCAAGGAGCTCGCCGAGCTGGAGGTCAAGATTGCCTCCGCCGCCGAGGAGGCGCTCGCCCGCGAAGAGACGATTTTCGAGACCCTGGCCGCGCTTGTTCTCGGCGACCAGACGGCGCTCAAGCGGCTCGCTGCCGCGATAGCGGCAATCGATGTCGCGGCGGCTCTCGCCGAATTGGCGGAAGCCTGGGATTGGACAAGGCCCGAGGTCGATGGCACGCTTGCCTTCGAGATCGAAGGCGGGCGGCATCCCGTCGTCGAGGCGGCGCTGCGCTTGCAAGGCCAAGCCTTTGCCGGCAACGGCTGCAAGCTTTCGGGTTTTCCGGGCAAAGGCGGCCGGATCGCGGTCGTGACCGGCCCGAACATGGCCGGAAAATCGACCTATTTGCGTCAGAACGCGTTGATCGTCGTCCTTGCCCAAATGGGCTCCTTCGTCCCCGCGAAGCGCGCCCATATCGGCGTCATCGACAAGCTTTATTCGCGGGTCGGCGCGGCCGACGATCTCGCGCGCGGCCGTTCGACCTTCATGGTCGAAATGATCGAGACCGCCGCGATCCTCAACCAGGCCGGCGAACGCTCGCTCGTGATCCTCGACGAAATCGGCCGCGGCACCGCCACTTTCGATGGTCTTTCCATCGCCTGGGCGGTGGTCGAGCATCTGCACGAGAAAAATCGGGCGCGGGCGTTATTCGCCACCCATTTTCATGAATTGACGCGGCTTTCGGAAAAACTCGACCGGCTCGTCAATTTGACCGTGCGAGTCACGGACTGGAATGGCGAAGTGGTTTTCCTGCATGAGATTGTCCCTGGCGCCGCCGACCGTTCCTATGGCATCCAAGTCGCGAAACTTGCGGGCCTCCCCGCCCCGGCCGTTTCGCGCGCGAAGGAACTGCTCGCCGAGTTCGAGGCTGCCGAGCGGCTTTCAAATGCGGACCGGCAGGCAGCCGATCTGCCCTTGTTCATGGCGGCGAGCCCTCCACCCGCGCCGCAACGCGACGTTCTCGGGCCCGCCCTCGACGCCATCGACCCGGACGAGCTTTCGCCCCGCGCGGCGATGGAGGCGCTTTACCGGCTGAAAAAGCTCCGCGCCAAGGAGAGCTGAACAGCCAATGCATGTTGAAATAGTGCAAAAGAAGGAGTTTCGGTGTTGTCTTGGTTGAATTTCAGTTTTCGGTCCAGCCGACCGTTATCTTGCGTCGCTTTTGACGGTGCCCGAAAAAAGTTCGTCGCGAGCGACGGAACCCAGTATGCACCCTCTCGTTCCGGCCATCTCCGATCTTTGCGGCGAAAGGATTTTGACGATCCTGTTCTCGCCCCGGCGGTGGCGTCATAGGGGATGGGCGCCCCCCGGTTTTCCCCCCCAAATTTTCGCTCCTTTCGGCTTTGCCTATCGTACCAAAATGTTTCACGTGAAACATTTTGGTACGATAGGAGCCCAAAACCTCACTAGGCCTCACACATTCGGCGGCCTTGAGACGCGTGGGATCGCGCGGAAAGTTGGTACTTTAGGCGGTTGGCTGGTGCGGCCGTGCACGGCGGTTGGATTTCGCCCGAAGCAGACATTAAGTTGTGGAATATTGCAACGGGAGCGCCATCGCCGGGAAAAGGTACACCTCTGCAGCGAAATCAGCGCTATAATGTGATTTGTCTGGTGGAATAAGGATGGGACGTGTCTACTGCATCCCGCATATCATGGACGAACAAGTCTGTCCTAAAATTTGCGGGCGAGTCTGATCCGATCGGCTTGATCGAAGAGAAGGCTCGGCAGCTAGTCCTTCAAGCACGAGATGCGGGCTGGTCTGGGCCACCGTACAACCCAGTTGCGATCGCCGATCTTCTCAAAATTCCAGTTGAAGCTAGCGGCGATGTTGCAGATGCAAGGACGGTCGCCACACATACAGGCATTAAGATCGAATTCAATCCGACTCGTCCGCGCGAGCGCGTGCGTTTTTCAATTGCGCATGAAATTGCGCACACGTTGTTTTCCGACGTTGCCGAGCAGACACGACATCGCGGTGGCACGGCAACGACTGCGGACGAATGGCAATTGGAGATGCTGTGCAATCTGGCTGCCGCGGAGTTTGTCATGCCGGTTGGGAGCCTTCCGCCGTCAGACCGGTTGCCGAAAATCGAACAGTTGATGTGCGATCGTCGGAACTTCGACGTTTCGGCTGAGGCGTTTCTGATCCGTGTCGTGAAGACTACTGCCGAACCGGCGCTTATGTTCTGCGCGTCACCGACTGAAAGTCAAGGTTCAAAACTAAAGTACCGAATTGATTACAGCATCGGTTCCAAGTCTGCGTCAGCGGTACTTGCTGCAGGCGTCATTATTCCTAGTGACAGCATCGTTTACTCGTGTACTGCCATCGGACAAACGAACCGTGCAACGGAATCGTGGATATCGGAAAGGGAGCTGCCTATAGAATGCGTTGGAATACCTGGATTCGTGGGCACCACATATCCACGTGTTGTCAGCATTGTCCGATTATCCGCACAGGCCGCGGAGCCGGAAGTGCTCAATTTCGTTCAAGGGAACGTTCTGAGCCCAATTGGCACCGGACCAAAGATCGTCTGCCAGCTCGTAAACGATCAAGCTCGAACATGGGGAGGCGGTGTTGCGCGTTCCACGGCCCAAAAGTACCCCGCTGCACAGCAGGAGTTTACCCACTGGATCACGAGGCTCCCGAAACGAGATCGTCTGGGACAGGTCCATTTCGTAAGTGTCGACAACAGAACATTTATTGCCAGCCTCGTAGCCCAAGAAGGATACGGGGCCTCCAATGCACCTCGAATACGGTATGCACCTCTTGAGCGCTGTTTTCGTATGGTCGCAGAATTTGCTTTGGACCATGGTTCTGCTGTTAACTTACCAAGGATCGGCGGGGGTCAAAGCGGTGGCTCTTGGAATACCGTCGAAGAGATTATTCAAGATGCATTGATTGCGAAGGGTGTGCGCGTCACAATTTATGACCTGCCGCCAAGGCGTCAAAACGCTGGGGCTGAGCTTTTAATTTGAGCTTTAGGAATAATTCACTACGTATCGTTGTTTTGTCTGGCCCAGTTGGCGCCGGAAAAACGTCGCTTGCTGCGGCGTTCAGTGAACGGTATTCCGCAACGATAATCAAGACGCGCGAATTGATCCGCAAGCAATTGCCGAACGTTAACGAGGAGCGAGGGGCGCTTCAGAGGGCAGGTGAGAAGCTGGACAAGGCGGACGGCGGCGCTTGGGTCAAGAATTCACTTGTGCGTTTCATTGAAGATAATGTCGGAGGTCCCGCTGCGAGCGGTTTTTTTGTCGTCGATTCGGCTCGGATTCCAGGACAGGTGAAATCCATCCGAGAGGCGTATGGCACTGCTGTCCACCATATCCATGTCGACGCATCTGACGACGAGCTGGCTAAACGCTATGCCGAGCGTGACGCGAAGACCAAAGAGTTCCAGAACTATGAAGATGTTCGAAAGAGCAAGACAGAGCGGGAGGTTGGGAAGCTGGCCGATCTCGCTGATACTGTCGTAGCGACCGACCGGTGCACACCCGAGGCCGTTCTTGGTCGTTCCTTTGCGTTGCTTGGACTCTATCCGCGCATCACAACGCCTCTGGTCGACGTCCTAGTGGGCGGTCAGTATGGTAGTGAGGGTAAAGGTAACATCGTCGGCCACATTGCTCCCGAGTATTCTCTTCTTGTCAGAGTTGGCGGTCCGAACGCGGGCCATAAGGTGTTCGCGGAGCCTGAGCCAGAGGCCTATTTTCATTTGCCTTCCGGTACGGCAAGAGCGCCCAAGGCTCAACTTCTCCTCGGTGCCGGAGCGGTGATCTACCCGCCGAAACTAATGCAAGAGATTGCGTTTCATCACATTGACGCCGATCGATTAAGCATCGATCCGTCCGCAATGGTCATTGAGGATGCGGACATTGATCAGGAGAAGAAACTGCTCGCTTCAATCAGCTCCACAGCACAAGGGGTCGGGGCAGCGAGCGCGCGCAAGATCATGGGGAGAGGCGGCAAGATTTCTCCCCCGGTTAGATTCGCTAAGGACATTGCGGATCTGAGACCATTCATTCGGGACAGTCAGGCTATCTTGGAAGAAGCATACGTCAGAAGAGAGCATGTCCTCCTCGAAGGAACCCAAGGTACAAGCCTAAGCCTTCATCATGGACTTTATCCGCATGTGACGTCACGCGAAACGAGCGTTGCGGGATGTTTGGCTGATGCCGGCATCGCTTGTATGAGAGTGAGGCGGGTCGTAATGGTTTGCCGGACTTATCCTATACGTGTCGGCGGTCCATCCGGAGATATGAAGCTCGAAATCTCATACGAGGAACTTGCTCAACGTTCTGGTATCGACATCGGGGAATTGAAAAAAACTGAAACGACAACAACGACGAAGAGGCAGCGCCGGCTAGCGGAATTTGATTGGGAACAGCTTCGACGCTCTACAACTCTAAACGGCCCAACGGATATCGCGCTCACATTTGTAGACTATCTCGACAAGACCAATCGCGAGTCCTACCGCTTTGATCAATTGACGCTCGATGCAGTCCGTTTCATAGAGGAGGTCGAACGCGTCTCGGGTGTACCGGTGAGCCTAATCTCAACCAACTTTCATTGGCGCAACATAATTGATAGGCGCGCTTGGTGACCGGCGACGAACTCGAAGAACTACTGACCGATTGTCCGACGCTCTACCACATGGCAGAGCGCGGCAGTTGGCTGTCGATCCACTCCAGAGGTCTTCTGAGTACAAGCGCACTGCTCGACACATATGGAATTTCAGGTGCAAGAAGGCTTGAGATCGAAGCGGAAAGACGCCCGTCGAGCGTAACACTACGCAGGCATGGGCTTGCGCCGGCAGTAGTCAGAGATCAACGGCCGATGGACGACAAAGGACTTGAACGATGCCTACTGGACGGAATATCACCCCCGCAGTGGTACCGTTTGCTGAATTCCAAAGTCTTTTTCTGGCTAACTCGCGAACGCCTTATTTGTCTGTTGAACGCCGGCACCTATCGCGCACTGGAACATGACGTGTTGGAGCTGGATTCGAAAGCTCTCGTTGAGGCATACACCGAGCGCGTTTGGCTCTGTCCGATGAATAGCGGTTGCACCAAGCCTATTCCTCACCCCCGTGGCTATTCGACGTTCCAGCGGATATTAAACTATCCCTACGCGGACTGGAAGACGAAGCGCAGACGCGGCGAGCGAGTAGTAGAGCTGGCGGTCGACTATGCGGTTTCCGACGTTTCCAAATTCGTGAAGCGCGTGATCCGCATGAAGAGCGCGGACGAACTCGCTTTGGTCTTCGAAGCGTAGTGCTTTGGTCTAGTACTCTGCGACAATCGCAAATGACCGCATATTGCGCGATGCCGACCAAATGAACTGCTTCTGCATTGCAGAGCCCGGCCGCCCTCGACTTGCGCCGCATGCAAATGATCATTGACGCCGCCGCCGGGCAAATCACCCTGACGGTCATCATGATGCCGGTTCCCAACCTCAAGCGAATCATCCTTCGAGACGGCCGCTTCGCGGCCTCCTCAGGATGAGGGGGGAGCGTTTGAAATGCACGCCGAGACTTGCTTTAAGCCTCCTGCCCCGTCAGCCTCAGCCAATCCTCCTCGCTCATCGTTTCAATGCCGAGTTCGGCCGCCTTCGCCAGTTTTGAACCAGCGCCAGGCCCGGACACGACGAGATCGGTTTTCTTGGAGACGGACGCCGCGACCCTCGCGCCGAGCCGCTCGGCCATCGCCTTGGCCTCGTCGCGGGTCATGCGTTCGAGCGAGCCGGTAAAGACAATCGTCTTGCCCGCGACCGGGCTTTTCGAAGCGGCGGCCTCCATCGGCAGCGGCGTCACATGCGCGAGCAGGGCGTCGAGAACGTCCTCATTGTGCCTTTCGGCAAAAAAATCGGCGATGGCTTCCGCCACCACTTCTCCAAAGCCTTCAATATTGTTGATTTCCGCGCGGGCCTCGGACCCTTCGGTTGCGGCACGCGCGGTTTCACGCAGCGCCTCGAAGGAACAAAAATAGCGGGCGAGACGCCGGGCGTTGGTTTCGCCGACATGCCTGATGCCGAGCGCGAAAATGAAGCGATTGAGCGGGAGCGTGTGGCGCGCTTCGATTGCGTTGAAAAGATTTCTGACCGAGGTTTCGCCAAAACCTTCGCGGTCCTGCAGTTTCTGCGAGCTGCGTGCGTCCCGCGCTTCGAGCGTAAAAATATCGGCGGGCGTCTTGATCAAACCGTCGCGGAAAAATTGCTCGATCTGCTTGTCGCCAAGGCCCTCGATATCGAACGCATTGCGGGAGACGAAATGCTTTAGGCGTTCGACCATTTGCGCCGTGCAGACAAGGCCGCCGGTGCAGCGGCGCACGACGTCGGCGGCGCCGGTCTTTGGATCGATCTCGCGAACCGCCGCCGAGCCGCAGACCGGGCATTTTTGGGGAAACTCGTAACGTTTTGCGTCCTTCGGCCGCCGTTCCAGGATAGGCCCGAGAACCTGCGGAATGACATCGCCCGCGCGCTGGACCGTCACCGTGTCGCCGATGCGAATATCCTTGCGGGAGATCTCGTCCTCGTTATGCAGCGTCGCATTGGCGACGACCACGCCACCGACGGTCACCGGATCGAGCTTTGCCACTGGCGTTAGGGCACCGGTGCGCCCGACGTTGATTTCGATGCCGCGCAACACGGTTGTCGCCTTTTCGGCGGGGAACTTATGCGCCACCGCCCAGCGCGGCGAGCACGACACAAAGCCCAGGCGATTTTGCAGCGCGAGGCTATCGACCTTATAGACCACGCCGTCGATGTCGTAGCCGAGCCGCGCGCGCATCTGCTCAATCCGCCGGTAATGCGCGATGAGGCCGTCCGCCGAATGGCAGAGCACCGTAAGCGGATTGACGGGAAGCCCGAAATCCTTGAACGCCGCGATCATGCCCATTTGCGTCGAGGCGGGCAAGGCACTCACCTCGCCCCAGGCGTAGGCGAAGAAATGCAGAGGCCGCCCGGCGGTGATGCCGGCATCGAGCTGGCGCAGCGAGCCCGCCGCCGCATTGCGCGGATTGGCAAAGAGCGTCTTACCCGCTTGCGTCTGCCGCGCGTTCAACGCGGCGAAATCCATGTGCGTCATATAGACTTCGCCGCGCACCTCGAGAATTTCGGGCGCCGCGCCAGCGAGAGCCTTTGGAATTTCACCAACGGTGCGCACGTTGGCGGTGACGTCCTCGCCCTCAAAGCCGTCGCCGCGCGTGGCCGCTTCCACGAGTTCACCTTTGACGTAGCGCAGCGAGCACGAGAGTCCGTCGATCTTTGGTTCCGCCGTGATGTCGAGCGGCGCTTCGGGGCCAAACCCGAGGAACCGGCGCACACGCGCAGCAAATTCCGCTACGTCGTCGCCGGCGAAGATATTGCCGAGCGAGAGCATCGGCACGCGATGGCGTGCCTTCGCGAATCTTTCCGACGGCGCGGCACCGACTTTCTTTGTCAGAGATTCGGGCGTCGCGAGGTCCGGAAAGGCGGCCTCGATCGCTTCATAGCGCCGCCGCAGCGCGTCGTAGTCGGCATCCGAGACTGTTGGCGCATCCTCCGTGTAATAGCGCCGGTCATGCGCGCCGATTTCTTCCCCAAGGCGGGCATGCTCGCGGCGCGCTTGTGCTTCGCCGAGGCTCTCGATAGGGGCTGGCCTTTTCATCCCGCCAACATAGCATGAGCGTCAACACGCAAGAAGTTCGCCTTAGTCTCAGTCATCTCCGGCGCGCATGGGAATTCTGAGAGCCATGCGTTTCAGCAGCCGCACAATGGCTCCAGAAATGGAAAAACCTTGAATTTGCCGGGTCGCGGCGACAAGTGGCTCAACATCGAGTACGGGCGACAAAGGAATATGCATCGGCTCGCCGGGAGAGGATTCGGGAAACTGGGTGACGGAGGGAGTAGGCGGCGTAACGGGGTTGGCGGCCAAACCGCCAAAATCCCCAAGAAGGAGCGTTACGCCATGAATGAGAAAAGAGGCGTTCCTCTCCGGCAGAAAGACGAAAGCGATGATCCGCGCGGCGAAATCCCGCGCTCTGGGGCGCGGCGGTTGATTGCACGGGCGGTTGCGGTCGAATTCGATATGGGTCTTGCCGCGAACCCCGGTCTCCCGTCCGGGCGGCCGCCGTCGTTCGCCACGGCGGTTCGCCAGATCCAGACCGGGATCGGCGCTCAAAGGGTGAAAGTCGAAGCCACGCGGGCGCGGGCGGGCAAGCGCCACCTTGGCGCCGTGAAAGCCAATCTTGCCTTGCGTCTTGCCCCAGTGATGCGCCCTTCGGTTCTTGGCCCTTCGCAGCTTCCGCTTCTCCAGACGGCGGTCGCCGTCGGCAAGTAAGAGCCGGTTCAACGAACGCGCCTCTTGCCGAAACCGCGAAGGCTGCGTAGGTTCGCAACCAGCGTTCGCGCTTTTCAATATCAAGCGAGACAACGTCCGGCGAAGTTCACCAACCATAATGTTAGTGACCTATGTGCCGGCATAGGATTAAGCATCTAATCAAGATATCTCGCAGCATTGGCCAACCAGCCGACACCGATCCATCGTATGCATTCGCGCCATATCAAAATCATATTTCACATTGGTCTTGAGAAGACCGGAACGACGTCTTTTCAGCGCTTTTGTACTCGCAATGCGCGACGTTTCATGAGGCATAACGTATTATACCCAACCAGGTCTTCTGCGTTTTATGTGTTGAACCACGCTCCATTGACGGCAAGCTATCTATCCTCGGAAAGTCTGGACGATTTCTATCTTCGGTATACTATCACTCGTTTCGAGATGGTGAAATCGCTCAAAAGAGAAATCGAGTCTTCCAACGTCGAGACAGTGATCATTAGTTCGGAACATCTATCTTCTCGCTTCCGTGCCACTCACATCGAAAAGCTTGCTGAAGATTTCAACGAATATGAGTGCCGTATCGTTTTAGCCTTGCGTGATCACTTGTCTCGACTTTTTTCGTCTTACTCCACACACGTGATGAGTGGTTCGGACCAAACGCTCGACGAATATGCTGAGATGGTTCTGATGCCGGACAAACTCTACATGAGATATGCCGATACAATAAGATTGTGGGAATCGTCATTCGGCAGCGATAATATAATCGTATTCGATTACAATGAAGCGTCAGATATAATTTATTCTATTCTATCAAAAATTGGCCTGCTGCATCTTAGAAATAAACGAACAGACGGACACAAATGCAATGCGTCATTGGATGCAAGTGTTACGGAGGCGTTGAGGCTAATAAATATTGCTAATCAGAGTGAAAGTGCATTCAGAAGTAAAAGCGCGTACATTGAATTCATAAAATTGCAGTACGTAAGATCAATGTTGAAGAAAAAACTGCAAGAGCATAGTAATTGCTATCGATGGAAATTGAGTCAGCCATATCGAGAACAATTGCTCGACATAGCGGAGGCTGACGCACATTGGCTGGCAAGGAACTACTCGATGTCTGGCAGCTTAAGCACGCCAAAAAGCTTACCACAAGCCGCTCACGAGGAATTCCAAGAGAATGTTGCAAAGCTTTTGGCTAAAATTTTGACACAAACAATTTGCGCTCGATGGAGCCTGTATCGCTTTAACATGTTGTCCCGTGCCGCCTTATTTTTTATTTTGGAAAAATTGCGAAGTATAAGACGGCGCTAATGCCGCCGGAGCCAGCGTTTGCGAAACCGGCGAAATCATCCCCGTCTGCTGAAAACCGCGTTCATCCCGGCCGCGAAACGCCGGCCATCTCCGCCGGGGCAAACGAGGCGCGAGCTTTGCCTCCGCCGCAAACTGGCCTGATTTTCCGCCGCCCCAACGGCCGGTTTTCGCTCCGCCAATGGCAATGCGGTCACATCCGTCACATTCCATCTCGCGCTGAACAGGAAGACATTACGGCGTGCGCGGCGGCGCGAAGACCGCTATTTGCCGCGCTCCAATATCGAGAGCGGCGATCGAGCCCATCCGTGGCGGCGCTATTCGCGCTTGGTCGAGGTCGAGCAAGCGTTCAAGAAGTTGAAGAACGATCTGGCGATCCGTCCCATCCATCGCCAGCTCGAAACCCGCATCGAAGCGCATATTTTCGTGGCGTTCCCGGCCTATCGTTCGCTGGTCACTCTGAAACGGCGGCTGAAGACCTTGCCGCCGGTATGGACGGCGAGAGTCGTGCTCGAAAAAACGCGCCCGCCTGGCGGATAATCGCTGTCGAACCGTCCAAGACGGACGATCGGGCCACGGTCTTGTCCCGCTAGACGGAGCCCGCGCAGGATCGGTTGCCCCCGCCGCGACAGTTGAAGCTCCAACTTCCCGCCCGGCCGCCGAAAATCACTGCCCGGAACAGCCGGGAAGTCGCGTGTGCGTTTGTCTTCTGTGGTGTCGGCCTTTGAAGCCGCTTCCCAGGGATCTCAGCGGCCCGGCTTCGCCCACCCCCGAAATTGGCGGCTGGGCTTTAGCGCTGCCGCCCAGGCGGGCCAAGGGCCGTGCGCCCTCGCAGTCGATCGATGCCTTGAGCGCCGCATGAACCACACCCTGTTTTTTCCCGCGGGCCGTTGACGGCTTGCGCCTTGGCGAGGAGCCCGCGGGGCATTTAATATTTGCGAACGAGGTTGACGAGCTTGCCCTGAATGCGGACCCGGTCGGGGCCGAAAATGCGCGTCTCATAGGCCGGATTGGCGGCTTCTAGCGCGATCGAGGCGCCGCGCCTGCGCAGCCGTTTCAATGTCGCTTCCTCGTCGTCGATCAAGGCGACCACGATGTCGCCGGTTTCGGCGGTATCTTGTTTGCGAATCACCACTATATCGTTGTCGAATATGCCCGCGTCGATCATCGAATCGCCGCGTACCTCGAGCGCATAATAGTCTCCCGGCGGCAACATGTCCGGCGGCAGGCTGATGGTGTGGCTGCGGTTTTGCAGGGCCGCTATCGGCGTCCCCGCGGCGATCCGGCCCATGACCGGGATCGCGATCGACGACCGTTCGAGCTCGTCGCCGGAGTCGCTCTGCACCCATGCGCGGACCCGGCCGAGAGTGCCCTCGATGACGTTCGGCGCGAACCTTTTGCCGCGGCCGCTATCGGCCGGCGTCGAGGAGTCCGGCAAGCGCAAAACCTCGAGCGCGCGCGCGCGATTAGGCAGGCGGCGGATAAAACCGCGTTCCTCGAGCGCGATGATCAGCCGGTGAATCCCTGATTTGGAGCGCAAGAATAAGGCGTCCTTCATCTCATCGAAGGAGGGCGGAACTCCGGTCTCCTTCAGGCGCTCGTGAATGAAGCGCAACAGCTCGCTTTGCTTTCTTGTCAACATTGGCCGGGCCCTCTCTTCATTTACGCCTCTTTATGCCGCCCTTGCGCGTGCGCGGCGCCCGCGCCGCGACCCGCCGCGACTCGATATTGCACAAACGGTGAACGAACGATATATGTTCGCGCTGCGTTCCGCAAGCCCCCCTGCCAAGGGCCAGCAATTCCAAGCTAAATCCTGATCAAGGCCTTGATAAAGGACGCATCTTTGATGTCAGGGCATGACATCCAGTGATACGCGAGGCTATTTGGAGCCGTCACCCTCGCCAGCGGGTGCTCAGGCAAGCTGCGCATACTATCGAGGCGGCAAACGCGCCGGTTCACCCGGCCGCCGCCGTCATCCGCTCGAGCGAAGCGAGCCGGAGGCGCCATCAAACAATGTTTGATGCAGTGGCGAACGGAGAGCGGACGAAGCGGCGCATGTTGGAGGCGAGGTTCGTCAGCTTGATCTTGCATCGCGCGCGAGCAATGCCGATGGCGCGCACCGGCTCCCATGCCGTACTTTTGATCGCCAAAGACAGGCGGGGCGCGCAGGCGCGCGGGCGTCGTATGGCCCTCCTTTGCGCCTCGGCTCCGTTCGCGGTGGCGATAGGCCCGGCGATGAATCCGGCTCTATCAGGCCGCGGCGGCCGGGCTTTTCCTCGATCGCAGTGCCGCGATCGGCTCTGTCGGCCTCCGCTCGCCATACCTCCGCAATCGCTTGGGAAGCGATTGCTCCGCCATCAAGCGCGGCTTGATGGAGCCTTTGGCTCGCTTCGCCCATCCATCCGAAGCA
The DNA here is from genome assembly GCA_050728715.1 of Methylocella sp. Taxonomy (GTDB): domain Bacteria; phylum Pseudomonadota; class Alphaproteobacteria; order Rhizobiales; family Beijerinckiaceae; genus Methylocapsa. Next base: position 28,714 of record JBOHJT010000008.1, read on the forward strand.
CAGTTGCCCGTATCGAGAACATCTTCTAGCGAGTCTCGTTGATCATGTCCGATAGGGCCACTCCCTCGTTCCGATGGAGATGATTTTCCAGCGCATGTCGATGAGCTTGTTCCAAGGGAAGCAGCAGTGGTCGAGGATGTCAGCGTAGGATTTGAAGACGCGGTTGGTCCTTCGGCGAGCTCAAGAGCCAGTTGCCGCTTAGGAATTGCCAGATGTTTTCCACTGGATTGAGCTCGGGTGACTTTGGCGGCAATGGGACGAGGGTGATGTCGCCGAGAACCGGCAGCTTCTTCGAGACATGCCATCCCGCTTGATCGAGAAGAACGAGCGCGTGAGCGCTTGGCGCGACCGCAAGCTTGCGACGGCAATGAAGCGTGATGGCAAAGCCGGCCGGCCGGCCGGCGGATCGAGAAAAACCCGCGGTGTCTCAAGGGACTAATGATCGCGGCAAACCGATAAGGCCTCGATCCGCGGAACCGGTCAGGGCCGGCGGTCCATGTGCGACCGCATGTGCGACCGCATTGATGGGCCGGACACCTGACCGCAAGCGGCCAAGCCGCGCGCAAAAAATCCTGGCAAGCCGGGGGCCATCCACACACGGGACACTTCCCTGCGCAGAAGGTCGTGTCATGGCGCGCAAACGCCCGCCGTCATTCGATCCACGATCTTTTCTCGCCAAGGTTGGCGAGGGCCGCAGCATTGGGGCGTACCGAATGGACGGGATCGTCTTTGCGCGCAGGGAGACACCGCGGATGCGGTCTACTACGAACCGGCCGGCTACAGACCAGACAGGTTGTCTGGGACTACCATGAGCGAATATGCGAATGGCGAATGCGAGGGTATTTTGACATAGGGGCGATGCATAAATTTATACTTGTCCACTGTTAACAGTTATACAATGCTCACGAACCGGTCGCACGGAGGGGGCTCTGGCCGGTCTTAAGCGCCTCCTCGCCGGCCAGAAGCGCGCGCCGATGCTCCTCGGCGGGAGACTCGCGGCACGGGAGGTGCCATGGCACTCAAACGGCAGCCATCGTTCGACCCGAAATCTTTTCTCGCCAAGGTTGGCGAGGGCCGCAGCATCGGGGAGTACCGCACGGACGAGATCGTCTTTGCGCAGGGAGACCCCGCGGATGCGGTCTTCTACATCCAGAAAGGCAAGGTGAAGGTCACCGTCGTTTCGGAGCAAGGCAAGGAAGCAGTCGTCGCGATGCTTGGAACGAACGATTTCTTCGGGGAAGGATGTCTTGCCGGGCAGGCGCAGCGCATAGCGACGGCGGTGACGATGGTGGACTCCGTCATCGTGCGATTGGAAAAAGCGGCTATTGTCCGCGTGATTCATCAAGAGCCAGCGTTCGCCGGGATGTTCATTGCCCATCTTCTGGCCCGGGCCATCCGCGTCGAGGCGGACCTCGTCGATCAGCTGTTCAATTCGAGTGAGAAACGTCTTGCCCGGCTGCTCCTGCTGCTGGCGAACTTTGGCAAGGAAGGGAAACTGGAACCGATTGCCGCGAAAATCAGCCAGGAGACGCTTGCGGATATGATCGGAACGACCCGGTCCCGGGTGAGTTTTTTCATGAACAAATTTCGAAAACTGGGCCTTATTGACTACAACGGCGGCAACGGCGGCATCGAAGTCCACAGTTCATTGTTGAATGTCGTTCTGCACGACGAGCCGCATATCAACACCTAAGTATTCCCATTTTGCCGATGCGCGGGCCTGTGGATAAGATCCGCAGATCTCCTGACGTGATCACTTGCTAGCATGGCAGGTAAAGAATGAATTTTAGGAAATCAACGTATCCGCGGATAAAAGTTTTGGCATCCGTGGTTTATTTTTGTGATCGTGAAGATTGCTGGTGTCAAAGGCAACGATCGACGCCGTTGTATTGAAATTGAAATAAGGAGATTTGCTCCGCCCACCCCTATTGGCCCAGCGCCAGACGCTGGCGAGGGAAGGCTCCACATCAACCAGTACTCTAATACAACCCGCCGGTCCCGGTCCCGACCAGACGATCGGTGTCGTGATCGACCGTTTGCGCCCGGGGCGTCGCGTCACCAATGGCATAGGAGTCCGGCGGCGCCGTGCCCGGCTTGAACGCCTCTTGGATTGCGCCGGGGGAACTCGCGCTCGTCCGGATTCCCGTTTTCGCGTTGACCCAGATCAGCTTGATGCCCGGCGGCGCCCGGAATGGAATGTCGGGTTTGCCGGCAAGCGCCATCTTCATGAAGTCGCGGAAGATCGGCGCCGTATAATGCGCGGCTTGCGCCGAATCCCCGAGCGAGCGCGGCTGATCGTAACCCATGAATACGCCGACCGCGAGATCGGGCGAATAACCGATGAACCAAAGATCCTTGGCGTCGTTGGTGGTCCCGGTTTTGCCGGCGAGGTGCTTGCCGACTTCCTTGATCGCTTGGCCGGTGCCGCGCTGGATGACTCCTTCCATGATCGAGGTGATCTGATAAGCGGTGAGGGGATCGAGCACTTGCTCCCGTTTGTCGATGAGTCTCGGCTCTTCTTGATTCTGCCATGCCGGCGCGTCGCAACCCTCGCAGATTCGCTCGTCGTGCCGGTAGATCGTATGACCCCAGCGGTCCTGGATGCGGTCGATCAAGGTTTCCTTGATTCTCTTGCCGCCGTTGGCGAGCATCGAATAGGCGGTGGTCAGGCGCATCAAGGTCGTTTCGCCGGAACCAAGCGACATCGCAAGGTAGGGCGGCAGATCGTCGTAGATACCGAAGCGCTTGGCATATTCGACGATGAGCGGCATACCGACATCGCGGGCGAGCCGCACGGTCATCTGATTGATCGAATGCTCGACCCCATAGCGCAAGGTGTGGGGACCGCTCGACTTGCCCTCGAAGTTTTCCGGACGCCAAGCCGGAAGACCTGGTCCCTGATCGATTTCTATGGGCTCGTCGAGTATGATGGAGGACGGCGTATAGCCATTGTCGAGTGCCGTGGCATAGACGAAAGGCTTAAACGAGGAACCCGGCTGGCGCATGGCTTGCGTCGCGCGATTGAACTCGGACTGGTCGAAGGAAAAACCGCCGGCCATGGCGAACACGCGGCCGGTGTAGGGGTCCATCACGACGATCGCGCCGCTGACTTCCGGGATTTGGCGCAGCCGGTACTGCTGAGGATTTCCCTCGATCGGCTCGACATAGATCACATCGCCCGGCCCCAGCGACGCGCGGGAGCCGCTACCACGGGTCCAATGAAGCCCGGCCATCGTGAGCGTGCCGGATTCGCGTTCGCGCTCGATCTCGCCGGATTTTTCCCGGTGCGGTTGCAAGCCGATTCGGGCGCCGCCATCGGCGGCATTGAGAACTACGGCGAGCCGCCAAGGTGCGACATCGCCCAAGGCCCGAACATCGGCAAGCGGAATTCCCCAATCCTGGCTGATGTCGATGTGGCGCATGGGACCACGAAAACCATGCGCCTCGTCGTAGCGGACAAGGCCGTCGACCAGGGCGCGCCTTGCCATCAGCTGCATTTTCGGATCGAGCGTGCTGCGAACCGAAAGACCGCCTTCATATAGTTTCTTCTCGCCGTAACGATCGCTGACCTCGCGGCGGACCTCCTCGGCGAAAAAGCCGGCGGCGAAAGCATCGGGCGATAGGACCCTGGGATTGACGCCGAGCCCCTCGGCCTTGGCGCTCTCGCCGTCCTGGCGCGAGACATAGCCGTTCTCGACCATCCGGTCGATGACCCAATTGCGCCGCTCGATCGCCCGTTCGTGCTTCAAGAAAGGATGATAATTGTTCGGCGCCTTCGGCAAGGCGGCGAGATAGGCGGCTTGCGCGATCGTAAGCTCATGCACGGACTTGCCGTAGTAGTTCAGCGCCGCGGCGGCCACACCGTAATTC